>DAIBTC010000026.1 GCA_027415345.1 Nitrospirota bacterium
TCGGACAGGGATTTTCGAGACCCGAACTGATTTCGGAATTTGGAGGAGCGGCCCTGTTGAAACCCCTTGAAGGAAGTCCGGATTTGCTGTCTCCGGGAACGGCCTCTTTCCGATCCCTGACCCTTCGGACCCTTGTCCTCTTTTTCCTGATTCTCTCCCTTCTGTCTTCACTTTTTCTCCTTCTGGCCACACGTCATCTTTCCTTAAAGACCCGGGCTCTCGAAAGACGGACTGTCCTCTATCTGCGTGTGGACAACGATCTCGAGTCGATCCGGAGCGCCACTCTCCGCAGGAAGATCCTGGAGGAATCCGCAAAGAGTGTCGGCCCGCCCGTCCGCGCCATCCTGCGGGGTCTTCTCCTGCAATCGAAGGCCGCTTTTGCCGACATGGGTCAGACCCGGCTCCCCCCTCCGGCCGACCGTGACCTGAGGATTCTCGCCCGGGACCTCGAATCAGTGGAACAAAACATTGGGCGTCCCGAATCCATTCCCGGGAACTCGAGCCTTTTCACGACAGAAAGCGACATCCTGTCGAAGGTCTCCCGGTTGCACCGTCTTGCCGAACGGGAGGGGAAGGCGGCCGGCCTCCGACTTCACGACCTTCGCCACCAAAGGAGCCGGCTTCTGTCCCTCTCCCTTTTGGCGATCATGGCCGGGTCGGCGGCAGCCCTCCTGTTCGCGGCCCTCTTGCGCCTCTTCAAAAAACAGCAGAAGAACGTTGCCCTCCGGGACAACCTTCTCCGGGGGGTCCTGGCCTCGGCCGGGAACGGCATCCTTCTCAAGGACGAGAAAGGCCGATGGATCGTGCTCTCGCCCCGGGCCGAAGAGCTTCTGGATCTTCCGGCCGGGGGAGCGGGACTCCTGGGGAAAACCGATTCGGAGGTGGCACTCCTGTACCCGCAGCTTTCAGACTTTTCTGCGGAGAGCCTCCTCATCGACCGGACCGTCCTTTCCCAGGGACGCTCCTTTCATACCACCGAATCCGTCACCGGGAGGGATGGGCTGGAACGCCACCTTCTTGTCGACCGTTCTCCCCTGATTTCAAAAGAGAAACAGACTCTGGGAACGATCACCACCCTAGTCGACATCAGTGACCGGATCATCCTGGAAAATCTGGGTTACGCCACCACCCGGATCGCCTCCCTGGCCCTTGAGGAAGGGAGCCTCCAAAGTCTCCTCTCGCGGGCGGTGGGCATCATCCTCGCTCACAGCCCCTTTCTCCTGGTTTGGACCACCCGGGTCGACCCGGACGACGGGATGGGTGAGATTCTCCTGGAGGCCCATGCGAGTTCCTCCCCCCGACTTTCTTTTCCGGACTCCCCCTTGTTCAGGATGGACCCGGAATCCTCACAGCTTCTCCTCGACAACAGAGAAACGATCGAGCATTGGGTCCTTCGCACCCGGCGCCCCCTGACCGAACAATCCCTGACCCTGACCCCCTCCTCCCGGATCTTCCCCTTTCTCGAACCGGTTCCGACCGCAGACCAAAAATTGCGGGCAAGCGCGGCGGTCTTTCCCCTCTTTTGCGGAGGGAGGCTCCAGGGGACCCTGGGAATCCTCTCACGGAACCATCATTCCGTTCCGCCCGCCATGGAGGTCGCCCTGGGGAGGGTCGCCGAAACCCTTTCCCTCTCCCTCGAAAAGATCCAGGCCGAAACGGAAAGACGCCACGCCGAAGAAAGAAGCCTTCTCCTCAGGAATTTCTACGAGGCCCTGGCCCGTTTCGAGGCCATGCTCCTTCTACTTCCCCCCGTTCCCGAGATCCTGGGTTCGGCCTGCCGCATTCTCTGTGAAACGGAGAATGCCATAGCCTGCTGGGTCAGACGGGAGGATAACCCGTCCGGAACAATCCGATTTCCAAGCTTCGCAGGCCTCCTGGAGGCCAAGGACATCGAAAGGCTTGAAGCCCTGGCCGCCAGGCCGGATGTGCGGCTCGAGGGCCTCTCCCGCAAGGCGTTAAGGAGCGGTCTTGCCTATATCGAAAACGATCTCACCGGGATCATGGAGGGGTGGGAGCCGGCCCGCCTTCTGGTGACTCGCGGGATCGGCTCCCTCGCCGTCCTTCCTATCGGAGACGAAGGGGATTCCACATACTCCCTGGTGGTCGGAGGCAGCCATCCCGGCTATTTTACCGGGGAACGGGTCGCCCTGCTCTCCCGTTTTGCCGACAACATCAGATTCGGTTTCAACAATCTCCGACGGGAAGAGGAGCGCCAGGACAACGAGATCAGGAACGTAAGGCTCAAAGGGCTTTACCAGGCGCTTTCCGAGGCGAACGCCACTCTCCTTCGCCGGCCTCACCCCGAAACCCTGTTTGGGGAGATCTGCCAGGCGATCCTCCGTAACGGGCATGGCCATACGGCCAGCTTCTATCTCCTCGACCGCTCCACGGGAACCGGGCGACTCGTCGTCTGGGAGGGGCCACCCCCCAAGGATTTCGCCTTGCTGATTCCCCATAGCGACCCGGAAGACCCGGCGGGGCAAGGGGTTTTCGGGAGGGTGGTCCGAAAGCGGTCCCGGGAGATCCTCCAGGTGGCAACCCTTAAGGAGGCTCCCTCCCCCGCAATCCGTTACCTTCATTCGGAAATGGGAATCCGTTCTATCGGAGGCTTCCCGGTTTTCAGGGGAGGACATCTTTTCGGGGTCCTGCTCCTCTCAAGCACCGAGACCGGATTCTTCGACAATGAAAAGGCCCGTTTGATCGACCGTGTGGCCGAAAACGCCTCGTTTGCCCTCGACGCCTTCGACCGCGAGGAATCCCGCAAGGAAAAGGAACGTCTCCTCCTCCACAACTCCTCCCATGACAGCCTGACCGGCCTTCCGAACCGGCTCTTCTTTACCGAAACCATAGGGAGCTGGGTGGCCCGCGAACAGGGAAACGGGTCCCCCTTCGCCGTCGTCTTGATCGACCTCGACAATTTCAAGGAGATCAACGACCGCCTCGGCCACGGAACCGGCGATCAGCTTCTTTGTGAGGTCGCCGGCCGGCTGGGGGGAATCCTTCGCCACAATGACATCCTGGCCCGCCTCGGAGGCGACGAGTTCGGTCTCCTTTTAGACGGCATCAGCCTGGGACTTACCGGGACCGAAACCGGTTCGGAGCCAGATTCCCTGCCAGCCCTCCTCCGGGGTCTCTCCCGAACCCTGGAAATTCCATTTTTGATCGGAGGGGAGAGCCTGTCGGGCCTTTCCATGAGCTTGGGGGTCTCCCTTTTTCCCGCCCAAGGGACCCGCCCGGAAATTCTCCTGCGTCGGGCGGACCTCGCTTTATACGAGTCCAAGACCCGGCGCGGCGTCTGGACTGTCTTTTCCGGAGCCCTGGAGGCCCGCCTCAAACGGAGCGTCACCATCCGCTCCGAATTCGAACGGGCCCTGGAAAACCGGGAGATCGAGGTCCACGTCCAGCCCCAAATCTCTCTCCGAACGGGTCTGCCGGACGGAGCGGAAGCCCTTGTCCGCTGGCGGCATCCCCAAAGGGGGCTTCTCCTCCCGGGGGAATTCATCCAGGAGGTTGAAAATACCTCGCCGCTTATCCGGAAGCTTGGACTTTTCATGCTGGAGAAAAGTCTTGACTATGCCCGGGCCTGGGAAAAAGACGGCCTGGTCCTGACCATTGCCGTAAATATCGGGGTCCGGCATTTTCTTGACCCCCACTTTGAGGAGGATCTTTTCCGCCTTCTTGCCGCCCATCCCACCCTCTCTCCCCGGCGCCTCCAGATCGAGGTGACCGAATCGGCCGCCCTTTCGGACATCCGGACGGTCCAGGATCTCCTGACACGGATCCGGAAAGGCGGGGTCACCATCGCCCTCGACGACTTCGGAACCGGCCATGCCTCCCTCTCCTACCTTCGAAAAATTCCTGCCGACCTCATCAAGATGGATCTGCAGTTCGTCAGGAATGTCCTCCGGGACCCCAAGGACCTGGCCATCGTGGCCGGAACCCTGACCAGCGCCCGGCTCCTTGAGATCGAGTCGGTGGCGGAAGGCGTCGAAAGCCCCGAGCATGCCGTCGTCCTCATGAAACTTGGCTGCGACACGGCCCAGGGCTTCGGAATCTCCCGTCCCATGCCGGCTGCCGATTTGCCGGCCTGGTGTGCGGCCTACCGGCCCGACCCTCTTTTGGCCGAATGGTCCACCCGAACCTGGAGCCGCCGCCAGATTGCCCTTCTCGCCCACCTTATGGAGCATCACCGGCAGAGCTCCTGTCTCTACCGGCAGATTGAAGGCCAGATGGAGGCCCCGCCCGGGGAGTCCTCCCCGCTCGGGAGGTGGATCGAGGAGACCGGAAAGGAGGCCTTCGGCAATCGCCCGGCCTATCACCGGGCGGCCCGCCTCTGGAAGGAGCATCTCTCCCTTGGCGGGGAGATCGGGGTCCTTCTCGGCAAGGGACGTTTTGAAGAGGCCCTCCGTCTGCTTCCCCAGCACCGGGAGATTGACGAAGGCCTCATCCGGACCCTGGAGGAATTGGGCCAGGGATCCGGAGCCTGACAACACCCTCCTCTCCCGGGTCCTCGGTCCGGAGAGCCTTCCCCGGGTCCGGATCACGGTACAGCACACCCATGGAGGAGGTCCGGAAGCCGCGGCGGGCGTAGAAGGAGAGGGCGGGAGCATTCCGAAGGTCCGCCGCAAGCTGGAACCGGAGACTTCCCCGGGATTGTCCCCAGGCAAGCGCCTCCCGGAGAAGCCGGGATCCCATCCCCCGGGACCGGACCCCGCGTTGGACCACCAGATCCTCGATCTGCCCGGAGATTCCGCCTGCCGCGGTCGAGACAAGAAGCTGGATGCTTACCATGCCGACAATGGTCCCGGTGGTGTCCCTGGCCACAAGGACGGTTCCCCTCTCCGGGGAGGCGAGGATCATCCGGAGCCCCCGAATCTGTCGCTTCCGGTCAACCCGAAAATCGGTCTCCAGGGAAAAGAGTTCGGCCAGAAGATCCGAAAGGGCCGGGATATCCTCCGGTCGGGCGGTGTCGATCGTAAATTCAGCCACGGGCTCCTCCATTTCCAGACTTTATTGCCACGGAAGGGGCATTCGGACAGGAGGTCATCTCAGGCAACAAATCGGACAAAAATGAATATCTTCCTTCCCATTTTCTGTCCTTTTTGTCCTCTTCTTGCCATTTCAGGAGGTCGCCTGTCCGAAGACCCTGTATCAAAGCTGGCATCGAAAATGGCATCCGGCTTGCTTCAAGGGACGTGAAAAAGGATCCGATACTTTCACTCGCCGGTCAAGGAGGCGCCTTCATGAACACTCTTCTGGCAAATTACGATCCGGGGGTTTTTTATGACGAACTCGTCAAGGCTCCCGGTATCCCGCGCCCTTCCGCAAAGGTCTTATTCGAGCTTCTGGACTCTCTTCCGACCGGCGAACTGGGCCGCCTCCAGAAGGCGGCGGAAACCGCTCTCTACCGGATGGGGGTCACCTTTACTGTTTACAGCGATGAGCGCGGACTTGAAAAAATCATGCCTTTCGACATCATTCCTCGCGTGGTCGGGGCCCAGGAATGGAAGGTTGTGGAGGAGGGGCTGAAACAGCGGATCACTGCGCTCAATCTCTTCATCGAGGATGTTTACGGCAAACAAATGATCATCCGGGACCGGGTCATTCCGGAAGATCTGATTCTGTCCTCCACGGCCTACCGTCCCGAATGCCGGGGCCTCCGCGTTCCCGGCGGGATCTGGTGCCATATCACCGGTTCGGACCTGATCCGTGACAGGTCGGGAAAATTTTTCGTGCTGGAAGACAATCTCCGGTGTCCTTCGGGAATTTCCTATGTTCTCGAAAATCGTCATGTCCTGAAACGGACCTTTGCCGCCTCCTTTGCCACCTCCCGCATCTGCTCCGTCGACGACTATCCCCTTCGCCTCCTCGAATCTCTGGAGTCGCTGGCCCCGCACACGGACTCCCCCACAGTCGTCCTTCTGAGTCCCGGCGTCTACAACTCGGCCTATTTCGAGCACTCATTCCTCGCCCAGCAGATGGGAATCGAGCTGGTGGAGCCGGCCGATCTCCACGTGGCGGACGGCCTCCTGACCATGAGGACCACCCAGGGACCCCGGCGGGTCGACATCGTCTACCGGAGAATCGACGACGACTTTCTCGATCCGACGGTCTTCAGGCCCGACTCTCTTCTCGGAATTCCCGGCATCATGGAGGTCTACCGTTCGGGAAAGGTGGCCCTGGCCAACGCTCCGGGAACGGGGATTGCCGATGACAAGGCCGTCTATGCCTGGGTTCCGAAGATGATCGACTACTACTTGAAGGAAGATCCCATACTCCAAAATGTTCACACCTGGATCTGTTCTGATCCCCGGGAGAGGGACCATGTCCTTTCCAATCTTGGGACCATGGTTGTCAAGACCACCAACGATTCGGGGGGATACGGGATGATGATCGGGCCCTGTGCGTCCCGGGCGGAGCAGGAGGCATTCCGGGAACGGATTCTGGCCAACCCCCGACATTACATCGCCCAGGAAACCCTGTCCCTCTCTCGGGCCCCAGTGCTGGTGGAGGATCACCTTGAGGGGCGGCACGTCGATTTGCGTCCGTACATCCTCTATGGGAAGGGGATCTATGTGACCCCGGGCGGACTGACCCGGGTCGCCCTCAAGAAGGATTCCCTCGTAGTCAACTCCTCCCAGGGCGGCGGAAGCAAGGATACCTGGGTCCTGAAGGACTGATCGCATTTCCCGAAAGGAGCGTCCATGCTGAGCCGCGTTGCCGATTCCATCTACTGGATGAGCCGGAGCCTCGAACGGGCCGAAAATGTCGCCCGTTTCATCGACGTCAATCTGAATCTCATGCTCGACAGCGAGGTTCTGGAAGGGGCCCAATGGCGCCCCCTGATCATTACGAGCGGAGATCTGGCCCTCTTCGAGGCCAGTTACGGAGAGGCCACGAAGGAGTCCGTCATACGCTTTTTGACCGTCGACAGCAACAACCCGAACTCCATTCTTTCCTGCGTCTGGTCAGCCCGGGAAAATGCCCGATCCGTCCGGGAAATCATCTCTTCCGAGATGTGGGAGCAGGCAAACCGGTTCTACCATCTGGTCCGGGAGGCGGCGGAAGGGGATGCCATTCTCAGGAACCCCCACGCCTTTTATACCTCGGTGAAGATGGAGAGCCACCTGTTCGACGGCATCACCGCCACGACCCTGACCCGGAGCGAACCCTGGCACTTTCTCCGGCTTGGAAAGATGCTCGAAAGGGCCGACAAGACCTCCCGCATCCTGGATGTGAAATACTTCTTTCTCCTCCCCTCTCCCGACTGGGTGGGAAGCGCGATCGACGGAGTCCAGTGGGCCGCCCTCCTGCGCTCTGCCAGCTCCTTCGAAATGTACCGGAAGCGCCATCGCCGCATCACCCCGGAAAAGGTTGCGAATTTCCTGATTCTCGACCGCTTCTTTCCCCGGGCGATCGCCTTTTGCCTGTTGGGGGCCCAGAAGTCTCTCCGGGCGATCACCGGAACCCCTGAAAACCAGTACCGGAATGTGGCGGAACAGCGCCTTGGACAGCTCGCGGCCCGTTTGAATTATTCGGATATCGAAGAGATAATGAAGGAGGGACTCCATGAATTCATCGATTCTCTGCAGCTCCAGCTGAACCGGATCGACGATGCGATCCACGAGACCTTCTTCGCGATCCCGAAGGTGTCGGGGGGCGAGGTTCCTTCACAAAAAATCCTGGGTCAGTAAGCCGGAAGGATCGCGATGACTTTTTGCGTCTCCATCAAGATCAGGGAAGGGCTGGTAGGCATCGCGGACACACGGATCACCGCCGGCCTCGAACATACCACCGCCCGGAAGGTGACACTTCACCGGATCGGAGATCGACCTCTCTTTCTCATGACGTCGGGCCTCCGGTCCGTCCGGGACAAGGCCATGACCTATTTCGAGGAGGTTCTGGAGGAAAGCACGGTCGGCTACGACAAGCTCTATCAGGTCGTCAACCTGTTTGCGACCCAGGTCCGCCGCGTGGCCTCGGAAGACAAGGCGGCCCTCCGGGAGGCCGGACTCGACTTCAATCTCTTCACCATCGTCGGGGGCCAGCTCGAAAAGGACAGGGAGCACAAGCTGTACCTTCTCTATCCCGAAGGGAACTGGGTGGAGGTCAGCGAATCAACCCCCTATTTTCTGATCGGTGAAAGCTCCTACGGCAAACCGATCCTTGACCGCGTTCTTCGCCACTCCTCCACCATGGAATCGGCCCTCAAGCTCGCCTACCTTTCCTTCGACTCGACCCGGATCAGTGCGGTTGACGTCGATTTCCCGATCGACGTGGTCCTCTATCTCCAGCGGACCCGGGAACTTGTTCATCACCGGTATAACCGCAAGGACCTCCAGCACCTGCCCCATTGGTGGCAGGAACGGCTTCGGGCGTCGGTCGAGGCCCTTCCCGACGAATGGATCCAGGAGGCCCTCTCCAAGCTGTCCCGTCCCGGCTGATCCCATGCTCTTTTCCCTGACCCATGAAATCGGCTTTACATTCGAGGATCCGGTTTATTTCGAACCGATCTTCCTCCGGATGCGCCCCCGGACCGATGCGACGCAGGCCCTTTTGTCCTTCAGGCTCGAGAGCTCACCCAGCCCCGAACGGATCGACCGCATTTCAGACCTCGATGGAAACGATCTCGACCGTCTCTGGTTCCGGGGATCACAAAAAACGCTTGTTCTGAAGACAATGTCCCGGGTCCGGACCTTTCGGTCAAATCCCTTCGACTTCCTCTTCCACGATTCCCGGGCCGGAACCCTTCCCCTCTCCTATCCCCCCCGCTTTCTCTCTCTCCTCTCCCCCTATCTGGCCCCGGAAAAGTCCACGGGACGGGGGCCCCTGTTTGGGAAATTTCTGACCCATCTCAAGGAGGCGTCCCGAATGGAGACCCTTCCCTTCCTGATTGCCCTCGCCCGCCACATTCCGGAAGTTCTCACGGCCCAGATCCGGGAGGAGGGTCCTCCCCGTTCTCCCGAGGAGACCCTGGAGGAGGGATCCGGATCCTGTCGGGATTTCGCCCTTCTGGCCATGGAGGCTTGCCGCTCCCTGAATATCGCGGCCAGGTTCACGAGCGGCTACCATTTGCCGACAGTCCCCCCTTCTCCCTCCCTGCACGGGTGGGCCGAGGTTTATCTCCCGGAGGTCGGCTGGCGGGGACTCGACCCGAGCGAAGGGATCCTGACGGCTGATCGCCACATCGCCCTCGTCTCTTCAGCCGACCCCGTCCAGACCCTCCCTACGGAAGGCTCCTATCGCGGGGAGGGATCCTCGACCCTCACGACCTCCGTCAGGGTCGACCTCCTCGAGGAGGGTCCGGCCGGGACCTTCCGGGATTTTGCCGATCCTCCGGATCAGGACATCGGATGACTCCCGCCGGATAAGATCGTTCCCTTGCCGGAGAATTCTTTTTTGAGCCGTTCCACGATCTTCCGGGACACTCCCGTCAGGGCCAGCCTGTCCGCCTCCGAAAGGGAGGCGCGGACTCCCGCCCCGTCCCCGTCGCATACCCTCTCGAGGTCTTTCGCCCCAGGCGCCCCAGGCGGGGGAGAGACCAGGAAAACGCGCACCTCTTCCCGAAAATGGGAATAGACGTGGCGTACAGCAAAGAGCTCTTCCACGACCTGCCACCCCCCATAGGCTCCCTCCCCCACCCGCTCTCCCGGAGACAGACCGGGGGAGGGAAAGCCCGCGACCTCCAGGAGCCCCTCCAGAAGCCTTCCTTCGCCGCGGGGCTCAAAGTGGAGAAGACCTGATGCGGGAACCAGAGCCACCCGTTTCCGGAGCGGAACGGAATTCTTTCCCGCACGGGGTTTCGGGAGGGATCCGGGAAGGGCCTCCGGAGCCTTTGATTCCGCGCTCCGGGTCCGGCAGAGGGAGGCCAGCGGACATTGGTCGCAGGAGGGTGCGGAGGGCTTACAGAGAATGGCCCCCAGTTCCATCAGGGCCTGGTTTGTGTCGCCCGGACGCGGATTTCCGGGTCCCCAGGAGTTGGATGCCGCCCAAAGGCGGGCCTCACGCCCCGGAAGGACGTCAGGAAGACCGAAGAGACGCCCGGTGACCCGGCGGACATTCGCGTCGAGAATGGGCGCCCACCGGTCCGTCGAGAGGGAAAAAATCGCCCCGGCCGTCGAGCGGCCGATACCGGGCAGACTTTGCCACTCCTCCACGGACTGGGGCCATCGCAAGGGTCCGGGATTTCCGGCCACGATCCCGGCGGCCCAGTGGAGATTGCGGGCCCTCTGGTAATACCCCAGTCCTTCCCAGAGCTTCAGGACCAGGGAGAGATCGGCCCGGGCCAGATCAATGACCGTCGGGAAGCGCCCGAGGAAGCGGTCGTAATATCCAAGGACGGTCTTCACGGTGGTCTGCTGGAGCATGATCTCGGAGACCCAGACCCTGTAAGGATCCCGACTCCTCCTCCAGGGAAGGTCGCGCCTGTTTTTGTCGTACCACAATAGAAGGAGCGGGCGGGCCTCCGAAGCCAGGAAGAGTTCGTCGGCACGAAGTTTTTCAGAAGGAGACATACCAGGAAAACCCCTCGTATCCTCCCCAGCCGTCCGACACGGAGGAACGAAGGAGCCCGCCGTCGAAGGTGAGGTAGGAATGGAGGCGGGGAAGGGCGACACCCAGAACCGCCCCTCCCTGCCCGGCGTTGTAGGTATTGTTTCCCTGCCCGATCAGTTCGGGGCCCAGGAAGAAGGTCACGGTTTTGTGTTGTGTCTCAAGGACCGGAGAGAGATACCGTGCCTGGCCGTAGATGTACTGGATGTAACCGATATAGTTGGCAAAGAAGTCGAAGGCTCCCGGACCGAGGCCCTGGTAATATTCGGTCTGAAGATAGACGCCTGCCAGGGATTCGACGGGGGTGTCGGTCTGGAAGGCCTGGGCCAGGGCGATGCCCACATCCCCCTCCCAGAATCCGTTCTTGAGGGGAACCCGGATTCCCGCCCCGGGGTTGAGTCCATTGTAGGAATTTAGCGTTGTCATGGGAGGGCCCGGTGTTTCGTAGGAGAAATAGAAGACCACCACGAAGAGATGGAGCGTCAGCCCTCCGGTGGGGGCTGTCCCCACATCGGGAGCGGAGGGTCCCCCGGGGGAAGGGGCTGGAACTCCCCCCAGGGGGAAGAAGTCCCCGACCTCGCCAAAATAGTACTGGCTGTTCTGGGAAAAGACCGTCTCTCCGCCCGTGATCTCGAAGGTCTGGGCCAAAGAAAAGGACGGATGGGCAAAAACCGAGAGCAGGGCGAGCACCGAAACTCCGGCCCTTAATCGCCCTCCCTGCCGATTCCCCCCTCCCCGCACCCTCCTGCTCCTTCCCGGATCGCTCCCTCCCGGCAAGAGAGTCTCTTCCCGTAGTCTTCCCTGCGACATGGGCGCATTATAGACTTTTTTCCCCGTCTCTCCCAGAGGGAATCCCGACGGTTTTTCGCATTTTGGCGATCCGGAGGAGGGAAGAGCGATGGGAGCGTTTCGCCCTTTCGAGGAGCCCAAGGAGCTCCCGTCTCGAATGAAGACGCGGGTGCGGAAGAACGAGATCCTTGCGGGGAGAGAGCGGTCCCTCGAAGAGGAGAAAATCGAGATCGAGGGTCCGGGGATAGAGCTTGCCCTTTCCCCGCCGTCGTTCCCGTCGCTCGGTCCGGACCAGGAGCGCCCAGAGGCCGGGAGCCCCGATCCGGGAATAGCCGGTCAGAACCTGGTTGTGGAAGGCGGGGGCAATGATCTCCCAGGGATCGGTCCGGAGCACGGGAGAGATTCCGGTCAAGGTGAGGTTCCGGTTCAAAAGGAGGAGGCGGAGAGCCCTTTCAAAGGCTCTCCTCGTATTTTGAAGGTTTCCTCCCAGAGAGACTGCAAAGAAGCCACCCAAAGGCGACGCTCCCGGCCTAGACCTCGAAGAGGCGGTGGGTCCGGATCCGCCCGATTGCCTCGGACAGGCGGTCGGTTCCGACGGTCAGGGCGAAGCGCACATACCCCTCCCCCGACGGTCCGAATCCGTTCCCCGGCGTGGCGACGATTCCCGTCTTGTCGAGGAGGGCCAGGGTCGCCTGTTCGGAGGTGATCCCCTTCGGAAGACCGGCCCAGAGGTAGAAGGAGGCTCCGGGGGAAAAGGCCCGCAATCCGACGCTGTTGAGACCCGGCACCAGAACGTCGCGGCGTTTCTGGTAGAGGGCCCGGAGGTTGTCCAGCATCGGTTCGGGGAGGGTGAGGGCTGTGATGGAGGCCTCCTGGAGCGCCTGGAAGATCCCCGAATCCATGTTGCTCTTGACCTTCAGAAGCCCCGAGAGGACCTGGGGGTTGCCGACGGCAAATCCTACCCGCCAGCCGGTCATGTTGTAGGTCTTGGAGAGGCTGTGGAACTCAATTCCGATCTCCTTCGCCCCCGGATAGGAGAGAAAGCTCCTGGGGGCCTTCCCGTCATAGTAGATCTCGGAATAGGCGGCATCGTGCGCCACGATGATCCCCCAGCGGGTCGCAAACTCGATCACCCTTCGGAAGAAGTCGTCGGTCGCCGTGGCGCCGGTGGGATTGTTCGGATAGTTGATGAAGAGGATCTTCGCCCGCTTGAGGACCGATTCGGGAATTCTGTCGAGATCCGGCAGAAAGCCGTTCGATTCGAGGATGGGCATGAAATAGCTCTCCCCCCCGGCAAAAAGGGTTCCGGCATGGTAGACCGGGTAGCCGGGTTCAGGGATCAGGACGGCATCTCCGGGTTCGACGAAGGCCAGGGGCAGGTGGCCGATCCCCTCCTTCGAACCGATCAGCCCCACGACCTCGGTGGAGGGATCGAGGGTTACGGAGAAGCGCCGAAGGTACCAGTCCGCCACGGCTTTCCGGAAAGAGAGCATGCCTTCGTAGGAGGGATACTGGTGATGTTCGGGCTTTGAGAGGGCCGTCTGGCCCGAAAGGACGATCGGTTCCAGGGTCGGGCTGTCGGGATCCCCGATCCCGAGATTGATGAGATCGACGCCCCGGGACAGGGCCTCCCGTTTCTTTTCATCGATCCGGGCAAAGAGATAGGGGGGAAGGGAGGTGATCCGCTTGGCAAGCTTGGTTCGAAAGTCCATGGGCAAAAGTCTCCTTGGGGATCCGAGGCCGGATCCCGGAACGTTTTTTGCGCCCGGAACCGAGCCTTTCTCTCCGAAAGGACGGCTCCGGGCACGCTTGGTTGGGCTATTTAGAATCACCCGGCCAGACGGTGAAGAGGCCGGGGAAGGGGTCGACCACGATCCGGCTTTCGAGGGGAGGACCACATCCGTCCACCTCCACAGTCACGGTGTCCCCGATCGCCATGGGACCGATGCCCCGGGTGGTCCCGGTCAGGACAAGATCTCCCGGATCGAGCGGCATCATGTGGCTGATGTAGCTGATCAGGGATTCCCAGCGGAAGATCTGGTCGGCTTCGGACCCGTCCTGGCGAAGCTCTCCGTTGAGCCGCGTCCTGACATGGCGTCCGTCGGGCCGTCCTCCCACAAGGAGAGCCGGCCCGACAGGACAGAAGCCCGGAAAGGACTTGGCCCGGGTGTACTGGACATCCCGTTGCTGGAGATCCCGGGCCGTGATGTCATTGGCGGCACAGATCCCGAAGAGATGGCGGCCGGCCTGGCCCGGCGGAACATGATCCGCCCGTTCCCCGATCACGAGGGCGATCTCCCCCTCGAAGTCGACACGCGACGAGACGGAGGGATAGACCACCTGGCCTTTGTGGATCCCGAGGGCGGACGGAGCCTTGAGAAAGAGGAGCGGCTCTACCGGAAGGGGCTTGCCCATCTCGAGAGCGTGGCCACGGTCGTTTAAGCCCACCGCCACAATCTTCCCCGGACGGACCGGAGGGAGCCAGGTCACCTCCTCCGGCCGGTTTCGGATCCCGTCGAGAGTTCTTACAACCCCTTCGGGAAGAAGACATCCCTCCCGTTCTTCGGGTCCCCCTTCTCCCCGGACAAGGTACCGGACATAAAGGTCGCCGGGCGAGAATCCCTCGGGAAGGATCCGGTTCACCGATTTTCCGGCTCGCCGGACATCAGGACATCGGCCATCGTGTAGAACCCGGTGGGCCGGTCCAGCAGAAAAGCGGCGGCCCGAATAGCCCCCCGGGCAAAGATCTCCCGGCTCTCGGCCCGGTGGGTCAGCTCGAGACGCTCGCCTGACCCCAGAAAAAAGACGGTATGATCCCCCGGTACATCCCCTCCCCGCAGGGCCATCACCCCGATGGATCCCGGCTCGCGCTCCCCCGTAAGGCCGTGCCGGACAAAGACCCCGGACTGGGAGAGGGCCCCGTTCCGGGCCGAAGCCACGGCTTCGCCGAGGAAGAGGGCGGTCCCGCTGGGAGCATCCTTCTTGTGGCGGTGATGGATCTCGAGAATCTCGGCATCGAACTCTTCCAGGGCTCTCGCCGCCTGGCCCGCCAGGATGGCCAGAAGGTTCACGCCCAGGCTCATGTTGGGGGACCAGAGGATGGGGATGTGGGCCCCCATCTCCCGGACAAAGTCCCGGTCGGACAGGGTCAGGCCGGTCGTTCCGATCACAAGGGGTTTTCCGGCGGCGGCGAAGGCCTCGACCGATCGTCTGAGGGTCTCTGGCGAGGAGAAGTCGATGCCGACATCGCAGGTGGCCATCCCCCGGGCCAGGTCGGCTTCATAGACCACCTCGGGAGAGGAGGGGACGGGAAGGCCGATCAAAGGGGATTCCTCCGACTCGACGGCCGCCCCCAGGGACAAGACCGGATCGGCCTGGAGAAGCTCCGCGATTTTCTGCCCCATGCGGCCTCCGGCTCCAACAAGAGCCACCTTCCGGCGGGGCGCCGTCACGGAGATCCGTCCTTTCCGATCTTCATCTCCGACAGGACGGCAGAGAGCTTTTTGCGGTTTTCAGGATCCATGGGAACCAGCGGAAGCCGCATGGCTCCGTCGATGAATCCGGCGATTTCCATGGCGGTCTTGATCGGGATCGGATTGGTCTCGAGACCCAGGGCCCGATGGAGGGGGACCAGCCTGTTGTGACGGTCTCTCGCCCCTTCCAGGTTTCCGGAGAGGGCCAGATCGCACAGCTCGGCCATCATTCTGGGGACGAGGTTCGCTGAGACGGAGATGGTTCCGTGGCCTCCCAGAGCCAGAATCGGAAAGGTGAGGGGATCGTCTCCGGAATAGACAGCCATCCGGTTTTCCAGCCGGTGGAAGAGATCGACGACCTGTCCCATGTTTCCCGAGGCCTCCTTGACCCCCACATATTCCGGGATTGAGGCCAGTCGCGCGATGGTTTCGGGAAGCATGTTGACTCCCGTCCGGGCCGGAACATTATAGATCACCATGGGGAACTCGACCCGGGCGGCCAGGGCTTCGTAATGGCGGACGAGACCTTCCTGGGTCGGGCGGTTGTAATAGGGAGTGATGACCAGGGCTCCGTCGGCACCGATTTCCTTTGCCGCCCGGGTCAGGGCGACCGCTTCCGCGGTGCTGTTCGAGCCTGTTCCTGCCATGACCAGAACCCGGCCGGCCGCCTGTTCGACGACGATCCGGATGACCCGCTCGTGCTCCTCGTGGGTGAGCGTTGCCGATTCCCCTGTCGTGCCGACAGGAACGATAACTCGCGTCCCTTCCCGGACATGAAAGTCCACCAGCCGGCGAAGGGCCTTTTCGTCCAGCGCCCCTCCCCGTCCCTCCTGGTCCTTGAAAAAAGGTGTGACCAGGGCCACCATCGAACCGGAAAACAACGTTACCCCTCCCACGCTCTCAGTCTTCGGGGGCCGGACGAGCTACCGGTCCCCCTTCTTGATCGGGCCAATATGGTATTGTTGCATGACCTCCCTGGCATGTCCAACCACCAGATGCAACACCTCCGGGCGAACCGGGCCAGGGTAGGACAGCATCTCCTTGAGCTCGGAGGAGAGGTTCACCACATCACGTCCGGGAATCTTCCCGGCATTCCCCGCATCGTAAAAGAGATCGAGTATCCGGATGTCCTGCCGGAACTCTGCCACCCCCACCTCGGGAGGACGCCGTTCGGAAAGTCCCCGGTCGACGGCAAAGTAACGCATGTACACGTAAGTCAGGTAATTTCCCCCGAGGAAGGTCAGAAGGAAAAAAACCACCGGAATGGCCGACAGGATGATCAGGACGAGAAAGCAGCCCTTTCCTTCCTTGCGATGCGGCGCAAGCGGTATCTCCTCTTCCTCCGGATCCCCGGGAGGGTCCTCGATGCCGGCCGAAGTCAAACCCGTTCACCCCTCACCAGGTCCTCAAAGCTCTCCCGGTCCCGGATGACCCGGTAGGTGTCACCATCGACGAGCACTTCGGCCGGGCGTGGCCGGGCATTGTAGTTCGAGGCCATCGAAAATCCGTAGGCCCCCGCGCTCATCACGGCGATGAGATCTCCGGCCTCGAACTCCGGCATCTGCCGGTCGGTGGCCAGGAAGTCTCCCGTTTCGCAGATCGGCCCCACCAGGTCCCCCTTCACCTCCGGCCTGCCGGTCCGGAGCACGGGAAGAAGATCATGATGGGCCCCGTAGAGAGATGGCCTCAAAAGGTCGTTCATGCCGGCATCCCCGATGAAGAAGGTCTTGACGGCCGTCTGCTTCCTGTAAAGAACCTTTGTCACGAGGATGCCCGCGTTCCCGACGATCGAGCGGCCGGGCTCGAGAACGAGCGTCACTCCGAGATCGCGAACTCTGGGAAGGACCAGGTCGGCCAGATCCTTCGGAGTCGGCGGAGCCTCATTCCGGTAACGGATGCCGAGTCCTCCCCCCAGGTCGAGATGGGTGACGGCGACCCCCGCCTTCGCAAGCTCCCCGTAAAAGGCCAGAAGACGGTCAAAGGCATCCCGGAAGGGGGCAATCTCGGTGAGCTGCGAACCGATGTGCTGATGGATCCCGACAATACGGATCCCGGGAAGAGTCGCGGCCCGCCGGTATTCGGCCACGGCGACCTCCACCGGGATTCCGAACTTGGACTTCTTCATGCCCGTCGAGATGTACGGATGGGTCTTGGGATCCACATCGGGATTGACGCGAAGGGCCACCGGAGCGCGTGTCCCCATCCGGACGGCCACGGCACTGATGTGGTCGAGCTCGGCCTGGCTCTCCACATTGAACATCAGGATCCCTTCCTTCAGGGCATAGGCAATTTCCTCCTCGGTCTTGCCGACGCCGGCAAAGACGATCCGGTCCCCGGGGATCCCTGCCTTCCTGGCCCGGAAAAGTTCGCCACCGGAGACGACGTCGATCCCCGCGCCCTGGCTCCCCAAAAGGGAGAGGATGGCCAGATTGCCGTTCGCCTTCATCGCATAGGCCACGAGGGTGGGATGGCCGGCAAAGGCCTCCCGGTAGGCCTTGATCCGGTCGATCAGGGCGGCCCGGCTATAAA
>DAIBTC010000270.1:0-368 GCA_027415345.1 Nitrospirota bacterium
TCCGCGATCAGGGCGGACATCTGCTCCATGTGGCTGGCGACGTCCCCGGTCGCCGCCGATTGCTCGCTGGCTGCGGCCGCGATGTGCTCGGCGATCTGCGTCACCTCCCCGCTCGCGGTCACGATTTCCCGGAAGCTGTCGCTGCTGGCCTGCAGCAGGACGCGCCCTTCGTTCACCTCGCGCGCGGCCTGGTCCATAGCCGTGGCGGCGGAGCGGGTGGTCTTCTGGACCTCGTTCGCCATCTTCGCGATTTCCACCGTGCTGGCCGCGGTGCGCTCTGCCAGTTGCCGGACTTCGTCGGCCACCACCGCGAAGCCCCGGCCCTGCTCCCCGGCACGGGCGGCCTCGATGGCCGCGTTGAGGGCCAG
>DAIBTC010000270.1:378-638 GCA_027415345.1 Nitrospirota bacterium
GCGATGCCCCGGATCACCTGGGTCACGCTGCCGATCTTGTGGATTTCCTGCTCCAGCTCGCCGATGGTACGGGCGGAGGACTGCACCGCCGCCACCAGGTCGGCGGTGGAGGACATGCTGCGGGCCATGTGCTCGTTTCCGGTATTGACCGTGGCCAGGGTGGCGTTTGCGGCGCGGGCGGCGTTCCCGGCGTTATCGGCCACTTCGGCGATGGAGCGGCTGACTTCTTCCATGTTGGCGCTGACCTGGTGCACCCGGTC
>DAIBTC010000271.1 GCA_027415345.1 Nitrospirota bacterium
CTCTGTGTCGATGCCGAACTCGGCGACGGCCCTTGCGTTCGTGGACACCGCGACGAAGTGCCTGGCGACGGCGGCCTCGTCACCCAGGCGGGACGTGAGCCACGCCCTGGCGGAGGTGGCGTTGGTGATCGTCTCGAGCGTCGTGAAGGTCTTCGAGGAGACGATGAACAGCGTCTCCTCCGCCGAGAGGTCCGAGGTCGCCTCCACCAGGTCAGTGGAGTCGACGTTCGAGACGAACCGGAAGGTCATGTCGCGCTTGGCGTAATGGCGGAGCGCCTCGTATGCCATCACCGGGCCGAGGTCGGACCCTCCGATACCGATGTTGACCACGTTGCGGATCGCCTTGCCCGTGTGGCCTCGCCACTCGCCTGAGCGGACACGCTCGGCGAAGGCACCCATCCGGTCGAGCACGCCGTGGACCTCCCCGACGACGTCGGTCCCCTCGACGACAAGCGACATGCCGGCCGGCATTCGCAGCGCGACGTGCAGCACCGAGCGGTCCTCCGAGACGTTTATCCGGTCGCCCCGGAACATCGCGTCGCGCCGGCCTTCGACGTCGCAGGCGCGTGCGAGCGCGACGAGCAGGCGCATCGTCTCGTCGTTGACACGGTTCTTGGAGTAGTCGAGGT
>DAIBTC010000272.1 GCA_027415345.1 Nitrospirota bacterium
GACTATGTGGTGGCGACGGAGGCCGTGATAGGCCCGGGAGCGGTGGTCGGCCCCTTTGCCCATCTTCGTCCCGGGACGATTGTGGGCCGGGAGGCCCATCTGGGGAATTTCGTCGAGACAAAAAAGGCGGTGCTGGGAGAGCGGGCCAAGGCCAACCATCTCTCCTATCTTGGGGATGTCACGGTGGGAGACCGCACCAATATCGGGGCGGGGACCATCACCTGCAACTACGACGGCTATGAGAAATTCAACACCGCCATTGGCTCCGATGTCTTTGTGGGAAGCGATACCCAGCTCGTGGCCCCGGTGTCGGTGGGAGACGGGGCGGTCATCGCCGCCGGATCGACGGTGGTGAAGGATGTTCCCCCCGGAGCCCTCTACCTTTCCCGACCCGTTCCCGAGAGCCGTCCGGAGGGGGGGAGCCGGTACCACAGCCGACGGGAGCAAAAGAAAAACTCAAGGAAAAAGGAATCCACCTGATGTGCGGAATCATCGGCTATAACGGTTTGGAAGAACCGGTCTCGCTCGTGCTCGAAGCCCTCTCCCGCTTGGAGTATCGCGGGTACGACTCGGCGGGCGTGGCATATTTTGACAAAGAAAAAAAAATCGAAGTGGTCCGGGCTTCCG
>DAIBTC010000273.1 GCA_027415345.1 Nitrospirota bacterium
TTCAGGCTGAGCCGCGTCCCCCCACCCCGCAGGCCCGCCTTTTCGGCCGGGGAGCCCTTGGTTACGTTGATCACCAGCGCCCCTGAATCGGGCAGGTTCAAACGATGATAGTCAGCTCCCAGCCGGTTCTTCACCCCGTCCAGGCCGACAAAGGTCAGGCCCAGGCTCGCGCGCCCAACCGTCTTGCCCTCCGCCAGGATAGGGAAAACCTGGCGCGCGACGTTGGACGGCACCGCAAAACCGATTCCGTGCGCCTGGGCCACGATGGCCGTGTTGATACCGATGACCTGGCCGCGCGAGTCCACCAGGGGGCCGCCGGAGTTTCCCGGGTTGATGGCCGCATCGGTCTGAATCAACTTGTCGATGGTGAAGTCGCGCACCCCGGGATCCTTCTGGCTGGGGATGGGCAGGGAACGATCTTTGGCACTGACGATGCCCATGGTGACGGTCGGCGACCGGTCTAACCCCAGGCCGCCCTCCGGGCCCAGCGGACTGCCGATGGCGATCGCCTTCTGCCCGACCTGGACCTGGTCGGAATCGGCCAGGGTCAGCGGATGCAGCTCCTCGGGCGGCGCGTTGATCTTCAGCACCGCCAGGTCAACCAGCCGGTCGGCTCCCACAAC
>DAIBTC010000274.1 GCA_027415345.1 Nitrospirota bacterium
GGCTTTCCCATTACATCCTCCTGATCATGATGTTTGTCATCAAAAATTGTTCCTGACGCATTAGCGTGCGTCAGCTTCCACAACGAAGGCGTGGCCAAGTTCGCTTCTGACTTGCCGGGCAAAGGTTCTCGCCCTGTCGGGATTTACAAACTTCCCGACGTAGACCCGATAGACCCTTCTGTTGCCCACCGTGGCCTTTCTTACCTGAGCTCCCGGATAGCGCGTCAGGCTTCTCGCATAGCGCATGGCCTCTTCATAACCGGAGAAGGAGGCGACCTGCACGACATATTGGGAGGGCGAGAGCGTTCTTCCTCCGGGGATACTGAGGACCGTAATCTTCACAAGTCCCGTCCCGGGGCCAATGATTCCAATCCTGTTGGCCGCCTCCCAGGAGAGATCGATGATGCGTCCGGAGACGAACGGCCCCCGATCGTTGACAAGGACATCCACCGATCGGCGGTTGGCGAGGTTTGTGACCTTGACCTCCGTTCCCAAGGGAAGGGTTCGATGAGCGGCGGTCAGATCATGCTTGTGAAAAATCGCTCCGCTTGCCGTTTTCTTTCCGTAAAAGGTCGGACCATACCAAGAGGCCCTGCCGACCTCGGTCATGCCGGGCTTGGCTG
>DAIBTC010000275.1 GCA_027415345.1 Nitrospirota bacterium
TCCTTCTCAAGTATCCCGACGCGAAAATCTATCCCCGGGCCCAGTTCTACTATGCCAAGTCGCTCTTCCGGGAGAAGAAGCGGGAGAAGGCGGCCGAGGTGATGCGCACGATCATCGGCCAGTCGGCCGGGAGCCCCTACGCCAAAAAGGCCCGGATCCTCCTCGACTACTGGAAGAGAAGGGGGTTCATCTCGTGAGCTACTTTCCGCTCTTTGCCGAGATGGCGGGGGCGAATGTTCTGGTGGTGGGGGGGGGCGGGGTCGCCCAGCGGCGGATCCCCCGGCTTCTGGACTCGGGAGCGTGCGTGACGCTGGTGAGCCCCGAGGCGGCCCCCGGCCTTGCCCTCCTCGCCCGGGAGGGCCGGATCGCTTGGGTCAGGCGGCGCTACGTGGAGGGGGACGAGCAGGGCTTCGGCTTCGTCTTCGCCCTGACCGACGACCCGGAGGTGAACGACCGTATCGCCCGGCGCCGGGGGGGCGCCCCCACCAATGTGGCGACTGCCACCGTGCACCGCTCCCTGGCCGTTCCCGCCACGCGGGTGGCGGGAGGAACCACCCTCGCGGTGGCCTGCCTCCCTTCCGATCCCCGCCGGTCGCGGGAGATCGCGGATCTCTGTCTGTCC
>DAIBTC010000276.1 GCA_027415345.1 Nitrospirota bacterium
AGATAATCAGATGTCTTGACATGGGATGTTCACCGCCGTTCAGAAAATACCGCTACCCAAGTTGCCCGTAGGAATGCAAGCCGGACAGAAACAGGTTGACCCCGAGGAAACAGAACAGGGTCACGCCGAAGCCCAGGATCGCCCACCAGGCCATGCGCGCGCCCTCCCACCCTTTGACATAGCGCAGGTGGAAATAGGTGGCGTAGACGAGCCACACGATCAGCGCCCAGGTTTCCTTGGGGTCCCATGACCAGTAGCCGCCCCAGGCTTCGTACGCCCAGGCCGCGCCGAGGATGGTGGCCAGGGTGAACACGGGGAATCCGACCGCGATCGACTTGAAAATCAGATCGTCGATCTGCTGCAAGCCAGGCAGGGCGCGCACGGCGAAGGCGTCCGGCCGACCGCGCGTTTCCGCCCGGGCGCGCAGCAGGTACATCACGCCCGCGCCCGCCGCCACGGCGAATGCGCCGTAACCGATGAAATTGGCCAGCACGTGGGCGTGCATCCAGTAGCTTTTGAGCGCCGGCATCAGGTTGGACGGGTTGGCCTGGCCGTTGCTGACGAGCCAGATCTCGAACAGCACCGCGCTCAGCACGATCGGCATGACGAACGCCCCC
>DAIBTC010000277.1 GCA_027415345.1 Nitrospirota bacterium
CGATTTCATCGTGTTGAGCGGCTCTTTATCCGGCGAATAATACCCTTTTGGAAATCCACCCGCAGGGAAAAGTTCCCAATCAGCGTGGTTACCTCCATCAGCCGGGCGTCCCGCCCCCACAGCGGGACTAAGCGCTCCGGCGTTGCAAATAGCGCTGCAGCAAAGCGGTAGTCGAGGCATCGTGGGGATGACTGGCCGCGCCCTGCAGTTCCGCCACAATCCGCTGCGCCAACACCTTGCCCAACTCCACGCCCCACTGATCGATACCCCAGATAATACCCTGGGTAAAGACGCTGTGCTCATAGAGCGCCACCAGCGCCCCCAGAGTATGGGGGTCGAGGCGGTCGCCCAGAAGGACACTGCTGGGCCGGTTGCCCGGAAAAACGCGGAAAGGCACCTGCGCCTCGGCGACCCCTTCGGCACGCAATTCCTCCGCCGTCTTGCCAAAAGCCAGCGCCTCGGCCTGGGCGATGAGGTTAGCCATCAGCAACTCATGCTGCTCGGCCAAGGGGCTGAGCGGCTGACAAAAACCGATGAAATCGCAGGGAATCAACCGCGTACCCTGATGAATCAATTGATAGAACGAATGCTGCCCATCGGTGCCGGGCTCGCCCC
>DAIBTC010000278.1 GCA_027415345.1 Nitrospirota bacterium
CTCCCGATGAGGGAACGATTCCGGTCGGAGAAGCCGCCGAATCCGTGCTGAGAGAAAAAGGAGGTCCGGTGAGCCTCGATGAGCTCTATCGAGCCCTTTCGGCGCGACCGGAGATCGCCCCCTCGAAGGACCTCAAGAACGCGATCCGGGTCGCACTCATCCGGCGGCGGCCCCGGGTGGTCTCCGATCGACGGGGGTGGTTCCGGTATGCCGGAGAGATCCCGGATCGCTGACCGGCCTCCCTCCCCTCACAATCCGGCCAGGACCCGGCGGACGGTCCGGATTTCGGGCGGATAGGTCCAGAGAACGGGGAGAAGTCCCGACAGGTGGGCGGGATTGACGGAGGACGCTCCCTCATAAAAGGCAAGGGCCTTCAGCACCTTCACCACCATCTTCCAGCGTCGGTCCGAGAGGGTCACCCCCTCGCGCCCCAGCCGGTGTCGGAGCTCCCAGAGGCGGGGGACGACCTCCGGTTCCAGGGGGATCCCCCGGGCCACGAATTGTTGAAGGGCGCGGAAGGACTCGAAGGTGAAGAGGCCCTCCGCTTCTCTTTCTCCTCTCTTCTGGCCGATTTCCTCCCCCTCCCGCTCTTCGAGCAAGTCGATGAAAGAATC
>DAIBTC010000279.1 GCA_027415345.1 Nitrospirota bacterium
TATTCGCGTTGCAAGCGGTCATACTCCGTGGTCATCCTTCCGATTTTTTCACGAGAAGTCGGATCTTTTTCCTTCGCCAAAGCGGTCTGTTCAATACGCAACTGGATCAAGCGTCGCTCGAGCCGATCAAGAGTTTCTGGCTTTGAGTCGATTTCCATTCGAATCCGGGAGGCGGCCTCATCAACCAGGTCAATGGCTTTGTCCGGCAGTTGACGGTCGGTAATGTATCGCTGGGATAGTGTGGCTGCGGCAACAATGGCTGCATCGGTAATTTCGACGCCATGATGAATCTCGTACTTTTCCTTGAGCCCCCGAAGAATGGCGATGGTGTCTTCAACACTGGGTTCCTGGACAATGACCCGTTGGAAGCGACGTTCCAGGGCAGCATCTTTTTCGATCCGTTCCCGATACTCATCCAACGTTGTGGCCCCGATGCAATGTAACTCTCCCCGCGCCAGCGCCGGCTTGAGCATATTACCGGCATCCATTGAACCTTCTGCCTTGCCGGCTCCGACGAGAGTATGAATTTCATCGATAAAAAGAACAATCCGGCCCTCTTCTTGGGCCACTTCATGAAGGACGGCCTTGAGCCGTTCTTCAAACTCACCCCTGA
>DAIBTC010000027.1:0-9319 GCA_027415345.1 Nitrospirota bacterium
GACGAAGGGCCCGGGGGTGGACATATCCCGCCGGCCGGCTTCCCGCACTGAAGGCCTTCCAGCCGGCCGGGGCCAGATGGTTGAAGACGGCCTCGGCCATGATCGACCGGCAGGAGTTTCCTGTACAGAGAAAGAGGATCTTCATGGCCGCTCCTTTCCTTCCCGGGTGAAATCGGCTCCTGGTGCCCGGCCGGTTCCGTAAATTATTTTTATAATAATTGAAATATTGAATTATGTCAAGGAAGATTGTTTTCTGAAGGGGAAAGTGGTGGTAGTATAAAAAGACCACCCCGAAAGAAGGAGGATCCGTGCCGGAGAAGAAATCAGGTTCCGACTCCCAGAAGGAAGTCCGCATGCTCGGGATTTTCGAAGCCCTCTCGTCCGGGATCCGTCTCGAGATCTTTCGCCTTCTCGTGACCCATGAACCGAAGGGTCTCGTGGCCGGGGAGATTTCCGGGACCGTCGGCATCCCCCCGACCAATCTCTCCTTCCATCTGAAGGCCATGACCCAGGCCGGACTGCTCTCCGTCACCCCCGAGGGACGCTTTCTCCGCTACCGGGCCAGAATTGGAGCCGTCGAGGAGGTCATCGCCTACCTGACGGAAAATTGTTGCAAAAACACCAGAGGCCCTTCCGGGCCGGGAGGCTGTCCCCCGCCTTCTCCGCCCGAGGGGCCCAAGGGACCTTCCTCCTGACCGGGAAAATCCTGGCTTCGGCTCTTTCCTGATCCTATCTTTATCCGCCTTCCTTCATTGCCTGGTATCTCCGGATCAGTTCGGCGGTGCTGACGTCGTGGGGGGGGGCCTCCGTCTTTTTTCCCGAAAGCTCGTCGATGATCCGGACCGCCATCACCTTGCCAAGCTCCACACCCCACTGATCGAAGGAATCGATCCCCCAGATGATCCCCTGGGTAAAGACGCTGTGCTCATAGAGAGCCACCAGTGAGCCCAGCGTCCGGGGCGAGAGCTGGTCCGCCAGGATCGTGTTGGAAGGACGGTTCCCCTCGAAGGTGCGGTGGGGGACCTGGAAGTCGGGGACGCCTGCGGCCCGGACCTCTTCGGCGGTCTTGCCGAAGGCCAGGGCTTCCCCCTGGGCGAAAAGGTTGGCCATCAGGATGTCGTGGTGGGAGCCCAGGGGGTTCCGGGGCCGGGCGAACCCGATGAAGTCGATAGGGATCAGGCGGGTTCCCTGGTGGATGAGTTGGTAGAAGGAGTGCTGGCCGTTGGTCCCCGGCTCTCCCCAGTAGATGGGGCCAGTAGTGGTGTCGACGGGGGAGCCGTCCAGATGGACATGCTTTCCGTTCGACTCCATCGTCAGCTGCTGGAGGTAGGCCGGAAACCGCTTGAGGTACTGGTCGTAGGGAAGGACCGCGATAGTCTGGCTACCCATGAAGTTGGTGTACCAGACGACGAGAAGTCCCATCAGGACCGGAAGATTCTTTTCGAAGGGAGCGGTGCGGAAATGTTCGTCCATGGCGTAGAAGCCCGCCAGCATCTCCCTGAAGCCCTCGGGGCCGATGGCGAGCATGGTGGAAAGGCCGATGGCCGAGTCCATGGAGTACCGTCCGCCCACCCAGTCCCAGAACCCGAACATGTTGTCGGTGTCGATTCCGAATTTCCGGACCTCGTCGGCGTTTGTGGAGACGGCCACGAAATGGTGCCTCACCGCCTCGTTCGATCCGACCCGGGAGAGAAGCCATTCCCGGGCCGACCGGGCGTTGGTCATCGTCTCGAGGGTCGTGAAGGTCTTCGAGGAGATGATGAAGAGCGTCTCCTCGGGATCGAGGTCCCGGGTGGCCTCGACGAAGTCCGTCCCGTCGATATTCGAGACGAACCGGAAGGTCCGGCTCCGGTCCGAATAGGACCGGAGGGCTTCGTAGGCCATGACCGGGCCCAGGTCCGATCCCCCGATGCCGATGTTGATGACATTTTTGACGGCTTTTCCGGTTGCTCCCTTCCAGGAACCTTCCCGGACCTTCCGGGAGAAGGTCTCCATGCGGTCAAGAACCTCATGGACCTCCCGGACGACATCGACTCCATCCACGACCAGGGAGCGGTCGGCCGGCATCCGGAGCGCCACATGGAGGACGGCCCGGTTCTCGGTCCTGTTGATGTGCTCCCCCCGGAACATGGCCGCGATGTGGTCGGAGAGACGGCATTCCCGGGCCAGCTCCAGAAGGAGCCGGAGGGTCTCCCCCGTCACGAGGTTCTTGGAGTAGTCGAGATAGAGTCCCGCCCCTTCCGCGGCCATCATGCGGCCCCGTTCGGGCTCTTCCGCAAAAAGGCTCCGGAGGGAGCGGTGTTCGATCATGCGACATTGGGCGACCAGGGCCTTCCAGGGAGGAAGGGAGGTGACGCGGGGGGGCACAGGACGGGTCATGCGGGACTCCTTTGGTCGGGAAGGCCCTCCGGGGATTCGGAGGGTTTTCTGTTCAATGCGAGAAGGGCCGGCCAGGCGTGCTCGTTCCCCAGAATGCTAAGGGAGCTGGTTTCGATGGCAAAATGTCGGGCGCTGTCGGAGGGGAGGCGGAGCCAGTTGGCCACGAGAACCCGGAGAAGATGGCCGTGGGCGAAGAGAAGGGCATCCTCTCCGTTTTCCTCGAGTTTCGCGAGGACGCGCCGGACCCGGCGCGTCACATCCTCCAGGGATTCGCCCTGGGGGACTCCGTCGCGGAAGAGATCCCAGCCGGGGTTGTCCCGGCAGATCTCGAGGGTCGTTTTCCCTTCGTATTGGCCATAGTCCCACTCCGCAAGATCGGGATCGATCCGGATCCTCTCTCCGAACCCGGAAAGTTCGGCGGTCCGCCGGGCCCGGGCAAGGGGGCTTGAGAGAACAACCTGGGGACGGAGGGGCTTGAGAATGGGGCCAAGCTGGGCGGCTTCCGCCTCGCCCTGGGGGGTGAGGGGAAGGTCGGTCCTCCCGGTGTGACGGCCGGAGGCCGACCAGAGGGTAGCGCCGTGACGGACGAGAAAGACGTGCATGGACACTCCTGGGTCGGGGGAGAGGGGATGTGTCTTCGAGAATAGCAGAAAAGCCGAAAGGCCAACAAGACGGTCCGTTCCTGCAAGAACCGAAAGAGCCTAAAAGAATCTGCCGGAACTTGCGGTTGTCCCCTTCCGGTGGCTCATGGGAGAATGGCCGGGGCATGACAATCGCGGGGACCCCCCAGGGGCAAGGAGGAGGCGTGGAGGCACCGAAGGCATCATATTCCCGGCCGGTCTGGAGCACGGCCAAAAAGGACATGGTGGGCGGGTCCCTGGGATCCTCCCGGGTCTGGTTCACCGTGGCTCAGGGGATCCTGACCGAAGTCTACTCCCCCCGGATCGACATTCCCCAGATCCGGGACCTGGGATTTCTCGTGGCAGACGACCGGGGATTCTGGTCGGAGCTCCGGGCCAACGGCCGCTACGAGCTCACCCTGGCCGGAGACGGGGTTCCGGCCGTCCAAATCGTCCACGAGCATGAACGGTTCCGTCTCGAGATCCGGGTCGTGGCTTCTCCTTCCCGCGATGCAATCCTGATCGACTACCGCCTAACGGGAGAGCCGACCCTTCGCCTCTACCCCCTCCTTGCGACAAGGCTGGGTGGCCAGGCCCACGACAATGTGGCCCTCTGCCGGACCTGGCACGGGCGGAGGGTCCTGGCCGCCTTCCAGGGCCCCTTCGCCCTCTCCCTGGCAGGAATCCGCTCCGACGGGGAGGATCTTTTTCTCCGGACCTCCTGCGGCGAGGTCGGGGAGAGCGACGGCTGGCAGGACTTCTTCCGGAACGGACGGATGGTCTGGGAGTACGGGGAGGCGGGACCGGGGGAGGTGGCCCTCATGGGAGAGGCGGGACCTTCCGGCACCCTGGCCCTGGCCTTTTCCCAGAGCTGGGAGGCGGCCTCGACGCTCGCCCTCTCCTCTCTCATGGAAGGCTTCGGGCGTCAGTGGGAGGAGCAGGTGGAGAGGTGGAAACGGTGGCAGGCGGGCCTTCGGATTCCTCCCGGCCTTCCTGACTCCCTGGTCCGGATTTACCGGACCTCGGCCATGGTCCTTAAAACCCATGAGGATAAAACCTTTCCCGGAGCCCTGATCGCAAGTCTCTCCATTCCGTGGGGGGAGAGCTCCGACAGCCGTGGAGGATACCATCTCGTCTGGAGCCGCGACCTGACCGAGAGCGCCGGGGCCTTTCTTGCCATGGAGGACACAGCAACCGTCCACCGGATCCTCTCCTACCTGATGGCCACGCAGCAGGAAGACGGCCACTGGCTCCAGAACCAGTGGCTCGGCGGAAAACCCTACTGGCAGGGCCTCCAGCTCGACGAAGCGGCCTTCCCCGTTCTCCTGGCCGCGGCCCTCGAAAACTATGGACCGCTTTCCGCGGAAGGGCTCCGCCAGATGGTTGTGCGGGCGCTTGGGTTCATCATTCGCCAAGGACCGGTGACGGGCCAGGACCGCTGGGAGGAGGACCCGGGCATCAACCTCTTCACCCTGGCCGTCTCGATCGCCGCCCTGGTCGACGGGGCGGAATTTCTCGATCCCGGGGAGAGGGAGATCGCCTACTGGATCGCCGACACCTGGAATGCGCGGATCGAACGCTGGACCTGGTCCGGACAGACTCCGCTTGCGGAGAGGCTCAAGATTTCGGGCTATTACCTCCGGGCGGTGCCGGAAGAAATTCTGGAAGACGCCGCGGCCAAGGGGATGCCGCTTCTGATCAAGAACCGCTGCCACGATCCGGGACTTCCGGCCTGCGACCAGATCAGCACCGACTTTCTCCAGCTTGTCAGGTACGGATTGCGGTCCTTTTCCGATCCGCCGGTCCGGGAGTCCCTCCGGGCGGTCGACAGCCTGCTCCGGTTCGACACACCGGCAGGCCCCGCCTGGTACCGCTACAACGGAGACGGCTACGGGGAGCACGCCAACGGGGATCCCTTCGACGGAACCGGCCGGGGACGCCTCTGGCCCCTGCTCGTGGGAGAGAGGGGCCATGCGGCGCTCACCTCCGGGGAAAGTCCTCTGCCCTACCTCCGCTCCATGGCGGAGATGGCGAACCCCGGCGGCCTGATCCCGGAGCAGGTCTGGGATTCGGTCCCGGTCCCGGAGAGGGATCTCTGGCCGGGAAGGCCGACGGGATCGGCCATGCCCCTTGTCTGGGCCCATGCCGAATTCATCAAGCTTGCCAACAGCCACGAGCGGAAAATCCCCGTCGACCGCCCGCAGAAGACCTGGGAGAGGTATCAGGGCGTGCGGCCCGAGATCTCCTGGTTCCTCTGGCGCCATCGCCACAAGATCCGGACCCTCCCGGAGGGCCGGGAACTCAGGTTTATCTTCGAAGGCCGGGCCCTGCTCCACTGGGGGATCGACGGCTGGGAGAATCCCTGCGACACCCCCACCCGACCCCTGGGGCTGGGATTCGAGGGGACAGTTCTTCCGGTGACCGGCCTCAAAAAGGGGCAGTTCCTCCTCTTCACCTTTTTCTGGCCGGAGGAGGAGCGCTGGGAGGGGACAGACTACCGGGTGGAGGTCGTTGGCCCGGAGGAGGATGAGGATTAGAGGTTTTCCGCTTCCTTTCGGAAAAGCCATCGGAAGGCTTTTGTCTTCCGGCCCCGCTCCTGTATAGTGGGGCAGGACGACCTCCTGTTTTGGAGGAGAGCTTGCCAATGACATCCCGGGGGAGGCCATGAACGTGCCATCCGCACCTTCTCGTCCCATCGCGACACTGACGCTCAACCCCGCCGTCGATGTTTCCTACGAGGTTTCCCGTCTCGTTTCCGACCAGAAGAGCCATGCCACCGCGACCCGCACCGACCCAGGCGGAAACGGGATCAATGTGGGCCGGGCCCTCCGGGTGCTGGGGGTTTTGGCGAGAAACTACTGCATCATGGCCGGCAACGCCGGAATCCTTCTGGAAAGGCTCCTCGAGGACCAGATCGACGCCGTCTTCTGCGAACGGGTGGCCGGGGAGACGCGGATCAACGCCACCATCCTCCAGGCCGATCCTCCGGTCCAGTACGAGGTGACGGGGATCGGCCCCTTCGTTCCCCCGGAGGTCCTGGACAGGCTCCTTGGCAATTTCCTGGACCAGGTGGGTGGAGGGTTCGGGGTCCTTTCGGGGTCGGTTCCGCCGGGGGTTCCCTCCGGCATCTACGGGACAATGGTCCGCCGCGTCCACGACTGTGGCGGACAGGCCATCGTGGACGCCCATGGCGACCTCCTCCGGGAGTCCCTGGTCCATCGTCCCTTCCTGATCAAGCCCAACCGCTACGAACTCTCCCTGCTTCTGGGAAAGGAGGTCCCCAAAATCGAGAACGTGGCGGAGGAGGCCCGGATCCTGGTCTCCCAGGGCGTCCGCTACGTCTGCGTCTCCCTGGGGGCCGAAGGCGCCCTCCTGTCGGGGACGGAAGGGAGCTTTCTGGCCAAGCCTCCCCCGGTGATCGTCAGGTGCACGGTCGGTTCGGGGGACTCCATGGTGGCGGGACTGATCGCGGCCTTTTCCCGGGGGGACTCCCCCGGGGAGGCCCTGCGCCTTGCTGTGGCCTGCGGAAGCGGAACAGCCGCCCAGCCCGGGACGGCCATCTTTACACAATCCCAGCTCAAAGAACTTCTTCCCAAAACCGAGGTCCTCCCCCTTGATATCTAGCCGCTTCTCCTTCCTCCCTCCGCCCCGGGCCCCGGAGTCCCCCGGGACGACGACCGGGTCGGCAGGAAGGGGAGAGGTGTGCGATAATCTCAAAAGTCCCCTGAGTCCGGGGAAGGCGGGCCTTCCCGCTCCCCGGACCGGACATGAGGCAATCTCCCTGGTCAACAAAAGAGGTTTCCCCCTATGAAGCAGCTCCCTGTCCGGCTCCTCTCCCTCTCTCCGGGATCGGTGATTGTCGCGGATGTGGTCGACCCTCTCGGCCGGCTTCTCGTAAGGGCCCCCGTCACCCTCGACGACCATCTCAGGAATCTCCTCCTGGCCCGGGGGGTGCGGGAGGTCTCTATCGAGGACCGGAGAACCATCGACAGGGTCGAATCGGACGAGGCGGTCCGGCGCGAGCTTCTGTCTCTCGACAAGAGGCTCTCCCGGTTCCAGGCCGAGGGCCCCGAGCTTGATCTCAAGACCACGATCAGGGAGGTGGTCGAGAGGTTCTACCTGGAGAAGAGATAGAATCCGCTCCTTGGACAGGCCAGGAGGGGCGGGGAGAGAAAAAGGAGGAAAATGTCCTTGTGGTGACAGACGAATACGACCGGATCTTCGAGGATTTCGAGAGGGAAAACGGGTTTTCGGCGATGCCGGAGGTCGTGAGCGAGGTTCTCTTTGCCCTCGGGTCTCCCCGGACGACCATGCACGAAATCGGGGAGATCATCAAGCGGGATCCGGGATTTACGACCCGTCTCATCTCGTATGCCAATTCGGGGGCCTACCTCACTGCCAATCCCGCCTCGAGCATCGACCAGGCGGTGCGGATCATCGGACTCGGCCCCCTCAAGGGCCTGTGTCTGGGAATTCCGGTCTTTTCAAGGTACAAGCATGTCCTGGGGGTTCGGGAGATCTGGGCCCACAGCCGGGCCACGGCGATCTGCTGCCAGATCGTCTCGGAAGCCATCCGGTTTCCCGAGCCCGACACGGCAGAGACGGCGGGCCTCCTTCACGATATCGGAAAGGTCGTCCTGGCGGTCTCCGCCGGGAATTTTTTCCTCTCCCAGATCCAGATTGCCGATGCATCCAAGCGGGATCCCGACTGGAAACAGGAGAAAGAGCTTCTGGGCTTCAACCATTGCTTCATCGGGGGATGGTTTGCCCGAAAGTTCAAAATGCCACAGAGTCTTGTCGATGCGATCCTCTGGCACCACGAATACGAGAAGTCGTGCTACGGGCGGGATCTGGCCTGTCTGTGCATGGTGGGAGACCAGATCGCCTCGGCGATCGGACTTGCCCATCCCGACGATGTCTTTGTGGACCCCGGTCTTGTCGGGGCCCTGAAACATCTGGGAATCGATGACGACCTCTTCCGGAAGATCCTTTTGCGCTCTCTCGAGCGTGTCGGCCGGATGGTCGCCTATGACTGAACCCCAAACTTCTCACTTTCCTGGAGGGGGCTTGCCCGAAGGAATCGGAAATCCGCCGCCGGTAAGCTACAGGTTCTGGAGGGGCCCATGAGTTCAAGCCGTCTTCCCCGTGATCTTCTGATCGGCCGCCAGGCCATCTTCGGCCGGGACGGATCGGTCCAGGGCTATGAACTGCTCTTCCGGGAGACCCGAAAGAATGAGGCCCGTGTCTCCGACGACCGGCAGGCCACCGCCCGCGTCATCGTGGACACCCTCATGGAGGTGGGGCTTTTGCAGGTTCTGGGCGGAAAACGGGGTTTTGTCAACATCGGTCTCGATTTCCTGATGGAGGACGCGATCTTCCTGCTTCCTCCCCAGGATCTCGTCCTGGAAATCCTCGAGACGGTTCCGGTCAACGACGCCACCGTCTCCCGCTGCCGGGAGCTCAGGAGCCGGGGATATACGCTGGCCCTGGACGATTATGTGGGCCAAGGCCAAACCTGGGCGCCCCTCCTGGATCTGGTCTCCCTCGTGAAGGTTGACATTCAGGGCGTCTCCGAATCCGATCTCCTGCCTGTCGTCCGGGAGATCTCGGGACGCAAGCTCTCCCTTCTGGCGGAGAAGGTCGAGACTCCCCGGCAGCTTGAAGAGACCATGGGGATGGGGTTTGAATACTTCCAGGGCTTCTTCTTCGCCCGACCGATCATTCTGGCCTCCCGGAAGGTCGATCCCCTGAGGCAGGCCGTGACGGGGATCCTCGCCATGGTCCTGGCCGAAGCCACAACGGAGGAGATCGTCAAGGCCGTCCGTCCCCACATCGATCTCTCCGCCTCGCTCATCCGGATCGCCAATGTGGTGGGCAAAAGCCCCACCCGGGTCATCACCGATCTCAGACAGGCGGTTCTGGCCATGGGACGGGCCCAGATCCGGCGCTGGCTCGAGCTGATCCTCTTATCCTCGTCGATGTCGGACAACCGCTATGCCCGACCGGTTCTCCAGATGGCCGTCACCCGGGCCCGGCTGATGGAGCTTCTGGCCGAATCCTGGACAGGCCCGGGAAAGCCCGATCCGGAGGAGGCCTTCCTGACCGGGATGTTTTCTCTCTCCGGCTCCCTTCTGGGGGTGACGGTGGCCGAGATTCTGGAGGGGCTCCGCTTCGGGAGGAGGTCCGGCGGGCCCTTCTCGAGGGCACAGGTCCCCTGGGGCTCCTCCTCTCCTTTGCCGGAAGCGTCGAACGCTCCACAGAGTCGCTGGACCGACTCCTGACCGAGATTCCCGTTCCCGCCGCAAGGATTGCCGCCGCCC
>DAIBTC010000027.1:9329-17043 GCA_027415345.1 Nitrospirota bacterium
AAAAATCTCCCGTTGTTTTCGGAATGCCTAGAAGCGCCGCGACCTGAGGATGACGATGGCCAGAAAAAAGCCCAGGATCCCGGCCCCCGAAAACCCGATGAGGCCCAGGGTCTTGAAGGAGGAATGGGAGGAGAGGGAGGCGGAAAAGATCAGGGCCGATCCGATGACGAGAGAGGAGACGAGGATCGACAGGGAGAGAAGGTTGCCGGTGCGGTCGATCTCCCGGATCAGGTCGTCGAGGTGGCGAAGCGAGAAGTCGATCCGGAACTTTCCCGCTCCCGCCGTGTCGACCAGACGCTCCAGCCGTTCCGGGAGCCCAGACAGGACCCGCAGAAGGGTCCGGGAGGAGATCTTCATGTTCCGGAAGATTTCGGAGAGGCCGAAGTTCTTGAGGAACTGGGAGACGATGAAGGGCCGGGCCTCCTCGAGCATGTTGAAGGAAGGGTCCAGCTGGCGGCCGATTCCCTCCATGATGACGAGGGCCCGGAGAAGGAGGACCAGTTCCGCCGGAAGCTTCAGGGCGTGCTCCCGGGAGATGGCGAAGAGTTCGGAGGCGAGACGGTCGATCCGGATTTCCGAGAGGGGCTGGTTCACGAACTCTTCCAGGAAGCGGGAGAGCTCCGACTCGAGACGGAGGGTGTCGCAGTCTTCGGGGATGGCCTCCATCCGGCGGAGGAGCCCGATGACGCGGGCGGGATCGTTGTCCGACAGGGCGACCAGGAGATCCCCCAGGAGGGTTCGCCAGGTTTTCGAGAGGGTGCCGAACATGCCGAAATCGAGAATGCCGATGCGGGATCCGGGGAGGACCAGGATGTTTCCCGGATGGGGATCTCCCTGGAAGAATCCGAAGACGAAGACCTGCTTCAAGATGGACCGGGCCCCGACCCGCGCGATGATTTCGGGGGTGGTGCCCATCATGGGGTAGAGGTCCGTCTGGTCGATCTTGATTCCGTCGAGGAACTCGAGGACCAGCACCCGATCCGTCGAGTAGTCCGGGAAATAGCGGGGAATGACGATCTCCGGATCTGTGGCGAAGTGACGGGCGGCCCGCTCGATGTTCTTTCCCTCGTGGGTAAAGTCGAGCTCGAGCCGGAGGATCCGGGAAAACTCCTTCACGACCTCGCGGGGATGGAAACGCCGGGATTTTTCCAGGTTGTCCTCAAGGAGCCCCGAAAGGACGGCCAGGATGGAAAGGTCGGCCTCGACCTTCGGAAGGATTCCCGGACGCCGGACCTTGACCGCCACCTCCGTTCCGTCGGGGAGCATTCCGCGGTGGACCTGGGCGATGGTGGCCTGTCCCAGGGGTTCGGGGTCGAACTGGGCCAGGCGTTCCCGGACGGGACATCCCCAGGCCTCTTCGAGGAGGCCCTCGATCTGGTCGAAGGGCAGGGGGGTAACCCGGTCCTGGAGGCGCGAGAGCTCGGCAATGTAGTCCGGAGGGAGGAGATCGGGACGGGCCGAGAGAATCTGGCCCAGCTTCGAAAAGGTGGGCCCCAGCTCCTCGAGCGCCTTCCTGAGACGGACCGGCCGGGGCTCGGAGGCCGGGGGTTTGCGGAAAAGAAGCCGGTCCCCCGCCGCCTTGAGGGGATTGAGCCGCAAGAATCCGACCAGGTCCTCGAAGCCGTATTTCACGAGGATATGGACGATCTCCCGGAGCCGTGAAAGCTCCGAAAGGGGCAGAAGCCTGATGACCGACAAGGGACCTCCCTTACAAGAGGGTCGTTAGGCCCGCGGAATGGTTCCAAGGACCGTCAGGTACAGGACGGCGGAGGTGGTGGAAAGTCCCAGGAATTCGGCAATCTCGTCGTCGAAAAATCCTCCGATGCCGCTTGATCCATGGCCCATGTGGACGGCCGCAAGGTTCAGCCGCTCCCCGATGATGCCGGCATCCATGTGGAGGGTCCGGTAGATCCTGTTCCCGTAACGCTCCACCAGCCGGGGAAGGTTGGCGACCTGGAGGAGCAGGCAGGAGGCATCCCGGGCCAGATCCTGTCCCAGGGAGAATTCGCAGGCGATTTCGGCCATGTTTCCCCTTCTGAGAAGTGTCAGCTCCCGCGAATCCGGGGAAAAGTGATAAAGTCCCGGCATCAGGAGATCGACGGAGTTGACGACCAGAAAGGAGGAGAAGAGACGGGGCCCGAAAAAGAGGGGCGGAAGGGCGGGATCGGCCACGGGGTCGGCCGAGAGATTGTATCCGAAGTTCAAAAGGGCCGAGAGGTCTTCGAACGGGAGGGGATCCCCCGAGAACTGCCGGGCCGACCGCCGGGTCAGGAGATCCCGGGAGAGGTTCTCGTCGAAGTCGATCTCCCGGTCGGTCAGGGCGACGGGATCGCGCTGGGGGGTGAACCGGGAGACCGGGAGAAGGGTCGGATCGTACTCTCCCTCTCCCGACCAGAGGACCGGAGGGGCGAAGGGCTCGGGACCGATCGCGGAGAGACGGTGGAGATCCCGGAAAAGATCTCCCGTCTCCGGGGCCTCCGGCGGCGTATAGGGAGGATGGGCCGGGGAGGGGAGAAGGGGGGTGCAGGGGATGGGCTCGTAGGCGGTTTCGCCGTGGACCATGGCCAGTCCCGTGAGGCAGACCTCGTTGGTGTCCCCGAGGAAGAGAAGGGAGTTCATGGAGGTGTCCTGGAAGCCCGACAGGGGATAGGCCAGGAATCCCGATTCCTTCGCCATGAGCGTGAGGTTCGAGAGCAGGTGTCCGGTGTCGAGGAGGATGCGCCGGTACCCCCGCTCTCCGTAGCGCCAGGCCGAGCGTTCGTAGATCCCCGAGAGGAGGATCAGGAATCCGGCTTCGGAGAGCGCCGGCTGATGGAGAAAGTAGGCGGAGATTTTCTCCCAGAAGGATCCTTCGATCACGGGGACGAGGTGATGCTCCTTCCCGTGGTAATGGTAGATCCCGTCGTTTAGGAAGGGCTGATCCCGGATGACGAGGTAGATCTCCGCCGGATAGAGGCCTCCGGCCGACGGGGCGGCCCTCATGTAGGTCTTGTCGATCTTGGGGGAATCCATGATAGCGGTGACCCCGTAGGAAAAGAAGAGGAAGCGGGAGATCTCCGAGAGCCCCCAGGGCGTGGGAGGCTGGGGGGGAGCCACCGGAAGGGGATTCCGGGTGAAGGGGATATGGCTGAAGGGGAGAAAGGGGACGAGGCTGATCGGGTTGTCCGCCTGGTAGTCCTTGAAGGGGGCGGGCTTTCGTGAATAGTCCAGGGACCGGAAGCGATGGATGGTCGTCCGGCTGTATTTGGTCTCCTCGTGGTAATACTCCGCGCAGGAGACAGGCGTATGGTCCAAGGGAAATCTCCAGGATTGTTTCCGGCCAGGCCGACATTCTCCGGTTCCGCAGGAATCTGCGGCCGAAAACAACGGTCATGCGCCCATTTTTGGGCTAGTGGTTTCGTTCTGTGATCCATTATACATGGAGCGCGCCCCTTGATCATCTCTTGTGGGAAAAAGGATCCCTCCTGGGCCGGGTTTGATCGGCTCCGGAGGAGATTTGCCCAGGATCTTTCGAGCCGGCCAAGGGTCATCGGCGAAATGGGGAGCTTAAGGGGTCCAAAGGCCTCAGGAGGGGAGGGCCGAGCCGGTGACAAGGTCCCAGAGGTCTCGGTCGTGGAAAAAGGGGTTGGAAATTCTCAGGCCTTCGGTCTCGAACTCCGGTTCCCCGTTATAGAGGACCAGCCCTCGGGCGGTCCGGGGAAGACCGAGGGCCTTGAAATGTTCGAGTCCCCGGAGGAAGTCCCGGGTGAAGGGTTCGGAGGACTTGATTCCGATGGGAAAAATCCGCCCACCCTCCCGGACCAGAAGGTCGACCTCGTTCCCCTTGGAGTTTCGGTAGAAAAAGAGGTTGGGTCTTCTCCCCCGGTTGATGGCCCCTTTCGTGATCTCTCCGACCACCAGGTTTTCATACAAACTTCCCCGTAGGGGATCCCTTTTGACCTGATCCTCCGTTTGGAGTCCCAGGAGAAAGGAGGCGAGCCCCGTGTCCACGAAATAGAGCTTGGAGGACCTGACCAGCCGCTTTCCGACATTCTCGAACCAGGGAGGCAATTCGAACAGGATGTAGGAGGCCTTGAGGACGGAGAGCCAGTTTTTGACCGTGGTCGTCGAGACTCCGGTGTCGTTGGAGAGGGAGGCGAGATTGATGAGATTTCCGATCCGGCCGGCGACCAGGACAAGAAATTTCAGGAAGGACGACAGGTCCCGGACCCGGACCATCGCCCGAAGGTCCCGTTCGAGGTAGGTCTGGAGATAGCTGTTGAAAAAACGCCGGGGATCGAGTCCCTTTTCGTGGAGAGCGGGAAATAATCCCTTGATTGCCATCTGGAAGGAGGGGAAGGGGGCAAGACGTGTGAGTTCGTGAGCCAATAGGGGCCAGAGAGAAAGGACGGCGGTCCTTCCTGCGACCGATTGGGCGATGGAGGCCGAAAGAGAGGGCTGATGGCTCCCTGCCAGGATGAACCGTCCTCTCCGCGGATCCCGGTCGACAAGGCCCTGCAGGTAGGACAGGAGGATCGGGAGCCGCTGGATTACGTCCAGAATGACACCCTTCTCCCCGGCTCCTGCCAGAAATCCCCGGGGATCGGATTCGGCGAAGATCCGCAGATCCGGTCGAGGGAGTAATAGGCCCGATCGGGGAAGACGGAACGGGCAAGTGTGGTCTTCCCGGCCTGGCGGGGTCCCAGAATTGTCACCACCGGGTATTCCCGGGCCGATTCCAGAAGTTCACCTTCGATATCACGGCGGATCATGAGTACAAGAATACCGAAAATAATGGTGCAAATTAAAAGTTGAAGATCGGATTTGCCCCATGGAGAAGGATAGGATTGGTGAGGGACGCGGATCCGATCCATGAAAGAATCCTGCCAGTCCATTGACCTCATGGGGCGGCACCCGTTAGGCTTTTCGGAAGGGCCCCCGGGGGCGGAGGACAACCTCTTATACAAACACGAAGGATGTCGATGGAAAAGGTGAAGGACTATCTTGATCCCGGATGGACAGCGGTCTTTGATATCGAAGGCTTTTCCGAGCGGATGGGGCCCATCCGAAAGACCGTGCGCCCCGGGCTGGTCAAACTTTCTGAGCGGCTCTCGGAGATCATGACCAATCGAGGGCTTCCCGTCTTTCCCCATGTGGCGAGCCACATGCGCCGGAGGGTCAATCCTCCCAACGAAACCTGGCTCGCGCTAGGGCCCGCAAGACGAGGGTACAAGGCCTGGGGACACATGGGAGTCTTTATCGGCAAGGGAGGGGCTTCGGTCCGGTTCGTTGTGAAGGACGAAGCGGAGGGGCCCAAAAAGGCCCTGGGGCGCTGGCTTCGGGAGGATCCGAAGGCGATGGCGTGGTTTCGGTCCCACAAAGACGTCCAGGACTACGATCCGGTCCACGGGACGGGGCTTGTGGCCCCCCCTCTCCAAAAGAGTCCCCGGGAGATCGGGGAGCGGCTGATCGGGCTCAAGACGGCAGGGTGTGATCTCGGATGGACTCTGGACTTTGAGACCACTCTCGAAGGTCTGGCCGTCCGGCTCGAAAGCCTTTCCCCTCTTTATCTGGCGGCGAACGGGTCCTGACGGATGATCGTGTCCTCCCGGCCCACGCCGGTGGAAATGACGGTCACCGGAACCTCGATCAGCTCCTCGATCCGGGCGATGTAGCGCTTGGCGTTTTCGGGGAGGGCGTCAAAGTTCCGGACTCCCGCTGTGGGCTGGCTCCAGCCCGGGTGATCTTCATAGATGGGCCGGGCGGTCTCGAGAAGCTCCACCCGCCTTGGAAACTCGTCGACCTTCTTTCCGCGGATCTCGTATCCCGTCGCAATCTTCAAGGTCGGAAGGGCGTCGAGGACATCGATCTTCGTCAGGGCGATCTCCGAAATCCCGTTGATCCGGCAGGCATAGCGGACCGCGGGAGCATCGAACCATCCGCACCGGCGCGCCCGCCCGGTGGTCGCGCCGAACTCCTGTCCCTTCTCTCTCAGATATTCCCCCGATTCGTTGATGAGCTCGGTGGGAAAGGGCCCGGAACCAACCCGGGTCGTATAGGCCTTCGTCACTCCCAGCACCCGGTCGATGGCGGTCGGACCGACGCCGGTCCCGGTGAGCGCGCCCCCGGCAGAGGAGTTGGAGCTGGTTACGAAGGGATAGGTCCCGTGGTCGACGTCGAGAAGCGTTCCCTGGGCCCCTTCGAAGAGCAGGGCCTTCCCGTCCCGGATGGCCCGATGGAGGGTCAGGGCCGTGTCGTCCATGAAGGGGAGGATGCGGTCGGCCAGGGCCATGGTCTGATTGTAGATCGTCTCCGCGTCGAGTCCGTGGGTCGTGTAGAGCTTCTCCAGAAGATAATTCGTCTCGGCAAGGTTCTGCTCGAGCTTTTCCCGGAAGAGGGCCGGATTGGCCAGGTCTCCCAGCCGGATTCCGATGCGGGCCATCTTGTCCACGTAGGCCGGGCCGATTCCCCGGCCGGTCGTCCCGATCCGGCGGGTCCCCCGGAACTTCTCCGATTCCTTGTCGATCGCCCGGTGGTAGGGAAGAATGAGATGGCAGGCGTCACTGATCCGGAGGTTCTTGTCCACGGTGACCCCCCGGTTTCTCAGCATGTCCCGTTCCTCGACCAGGGCGTGGGGATCAAGGGCAACCCCGTTGCCGATGACGCAGAGCTTGTCCGGATGGAGGATGCCCGACGGGATGAGGTGGAGGATGAACTTCTCTCCCCGGGAGACGATCGTATGGCCGGCGTTGTGTCCCCCCTGGTAGCGGACAATGACGTCGGCCCGGTCGGTCAGGAGATCGACGATCTTTCCTTTGCCTTCGTCACCCCACTGGGTGCCCAGGACAATCAGGTTCGGCATGCTTGGAGAGGCTCGCTTTTTAGAGGATGGTCCGGGCCCGGCACGAATCAGTCTCAGCGCTTTGCCGGGGTTTTGGAACAAGGTTCCATTATGGGAAGGCGGGGCGGATCTGTCAACAAAGGGCCCGGGACCGGTCCGGCCTGTCCCGGGCACAGGAGGGGCTTACCCGGACCCTTGTCCGAGCCGGTCGAGGAGGGGGCATTCCGGGGGTGTCCGGCCCGTGCAGGCCTCGACAAGGGCCTCGAGCTGGCCTTCGATCTCCCTGAGATTCCTGATCCTCTCCCGGACCGTTCCAAGCTTTGCCATGGCCATCTTCTGGACCCTTTCGCACGGACTTTGGGCCTCCTCCCGAAGGGAGAGGAGCTCCCCGATCTCGGAGAGGGTAAAGCCGATCTCCCGGGCATTCCGGATGAAGGACAGGCGACGGGCCGTCTCCTCCGGATAGTCCCGGTATCCCGAGTCCCGGCGGGGAGCGGCCGGAAGGAGGCCGCTCTTCTCGTAGAACCTGATCGTGTCGACGCTCACCCCCGCCTCTTTGGCCACAGACCCGATGGTCCGTCCCATCTTCGTCTCCTTTCCTTAAGCGTCAACCTGCGCAACAGGAGAGCATCCCGATCTCTTTCCGGAAGGACTGGGCGCAGAGCTTGAGTCCCTCCACCATGGTGAGGTAGGGAAAGAGCATTCCTCCGATATCGTCGACGGTCCGGCCGGAAGAAATCGCCAGGGCGGCAGTCTGGATCATCTCTCCGGCTTCGGGGGAGAGAATCTGGACTCCCAGAAGGCGTCCGGACCCGGCCTCCGCCACCATCCGGATCCATCCGCGGGTCTCGAAGTTCACCAGGGCTCGGGGGACCTGGTCGAGGGGCAGGGTCC
>DAIBTC010000280.1:0-284 GCA_027415345.1 Nitrospirota bacterium
GGTGCGATTAGTTTATTAGTTGCGTAGTATGTTAACTAATGAATATTGGGGAGTGATCCATGTTTTTCAAGCAGCGCAGCAATGCTGACGGTACCCTGTCCTACTTCTACGGATGTGGCAGCAAGGGTTCGGCGGTGGCGGTGGATGTCGTGGCTGGCGATGAACAGTGGTTTCTGGATGCAGCGCAAAAGGCCGCCGTGCGGATCAATTTTGTGATTGACACGCACGTCCATGCCGACCATCTTTCTGGCGGCCGGAAACTGGCGGAACTGGCGGATGCACCC
>DAIBTC010000280.1:294-611 GCA_027415345.1 Nitrospirota bacterium
GGACGGTGAGGTGCTGGCAAGCGGTAATGTGGTAACGAAAGTCCTCCATACTCCCGGCCATACCGCCGACAGCATCTGCCTGTTGGTCAGTGATCTGCGGCGCAGCGCCGACCCCTGGTTCGTGCTGACGGGAGACACCCTGTTCGTCGGTGGCGTTGGTCGGCCCGATTTGGGGGGGGCGCCGGAGGACATGGCGGGCCGGATCTTCGACAGCATCCACAACAAACTCCTCATCTTGCCCGACGATCTGGAGATATTCCCTGGCCATGCAGCGGGCAGTGTCTGTGGTGCGGGCCTGTCCGGCAAGCCGTCTTCCA
>DAIBTC010000281.1 GCA_027415345.1 Nitrospirota bacterium
CTTCTGACATCTGATCGACATGCCAACATCCACCCCTCCCCCAAAGTCTTGCTCCGGCCGGAGAACCGGAGTGTGCCGAACGCCGAAGGGGAAGGGCGCCTCTGTCGGAACCTGTCCTAAGAGTGGGGACAAAGAGTCACTATCCATACCGCGCTGCTGATCATTGGGACCGATGGGCGGTCCGGTCGATGACCGTCGCGGTCTGACCTGATACGAGCAGAACTCCCTGAGGGAGAGGTTCGAGGCGGATCCGAACCGGGACCCGCTGGGAGAGGCGGACCCAGCTGAAGGTCGGATTGACCCGGGGAACCTGTCCCGATCGCTCGCTTCTCTCCTGGTCCGATATCCCCCGGGAAATCGACTCGACCTCTCCGAAGAGGGGCTTCGACACCCCCATGAGGCGGATCTCCATCCGGTCCCCCCGACGGATGAAGGGCAGCTTCGTCTCCTCAAAGTAGCCATCCACATAATAGGAATCGCTGTCGACCAGGGCCACGCTCCCCTGCCCTCGGGAGACGAAGTCACCGGGCCGCAGGTGAAGGTTTGTCACGTAGCCGTTGACCCTGGCCCGGACAGAAGAGCGCACGAGGTCGAGTTGGGCT
>DAIBTC010000282.1:0-320 GCA_027415345.1 Nitrospirota bacterium
CGCGCCGGGGAAGGTCGAAGAGCCGCGCAAAGAGCCAGACGTTCTCGTAACCGCTGAGCTGGAAATCGGCGGAGAGCGCCTGGGGGAGGTACCCGATCAGGTGGCGGACGCGCAGCGCGTCGGCGCGGACGTCGTGGCCGAAGACGGCAACCGAACCGGAGCAGGCGCGGATCAGCGTGGTGGTGACGCGGATGGTGGTGGTCTTGCCCGCGCCGTTGGCCCCGAGCAGGCCGAACACCTCCCCGGGCCGGATGGCGAAGGAGATCCCGTCGACCGCGGTCACGCTCCCGAAGCACACCCGGAGGTCGCGGACGGTGAGG
>DAIBTC010000282.1:330-602 GCA_027415345.1 Nitrospirota bacterium
TGCCGCTCCCCGGAGGTCAGCGGGCGGGGCAGCCACCGGGGCCCTCCAGCAGCGCGGCCAGTCGCTCCAGGGCCGGCAGGGCGCGGACCACCGCGTCGACCTCACCGCTGTCCAGCCGGCGCAGCTCCTCGGCGAGGACCTCCTGCCGCCGGTCGCGCCAGCGGCGGAGGCGCTCCGCGCCGTCAGGGCCGAGGCGCAGGCGCGCCACCCGCCCGTCCCGCGGGTCCGTCTCGCGCTCCAGCATCCCGGCCGCACCGAGGCGGTGCACCAGG
>DAIBTC010000283.1 GCA_027415345.1 Nitrospirota bacterium
TTCGACCGCCAAAGCGGAAATCCCGTGGGCCAGGATCTCGGCCTCAATCTCGTCGCAGATCGACCCGATCCGCTCGTGCAGAGGATGACCCGGCAATGTTCTGATCGTCCCCCCGGCATCGAAGGAGAGCCGCTGGAAGGACTCCCCCGAGACAACGGCCCACCCGGTCCGTGCAAGTCCGGGATCGACACCCATGACCGAGACCCGCCGGGAAGAGGAGGACGGGGAGGGACGGGCCCCCCCCGGAGCCACCGCTCCGCTAGGGGGAGACGGAGACATAGCTGTGCCGGCCATCGTGGAGGATGGTCAAAAGAACTTCCGTGTCGGCAGGAATTCTGCGGGCCAGCCGGACAAAGTCGTGGACCGATCGGACCGGCTTGCGGTCGATCTCGACGATGACGTCCCCGCGGCGCAGGCCGGCAGCCTCCACAGCCGATCCGGCCTGGACCGCCTGCACGACCACTCCGTGGACATTCTCCGAAAGCCCCAGCTGCTGACGGATCTCTCCGTTGATGTCGAGGATCCGGAGGCCTCGCAGGACGTTCTTGAAGTTGTCTGCGCTCCCATTATGCCGCCCCTGGTTCATCGCGAGCTT
>DAIBTC010000284.1 GCA_027415345.1 Nitrospirota bacterium
TCCATTTCGGTCGAGAGCCTCAAGCTTGACGGCGCGGGAGCGGGGGACTCGTCCTCGGAGATTGTCGAGGGAGAGGCACCCCTCCCAACCGGTGCGCAACTCTTTGGACATATACTTGAAGACCGGGTTGATCAGTACCAGCAGGGGCATTCCCGGTCCCTCCTCGGACCGCGCATCGTCCAGGCTTTCAATGACGACAACCTGCTTTGAGACATGAACCTGCGGTGCCGCGAGTCCCAGTCCGTCCTCGTCTCTCATCGTCTCGATCATGTCGTCTAGAAATCGCTGAAAGTCCGGGGTGCTGATCTCCTCTTTCGTGACCGGCTCGGAGATCTTTCGGAGAACCGGATTTCCCATCTTTGCAATTTTAAGAAGAGCCATTAAAAGTCGACCCCTTTCCTGGCGAGTATTCCCTTGTCAAAGGGATGCTTGATCATCTTCATCTCCGTGACGAGATCGGCACGGTCCACGATGGCCTCCGGGGCGTTTCTTCCGGTCAGGACGGCATGCTGGAATTCAGGACGCTCGTCGAGCCAGGCCAAAACCTGGGGAACATCGATATAATTGTATCGAAGAGCAATATTGA
>DAIBTC010000285.1 GCA_027415345.1 Nitrospirota bacterium
ACGATCGAGCAGAATCTCCATCGCTTTCCGGTTGCCCCTGTTCTTTGCCAGGCGGAAGAGGCGTGCCACCGGCCCTGTATCTGAATAGACAAACCGTATTTCCCGGTTTTCCCGGACAACCCGACTTCCTGGATGACACCATACCGGGTCCTCCCAGCAACTCCGGCACAGATCCCCGGGTCCCGAACGGGATCCACAGGCTAGGCATATCTTCGAAAAAAGACGGGAGAGGATTGTTAGGCCCCTATCAGGCCCTGACATCACGAAGGCGTCGGACCCGAGAAGTATTCCTGGTAAGCGATCCTGAGGGGATGTGCCGGGAAAGGGGCTGGAGACGCCGCTTCCCCGTGTGAGGTGGCTGAGAAGAGTAGGCCGTCAGTGCGCACGATCGTGTTCCACTGATGGCAGGCGAGGCAACGACCTGCCCACCCTGCATAGAATGTCCGGCAGGCCTTGCAGACATACGGCTGGTCATCTGAAGGATCCAGGGACAGGATCCTCTTGTAGGCATCAAGAGCCGCTTCGGTCTGCCGCCGCCTTTCGTAGATCTCCCCTGTCAGGCGATAGAATTCTCCTCCCCAGTT
>DAIBTC010000286.1 GCA_027415345.1 Nitrospirota bacterium
TGGGGGCGGGGCTGCCCCTGTTTGTCGGACATCCGATTCTTTTTGCCGTGGCCATGTTCGGAACGCTTTTTCTTCTGATGGCCGTTCAGCGGATTCCGGTGGTGAATCTTCTGGTGATGTTCTTTTTCGCCGCCTTGATGGGAGCCTCTCTCGGGCCAATGCTGGCCCAGGCCGTTCGCCTTCAGGGCGGGCAGACCATGGTGGCCGACAGTCTCCTGATGACGACGGCGATCTTCTTTTCCCTGTCCCTTTATGCGCTGGTGTCCCGTAAAAGCTTTTCCTTTCTCGGAAGCTTTCTGTTCACGGGGCTGATCATTGTCGTGATCCTCTCCCTGGTTCAGATTTTCTGGCATCCCCTGTTTCTTCAGGCGCTTGTCTCAGGAATCGGCGCACTTGTTTTTTCAGGGCTGATTCTCTTCGATACGGCCAGGATTCTGCAGAGCGGGGAAGAGGAGATGACCCCTGTCATGGCTGTTGTGACGCTGTATCTGGATGTACTGAACCTGTTTATTTCACTGTTAAGAATATTTGAACTGTTCCGGGGGGAGGAGTAACGTCCTCCCTTCCGGCGTGACGATCGGA
>DAIBTC010000287.1 GCA_027415345.1 Nitrospirota bacterium
GGGACCCCGAAAGTTCAAGGCAGGTCTGGTCGTCGAAAGAAGGGTATCCCGGAACGCCGGTTTACAGGGAATTTTACAGGGACGTAGGATTCGACCTGGACCTGCCCCACCTTACGCCTTTAAGGCACGGAAGCCTTAAGACGTTTACGGGGCTTAAGTATTATGCCATTACCGGACAGGGCAATTATAAAGACGCTTACAGGCCGTCTGCGGCGAAACGCCAGGCTTACGAGCACGGAGCGCAGTTCGTCTATCACAGGGAACTTCAGACGGAATATTTAAAAGAGTTTATGGACGAACCGGTCGTCGTGTCGATGTACGATGCCGAACTTTTCGGACACTGGTGGTTCGAAGGTCCATGGTGGCTTGAAGCGGTATTCAGAAGAATGGACGAGAATAATTTCGTCGAACCGGCAAAAGCTATAGACATTTCCGACAGGACTATTTATAATCTTAAAGGTTTATTGAAAAAATACGAAAAGGAAGATTCGGTTTTTTCCGCCGATATTCTCGAAGAAATAAATAAAAATAATGCCAAAAACGGATTATTTATAGCTCAGCCCGCTACGTCGTCATGGGG
>DAIBTC010000288.1 GCA_027415345.1 Nitrospirota bacterium
CCCCCAAAGCGAGCGCGTGGGAAACCTTCGTGCGCGTCTCCTTTCGGGATGTCACCTACCGCGCCCTGTGCCAGGGAGGGGTAGCCAACAAGGTCGCCGATACCCTGGTCTGGGTGCTTTTCCCGGTCTTTTTCCGCTTGCATGGATTGGGTGTCGTGCGTATCGGCTGGATTACCGGGGTCTATGCCATGATTTGGGGTCTATCCCAATTGTGGACAGGCCATCTGGCTGACCGCATCGGCCGCAAGCCGCCGGTGGTCCTCGGTTTTTCCCTGCTGGCGGCCGGTCTGGCGGGAACCGCGTTGGTCGGCGGTTTTAGGGGATGGATCATCACCGCCGCCGTCATGGGCCTGGGCATGGCCCTTCTCTACCCCAACCTGATCGCCGCCATCTCAGATGTGGCTCCGCCGCTGGAGCGTGGCCGAATTCTGGGCACCTACCGGTACTGGCGCGATACGGGCTACGCCATCGGCGGCCTGGTGCTCGGCCTAGCGGCGCAATGGAGTGATGAGATTCTTCCTGCTATCTGGCTGACCGCCGGCATTGTCGCCTTATCGGGCCTCTGGATAGCGTTGGCAGT
>DAIBTC010000289.1 GCA_027415345.1 Nitrospirota bacterium
GAAGCTCCTCCTCCGGTCCCCGCGCCGCTTCTCGTGGGAGCTCTTCGGGAGGAGATCGACGGCCGTCGCTGGGAAACGCTTGTTATCGAGCGTGTCAGCCCGGTCTGCGCCTCCTGGTTCGATATGGGCCAGTCCCTCTGGAAGAATCCCTGGAAAGCCCAGTCTCTCTTTGAGGCATGGCGTTCACAGGCCATGATCGACCTGGTTCCAAGGCTCTCGGGCCTTGGGGGGGTTCCCGAAATCGTCTCTGAACTTCCGCAAGATCCGGAGACGGTGATCGCCAGTGTCATGGAGGAGATCCCCCTTCCTGACGATCTCGAAGACGACAGGCTGCATGCGGCGTTTCTCTCCGTGGGGGGCTGGGCCGCCTGGGCGCGCTACCGGCTCTGGCAGGCCGAGCTTTCGGGAAATAAAGAGACGGCCATGCGAGATCTTCTCGCCATCAGGATGGCCTGGGAACGGATCCTTTTCAGGACGGCCCCGAAAAAGGCGCTTTTGCGGCTCCGGGAGAAAAGGCTTGCGCAGTGGCGTGAAAGGCAGAGGGTCGGGGATGAGTCTGCGCGGGGGGAGAGGGAG
>DAIBTC010000028.1 GCA_027415345.1 Nitrospirota bacterium
TCATCGCCGTGCCTCTCGACCGGATCCAGTTCTGCGCCACAAGCAACATCGGAGCCTCCTATTCCCAGACGCACGACCTTGACGAATCCCTGCTCGACCGGTTCCAGTCCATCATTTTTGTCGACTACAATACCGACCTCGAGCGGGAAATCTTCCGGAAGCAGGGCCTCCCCCAGGGAATCGCCGAAAGGATCATGCGGGTGGCGGAAACCCTGCGCGAGGCCTACAAGCAGGGACACCTCTCGGCCCCGCTCTCAACCCGCCACCTCAAGAACTGGGGACAGGCGATTCTTGAGGGGGCGGATCCGGTGGCATCGGCCCGGGGCCTTTGGCTCAATCGCCTGATATCCCACGACCAGCATGGCTACCCCGACGAGGAACAGCTTCAGGCCATCGAACAGGTTCTGTCCGGAGCCTTTGGTCCGGGCTGGGAAAGCTCCCGAAAGGGGAAATAACCGATGGCCGTCCGGGCAACCGATATCCGGTCTCTTGAAAGACGCCTGTCCATCCTTTCGAGCCAGTATTCAGGAGGGATGACCGTCCGGATCACCGTACGGCCCGACACCGACAAGCCTCTCTGGGATCCTTCCCGTAGATCCCTGGTGCTGGGAGTGCGCTCCCACCTTTCCCGGCCTGACCTTCCCGAGCTTCTCCGGCTCATGGTCCTCCACGAACTCGGCAAGATCCGCGGAGGATTTACCGAGTCGCCCGAGGGGCTCTACTCCGTTCCTTCCCCCATTCTCACATTGATGGAGGAGTACCGCTCCGATGCCCTCCAGAGGGAGCGGCTCAATCTGCCCGCCGATATCTTCGCTCCCCTCTACGATGCGCTGCTTCCGGTCCGTGTCCGGCAAAAACGGCTTGCGATCAATGATCTCCGGATGAGCGTCAATCCCTTCATCATAGGTGAAATTGTCCTGAATCAGGAGATGGGGGGAGGGGCCCGCCTTCCCCACGAACGATTCCCCCTTCTCATGCGGCTCTTTGCCTTTCTGACCCGATACCGTCTCTTCGGGCGTTACCGCGAATTCGTGGCGGACTGGAAGGCGGCCATGGAGCTTGGTCGTTCGGCCCGCTCTCCAGACGAATTCCTGACGGTGGCCTGGGAATTCCACGAGAAGTGGAGGAAGGTCTTCCAAAATGTCCGGGAAGGGGGACGGGCCTCCGAGGGGATCTCTTCCCGATCCCCCGAGTCGTCCTCGGCCGGGGCGGGGGGCTCGGGCCAGGGAGGCGGCGCCGGGGGGGGGTTCAAAGGACAGGAGTCCCAGTCGCAGAAGGATGAGCGGCCTCCCTGGGATTATCGTCCTCCCGAGACCACCCACGGGTACGGAGCGGATGGGGCCAAGATCCGAAAATCCCGCGCCGGGCCCGGAGGAAGAGGGCTGGGGGCGGAGATGGAGACGGCGGCCATGATCCGGATGCATGGGGAAATCCCCGTCTTCGTTCCGCCCCTCCATCCCCGGGAGGTCTTTCCCTGGGACCAGGCCCTGATCCGCTCCGAGACCAAGAGTCTCGCCCGATTTTTAAAGATCGGCCTCGAGGAGATGCCGCTTGCCGGCATGACAGGACGGCTGATTTCGCAAAAACTTGTGCAGCCGACGCTCAAGGTCATGAACCGGCCCTCCCCCCACCGGGAGGGGGGCACGGAACTCCGGATCCTGGCCATCGTGGACTTCTCCTTTTCCATGGATGGATGGCCACACTATTACGCCTCCCACCTCACCCAGGTCGTCCACCGCTCGGGAGTGGCCGCAACTCTCGACGTGATCGCCTCCTCAAGCCGGTTCCAGTTCCGGATGAATCCTGACTACCTGAACCTTCTTCAGCCCGACGAGATGGAGGGCTTCCAGAATCTGCTCCCTTTGATCGACAGGACCGGCCCTCTCTACGATGCGGCCATCGTCCTGACCGATTGCCAGATCAGCGACAAAAGTGCGGAGGCGCTGGCCCTTCTCAGAAAAAAGGTGCTGACCATCGGATGCTATGTCGTTCCCGACGAAGTGGACCATGTCCGGGGACGTCCGATCGATCTTGTGATCGAGGACGGGCGCGCGATGTTTCCCTCCACCTTTCTCTATTCGGACACCTTCCACGGTCTGGGACGGCGCCTGGCCCTGACCCTGAACCAGATGAAGTATCGCCCGAATTTCTGAAGGAGAGCCCTCTTAGGGAGAGACTCCCCCGCCGGCCGGGAGGGTCGGGATCAGAGGGGCGTTCTCGGAGGGTGGCGGGGCGTTCTTCAAGAGGGCGTCGATCTGGTAGAGGAGGCGGTTTCCTCCAACCCGGTAGGAGAGGGTCTGGGTCTGCATGCCGTTTACCGAAAGAACGGCCCGGAGGGCGAACTTCGTATCTCCGGCGATTCCCACCGCATTGACGGAAAAGATCTGGCTCGTCAGCGTCACATCCCCTGAAATATCGGAAAAGATCGCGGGTCCCACCACTCCCTGAAATCTGGAAAGTGTCAGAAATGGCCTCTGGGCGATGATCTCCTGCGCCATTGCCGGCGTGATCCCTGGATCGAGGGCCTGGAGAACGAGGGAGGAGGCGGTATTCACGTTGATCTGCCCGGGGGTGTAGACGGTGAGATAGGGGGCCAGGGCCTGGTAGGAGGCTTCGGTCATTCCGGCGATCTGGTGGAGTTCGGAGAGGACATCCATCGGTCCTCCCCGGTTCCGGTAGGAGGGGGTGAACCCCCCGTAGGGCCCCGGCGGCCCGGTCATGTTGGGGGCGGGGGTAACCCACTGGGAGATGAGGGGAAGAAGGGCCGGGTTCGCCCCCGCGAGAGTGAAGAGCCGGGTGAACTGAATCAGGCGATGCGGATCGATGGCTCCTGCTGGCGTTCCGGTCAGCATGTTGATGTTGAACTTGGAGGCCTCGTCCTCGATCAGGCCCGAGACGTAGCCGGCATCGGCCACGGGATAGTTGATGATGGGGGTGGCCCAGGGCTGGTTCGTCGAAATGATGTTGAGCCCGTTCTGGGAGGCCATCTGGGTGCTTTCCACGAGGGCAACCTTGGCAATGGAGACCGCGGCCCGGGCCAGGTAGAGGGCCGAGACGGAGTGGGCATAAATCTCCGTCTGCCGGAGGAAGGAGCGGGTCTTCACCGTAAAACGGGTGACGAGAAGGGTCAGGAGCAGGATCATGAACAGGACGAGAACGAGGACGAATCCCCGGGCCTCCCGCCGGTTTCCGGGGGGATCAGGCGGGCTGGACAGCTTCCACATCGATCTGGAGATCAAGCTTCGAATGGTCGTTGAACCGGCGCTTCATGGAAAGGCGGGTGATCCGGATGAAGTGAGGGGAGCGCTCAAGACGGGCCAGGAAGAAGACGGCCCGGGGAAGGTCCACCGAATCGATCCGCATTGAGACCATGCCGATCCGGTAGGCCCCCTCGGAGGGAAGGTTTCGGGGCGTCATGCGGGTGACCTTCTCGCGGATATGGGCATGATCGGCCTCCTCCTCGAGATAGGCGATCAGCGAGAAACCCCGCTCCTCCCGCCCGAGCCTTTGGGTCTGGGCGTTGATCAGGGCCCGGGTGGACTGGATTTCCTGGGAGAGTCCCTCGACCTTGAGCATCTCCGCTTTCAGAGCCTCGATCTCATCCCTTTTGGCCATGTAGGGATCCCAGAACAGGGAATCGACTCCCGTCCAGAGGGCAAGACCCGCAAGGAGTGTGACCAGAAGATGGACCAGCCTTCGTTCCCGTTCCGTGAGCCTTTCCCAGGCGATACGGAAACGGTGCAGAGAGGGGGCGCCCGATCGGGCGAGGGCTTCCTTGAGCCGGAATCTAGTCATGGCGGCCGCGCATCCTGAAGGTGACGGTCTTGCGGTCGATGTCGAGACCTGCGCTCTGGATGGTCAGATCCCTCATGTGGCCGGTGGCTTCGAAGGCCTTTTTCAGGGCATCGACGCTTTTGAAGCTGTCGGTCTTCCCCGAGACCGTGAAGAATCGTCGGGTGACGCTAAGGGAGACCATCTCGTAGGAGACCCCCGAAGGAGGAGCGTTGGTGAGGTCGCGCATGATCCGGATGACGTCGGGACCACGGGAGAGGAGAGTCTTCTGCCGGTCGAGGCTCGCGAGCTCCTGGGTGAGCTGCCCCACGGGCTCGACGATCCTGTGTCCCGGAAGGGCCCGGCTGGCCGCAAGGTCCAGGGCGGCATGGGCCGCCTCCAGGCGATGGTCGATCCGGGAGAGGTGAACGGAGGCGTCGAGCACGAGGGTGATGGTCAGGAGGAGCGAGAGAAAGGCCAGCACCCGAAGTCCTGCCTGGCGTTCCGCCCGGTCTCCCTGCCATGAAAGGGCCCCTTTCAGGAAGGAGAGGGCGGAGGAGTCGTCCCGGGAGCGTCCGGAGACAAGCCGCCATCCGGCCAGGGCCGGATCCGTGGAGCTGGCTGTGACAGGGGCTGTGATCCCGGCGAGGGCGGGGGAAGGGGTGATCTCGGGCCCCCGGAGGAACCGTTCCGGGAGAATGTGGCCCTCGGCTATGAAGGAGAGGAGGAGGTCCTGGATCCGGCGGTCCCGGGATTCCGGCAGGGGGCCGGTCTGGTGGAAGGCCCCTTCGGCGGTGATGCGTCCTCTCCGGGAGAGAAGGCACAGGATCCGGTCTTCGTCCGCGGCGATCACTCCGGCCGGCGACCGGTCATCCGGTTCCTGGATCCGGTTAGAGGGTCCGGGAAGAAATCGGTCCAGGACAAGGAGGGATTCGGGAAGGACCCAACGGGGTTCGAGTCCGGCTGCTTTAAGGCGGCCGAGCCAGCCTTCGAGCTCTGTGCGGGAAATGGCCCAGACATGCACGGAGGCGGGATCCAAGGAATCGGTCTCCCAGGCCAAAAGGCTCTCTTCGATGGGCCAGGGGAGTTCGAGTTCGACGAGGGCCCCGATGGCCGCCTCCTTCTCGAGCGCGGTAACGGAAGGAGGCAGCCTCAGGGAGGCCGAGACGGTCCATTCGGAGGGCCAGAAGAGGACCAGGGGGAGATGTCTCCGCTCTTCCACGGAGAGGGGGATCGGGTCGGGACTTTCTCCCTCTCCGGAGAGGGAGACGGGGGTCTCGGGCCAGAGAAGTGTCTTCTTCCCAGGGGAGGCGCAGGAGAGGAGCAGCTGCCCGTTTCTGATGCGTCCTGTCAGGATTTGGGCAGGCGAAAGAGATCCCCGAAGGCGGTCGAAGGTCTCAGTGAGGAATCGGGATGCCATTCATCGCAATGTTCAGGTTGGAGGCGGGTCCGTCCAGGGTCACCGTGACGGGTCGGCCTCGCTGGCCCGAAAGGCCGGGAAGGGGAAGAGAGCCCAGGGGGCCCTTGAGCCGGACCAGAAGCTTGAGATGGAGAATCGAGTTGGGGGTCGGCTGGGCCAGGATGAAGGTTCCGTCGCCGGTGACATCGGCCAGGGGGCCGGTCGCCATGAGCTGTTCCAGCCTGCCCCTGCCACCGGAGAGAAAGACACGGCTTTTCACTGCATCAAAGGTGACGGGCGGAAGGGGGAAGCCGCCGATGCTCAGGGATTTGAGAACGAGATTGGCAATCGTTGCCTGGAAGATTCCGTGTCCCGCCATCTCTGCGCCGGACTGCCATGTGTAGTCGGTTTGGAGTGACATCGCCCCGGAAAGGTCCTGATGGAGAAGGGGACGGGTCAGTCCAAGGTCTAGAGGTTTGGTGGTTGATCCCCGGAGATGGTTCCGGCGTTTCGGAAGATGGCGCAGAAGACCGTCGAATTCCCCTCCGTAGGCCCGGAGACGGAAGTTGAAGCGGGGTTTTCTCTTGAGGAGGCTCGAAAGTTCAAGATGGGCAGAGGCCCTGTCGATTCTGATGCTTGCGGGGCCCTCCGGCGTGGGGGCCGTCATGTCGAGGTCGCCGTAGGTAATCCCGGCCGGAAAATCAAAACGGGCTTCTCGTGCCTCGAGGGTGACTCCTCCGGTATCAGAGACTTGCCGGAGAAGGTACCGGGCGGTCTGGCGATGAGGGAAGCCTTGCCAGAGACTTGCGAGGAAAACGGAGCCTCCCACGGCCGCAAGAAAAAGGACCCGCCCTGGAGACAGGGGGGAGAGAGGGCGCTCCGGAAGAGACCGGTCAGCCTTGCTTTCCCCGGGAAGAGACGGAAGAAAATTTTTTATCCCGCGAAGTCTTGAGAGGAAACCCTTCACCTGAGCACGCTCCGGAGTCCTGACCAAAATTCCTGAAACTTAATGGGATCATTTTACCATAAAACACAAGGAATATCCATAATCGATTTGTTACTTTTCAAGATCCCAGGAGACAATATCCTGGTTGTTTCCCTTGCCTCCCCTGACCCCGTCGGCTCCGTAGGACATGATGTCGAACTCTCCGTGGGTTCCGGGAGCAAGGTAGACATAGGGATGACCCCAGGGATCCTTGGGAATCTTGGAGATGTACCCCCCCGCCTTGTAGTTGTTGGGCTCCGGAGGGAGTGTCGGCTTCTTGACCAGAGCCTCGAGTCCCTGTTCGGTGGTGGGATAGGAGCCATTGTCGAGATGGTAGAGCGACAGCGCATTTTCGAACTCGCGGATCTGGGTCATGGCGGCCGTCTTCTTGGCCTCTTCCGTCCGTCCGATGATCTTCGGGACGACGAGGGCGGCGAGAAGGGCAATGATGAAGATGACGACCATGATTTCAATCAGCGTGAATCCCCTGTCACTTCGTGAGGACAGGCGGCGATTTCGGATCTGGCGGGTGAGACTTTGGAGCATTCGGGCCTCCGGGGGAGCGTTACTGGACCGCCTGGCTCATCTCGAAGATCGGGAGCAGGACGGACATGACCATGAAGAGGACGATTCCTCCGATGAACAGTATCATAACCGGTTCGATGAGGGATGTCAGCGTTCCGATGGTCTGGTCCACCTCCTGCTCATAGCCTTCCGCAAGCCTAATGAGCAGATCCTCAAGCTTTCCGGAGCGCTCTCCCACGGCGATCATGTGGACGGCCAGGAGAGGAAAGACCTTCGACTCCCGGAGGCTCCGGGAGAGGGAAAGCCCGGAGGCCAGGTCTCCCCGGGCGCGGGCCACCGCCTCCCGGACCGGACCGCTGGTCACCACCGCCTCAGAAACCTCCATCGCCTTCTGGAGAGGGGTTCCGGAAGAGAGAAGGACGCCCAGGGTCCGGGCAAAACGGGCCACCTGGGTGGCGAGGACCAGTTGGCCGATCCGGGGGAGGCGGAGGGCCCACCGGTCGAGGGTGGACCGGCGGGTCTGGACGAACCTCACCAGGAGGAAAATCCCTGCCAGAACGGATAGTCCGGTGGAGAGGAGATGGCTTCTGAGCCAGGCGGAGCTCCCCATGAGAATCCGGGTCGGGAGGGGAAGGGTGGCCTTGAGTCCTTCGAAGATGGAGGTGATCCGGGGCATGACGACGATCAGGAGGAAGATGACCATCAGGACCCCCACTCCCAGGAGCATGACAGGATAGAAGAGAGAGCCCACGACCTTCCTGCGGGTATTGCTCTGTTTCTCCAGGAGATCCGCAAGCCGGTTCAGCATGATCTCGAGGGTTCCCGATTCCTCCCCTGCCCGGACCATGTTGAGGTAGATGGGAGAAAAGATTCCTGGAAGGGATCCCATGGCGACCGAAAGGGAGCGGCCTTCCTTGACCCTGTCCCGGATTTGGGAGGAGACCCGGGCTGGTGCGGTGTCCCCCCCCTGATCGAGAATGGCTCCCAGGGCCTCGACGATAGGGACCCCGGCTCCCACGAGAATGGAGAGCTGGCGGGTAAATGTTGCGAGGTCCCTCCCCGAAAGACGGCCTCTCCCGGCGGGGGATCCCGGGGCCCGGACCTCCTCTTCCCGGGAGTGGGGCTCCAGGGAGACCGGGAGAATTCCTTCCTTCTTGAGCTTCTGCCGGGCGGACTGGAGGCTGTCGGCATCGATGAGGCCCCGGGTCCGTTCGCCATTTGAACGGATGCCGGAGTAGTTCCAGACGGGCACGGGGCTCTCTCCCTCGGTTAGTCGGTGGCGATCTCGCTCTGGGCCACCCGGAGGACCTCCTCGATGGTTGTGACCCCCTCGAGGACCTTGCGCCGTCCGTCATCGATCAGGGTTTTCATCCCCTTCTTCCTCCCCGACTCCCGGATGGTGGCCGCATCCTCCCTGGTGTTGACAAGATGGGCGATTTCATCGTCCAAAACGAAGAGCTCGTAAATGCCCTGTCGTCCCTTGTATCCCGTTTCAAGGCAGGAGGGGCATCCTCCGCCCCGGAACAGGGTGCCCCCGGGAAGGGAGTCGGGAAGGATTCCCAGGCGGGAGAGTTCATCCGTGGTGGGCCGGTAGGGGGTCCGGCAGGAGGGGCAGATGCGCCGGACGAGACGCTGGGCCAGCACTGCCCGGACCGATGTGGAGATGAGAAAGGGTTCGACCCCCATATCGAGGAGCCGGGTCATGGCCGAAGGGGCGTCGTTGGTATGAAGGGTCGAAAAGACCAGATGGCCCGTCAGGGAGGCCTGAATGGCGATCTCCGCCGTTTCCGTGTCCCGGATTTCCCCGATCAGGATGACGTCGGGGTCCTGGCGGAGGATGGAACGGAGCCCCGAGGCGAAGGTGAGGGAAATCCTCGGATTGACCTGGATCTGTCCGATTCCCCTGAGCTGGTACTCGACCGGATCCTCGATGGTGATGATGTTCTTGTCCGGGCTGTTGATGGTGTTCAGGACGGCATAGAGGGTCGTGGTCTTTCCGGCTCCGGTCGGCCCGGTGACCAGGATGATCCCGCTGGTGAGGGTGATGAGGCGGTTGACCTGGGCGAGATCCTCCGGGGCAAATCCGATCTCCGAGAGGGGGAGCAGGAGGGTCCCCTGTTCCAGAATCCGGAGCACGACCCGTTCTCCATGGCGCACCGGGATGGTGGAGACCCGGATGTCCACGTCCCGGCCCGCCGCCCGTATCCGGATGCGTCCGTCCTGGGGGAGGCGTTTTTCGGCGATGTTCAGGTTGGCCATCAGCTTGAAGCGGGAGATGATCCCCGCCTTGAGCTTCTGGGGAATGGACAGGACATTGTAGAGAACCCCGTCAAGACGGTAACGGACCTTGACCTCCTCCTCGAAGGGCTCGAGATGGATGTCGGAGGCCTTCTGGCGGACCGCCTGGGAGAGGATCGAGTTGGCAAGGCGGATGATTGGAGCGTCATCCCGGGCATCGAGAAGGTCGACGGTCTCCTGGATGGACAAAAGGTCGGAGAATGTGTCCGTCTCCTCCTCGGCCGAGTCGAGGATCTTCCCGGTTTCCATCTGTCCGAAGCGCTCATAGGCCGTGTTGATGAGGGCGTAGAGGGCGTTCTGGGGGATGAGGACCGGCTTGAGGGCCGGCGGGTCACCTCCGGTGTGAATCAGAAGCCTGAGAGATTCCAGGGAGCGGAAGGAGGCCGGTCCCCCGCAGAGAACGGAGAGGATCTTTCCCTCCGGTTCCTGGGAAAGGGAGAGAGGGAGAAGCAGGTGGGCCTTGCAGAAGGAAATGGGGATCCGGGGGATCAGGGTCGGATCGAGCTCGTCCGGGGGAACCGAATTCCGGTAGTCGTATCCCTGGGCGGTCGCCCAATCTTTCCAGAGGGTCTCGGGGGAGAAGCCGGCAGTGGTCATCGCTTCCCCGAAGCCGGCCTCCGTGGTTCGGGCCGCCTGGAGTGTCCTTAAGATCGAGACGGCGTCTGTTGACATGGGGAGGCCTATTCCGGGGCCCCCGGCTCTCCGGGGACATCGACGGTCCTCAGAAACCGGTCGCTTGAAAAGGAAGAGGTCTTCCGGTCGAGGATCAGATTCTGGACGAGATGGTTGGTCCTGGCGAATTTTTTCAGGAGATTCGGGGCATCGTGCTTGACCACGGCCAGGTCTTCGGAGCTCCGGATGACGTAGGGGGTCAGAAAGATCAGGAGGTCGTCCCGCTTCTTTTCGTGGTTGGTGTTGGAAAAAAGATAGCCGAGAACCGGAATGTCGGAGAGAAAGGGGATTCCCTGGTCGTTGACGCTCGTTTCCTTGGAGATCAGTCCCCCGATCACGACCGTCTGGCCTGATGAGACGGTCAGATTTGTCTTGGCGGCCCGTTTTGTGGTGGTCGGTCCCACGGCGATCGTCCCGATGACCTGGGAGGCATTGGTGAGGGCCGAGACCTCCTGTTTGACGTCGAGGCGGACCCGCCGGTGCGAGAGGATGTGGGGGGTGATCTCGAGGGTGATTCCCACATTCTGGCGCTGGATCATGGTCATGACGTTGCCGCCGACCGTCTGGCTCTGACCGGTGATGAAAGGGACGTCCTCTCCGATCGTGATCTTGGCCTTGACCCCGTCTGTCGCAAGGATCTCGGGCGTGGAGAGGGTCCGGACGTCGGAAAAGGTTTCGAGGGCGTTCAGGAGGGCCCCCACATTGGGATAGCTGACGCCGTTGTAATTGAAGGTTCCGCCGGTCAGGACCCCGGCCACGAGACCGTTGAGGCCCGAGAGGGACTGGGCGGCACCCGCCGCCCCCGAAATGACCCCCAGGGATCCGGTCGATCCCGTGGTCCCGCTTAACGACGAAGCTCCGGTAGCCCCGTTGATGATGCCTCCTAGCATGCCGTAGTCGGTGAGGCCGACCAGCCCCGCGTTGTTGGCCCCGAGGACACCGCTCAGGATGTTGACCTGGATGTTGTTCAGCTTGTCTGTCGAAATTTCGATCAGCGAGGCCTTGACGTAAACCTCTCCGGGCTGGGCATCGAGGGAATGGATGATGGGTTTCAGAAGATCGTAATCATGGGCGGTGGCCGAGATAATGAGACTGTTCGATCCCTTGTCGGAGACGATCTGGATCGGTCCTTCGAATCCCCCTTCCCGGACCCCCCCTGCCGGCTTGGGGGCAAATCCCTTGGAGAGGATGGCATTCACGGTCTTGGCAACCGACTTGGCAGAGGTGTTCTCGAGTGAGTAGAGGAACATCTCCCGGTTGGGGGGAGCCTGGGTTTCCGGAACGATATAGATCATCCCCTCCTTGGAGACCGTTTCGAACCCCTTCATGCGAAGGGCATCGGAAAAGATCCGGAAGGCGTCGGGGACGGAGACCTCGGTGGGGGAGAGGATGGTCAGCTTCCCCTTGACCCGTTCGTCCATCACAATGTTCCTGTTCAGAAGCTCGCTCATGAATCGGACGAGGACGGAGACGTCGACGTTCCGGAAATTCATGGAGACCTTCTGGACCGGGGCCGGGACCGCAAGCGGGGAGGGGGCCGGAAGGGGTCCGGCCGCGATTGCGGAAATGGGAGTGACGGCCAGTCCCAGGGAGAGGAGAGGGGCTCCGAGAAGACGAAGAAATCCTCTCATTCCGAAGGAGGACGATCGATCGGGACACCGCATATCTTTGATCAAGCCAAGAATCCTGTTCCGGGGAGGCGCAGGGCCCCGCCTGATAGAGTGACGGTCACTGGACCTGATAGTTGAAGGTCTGGGGGGCTCCGTTGCGAACGAGGTCGATGCTGACCTCAGACGCCGTCCCCAGGGTCGAAAGGGCCTTCATGAAGTTCTGGGGGTCGCTCATCGACATGCCGTTGATCGATTCGATCACGTCTCCCGGCAGGAGGCCGACCTCCTGGTAAAGACTTCCCGGCTGAATCTCCACGATCCGGAAGCCGTTGGGTTTGCCTCCCACCATGTTGGGGACGGCCCGGGCCTGCATCATGAGCTGGTTTAAGTTCCTGACCGCCGAATGGACGGCCCGCGCCTCGATGAGCCAGTGGTTGGAATCAAGCTGCCGGATACCATGGGGAGAGGACGTCCCCCCGGCCGCCACGGCCTGTCCTCTGTCGTCCTCGGCCGTGAACCTGGCCTTCAGGATTCCGTAAGAGTTGCCGACCTTCAGGATGACCGAGGCTTTCTGGACATGGGCCAGGCTGACCCTTCCGGGGATCACCGCATCGTTGACATGGTAGAATTTCTGGGTCTTCTTGGCGGTGTCTTCGAGAACGGCCCCCGACAGGGTCCCGGATCCCATAAGCGTCCCCACCAGCCGGAGTTTCAGTGAGTCCGGATGAAGAAGGGGAAGATTTTTCTGATTCTTCCAGCTTCCTACCGCCACCACCGATCCCGCGCTGTCGCGAAGGCTTTTGGCTTCTGGTCCCGAACCCAGGTCAAGATCTCCAGGAAGGGCGACCGAACGTCCCCGACGGGAGGGATCGAAGAGATTGCCTCGGGCGATCGAGGCGATGTCACCGGCGGTCGGAAGGGTGCCCCTGGGACGGACCATCATTCCATGGACCTCGGGAATGGCAAATCCCCCCGAAATCCGGTCCCGGATCGTCTCGTCCACGGCATCGGCGGCCATGTAGGAGGTGGCAGAGACCAGGGCGATCTGACCCAGAAGAAAATAACGTTGGATGCGCATATCGATCATGGCCTGTCCCGTCTTTGATCCCGAACACCTTGCATGAAGCCGGATGGTCCTCCTGAACAATTTCACAGTATAATACAGGAAAAATAAAAAATGTAGATTGGGAGAAACCTATGCCGTCAATAACCGTGAACGGAGAAAAAAGGCCGGTCGAGGAGGGAGCGACCCTTCAGTCGCTGGTTGAGGAGATGGGCTTTCTCGACCGGCCGGTGGTGTGCGAGGTCAACATGACGATCCTTTCGAAAAAGGACTGGGACAAAACCCTCCTCCGGGAGGGAGACGCCGTCGAGATCATCGGTTTTGTGGGAGGGGGCTCTCTCTCCGGGGGGGGTTCTATGGGGGATTGAGACAGGGAGGTTTCTGTGGTATAAAAACGATGTCTACCCTTCGGGCGGGATTAACTCAGCGGTAGAGTGTCAGCTTCCCAAGCTGAAGGTCGTGGGTTCGAATCCCATATCCCGCTCCATTCTTTTCATGATCTAAGACTTTTTTCTCGTCATTTCCCCCCTTTTCATTTTGGTGTCTCTTCCATCCGGACTCTTCCCGTAAGAAATCCGGTTGACCTAGACGCTGGCCCCAAGGGTTCGGCCGGGAGGACCCTTTCCGGTGGATCTCCGACTTTTTCGAAGATTCCTTCGGAGGGTCCTCGGCCTTACGACATGCGGATCGGGCCTTCACATCCGGACGGCGATCTTCTCAGATTCCCGATTCCCAGTCTTTGCTTTCTTCCCCCTTTTTTCTTTTCTCCTCATTCATCTCCTCAAGAACGCTTTGGACCAGTTCTTCATCGGTTTCGGTGGTGCGATGATGAAAGGCGCAAAGAAGATTGGCATAAAATGTTATTTCATCAGGGGTCAATCCCATGATTTTTTCCTTCTCATCCCCATTCATTTTCCCCTCCCGGAAAAAATGTTGGTTGCTCATTTGGCTCCCGTCATGTGATCGTCGATCACCAAGAGGGGCCACACCTAGCCGGGGTTCTCCATTGAGGGCGGAATCAGGGCAAAAAAAAACCTGCGCTATCAAGCACAGGCTCAATGGAAAAAATGAGATCCCGACTTTTTAGCACTTTTTTTTGAGGTGGTTGCAATAGTCCCAAATCACTCCACCTTGGGAAAACTCCCATTTATACATTATCCCTTCGACCGATATCCGTCAAGTTCCCCTCAGAAACCCTTTCATCCGGGACTGAATTGACTCAGTCCCGGATGAAAGGGAGATCAGGGAGGCCTGACCCGGATCGCGGAACCTCCTGGAGTCAGGCACTGGCTGGATATGTCTTGTCATGGACACTAACGATCACGGGAGGGAATGGGTGAGGGGGGAGGGAGAGAGGGAAGAGGCCCCTGCAAAATGGTACCGGTTTCCGCCTTCGGCCTTGGCGCGGTACATCGCCTCGTCGGCCTTTTTCAAAAGGGTCTCCCCCTCTTCGGCGTCTTCGGGAAAAAGGGCGATCCCGATGCTCGCTCCGAGAATGGCCTGTCTCTTTCCCAGAACGATGGGGTCGGACAGAGTGCCGATCAGTCGGGAGGAGACCTGGGCGGGAATCTCCCGGCCATCACAGGTGGGGAGCAGAAGGAGAAATTCGTCGCCTCCCATCCGGGCCAGAATATCCCTTTCGGGAAGCACGCCCCGAAAACGTTTTGCGACCGCGACAAGGGCCATGTCGCCCATGTCATGACCCAGCCGGTCATTGATGGCCTTGAACCCGTCAAGATCGATGAAGAGAATGGCCGCACGATCTCCTGTTCTTGCGGTTTCGGCAAGAAGATCCCCGAGGGACTCCAGAACGAAGGTCCGGTTGGGAAGTCCTGTCAGAAAATCGTGGTGGGCATCGTGATAGAGGTGGGAGACAAGGCGGTTGACCTTCGAGATGTCCTGGGTAATCCGTGTGGCCGTCACTCCCAGAAAGGTCGAGAAGAAAATAAAGGACAACCCGAAAAGCCCTGAGGTCAGGATTAGACGCCTCCGCGCCGCGACGGCCCGGTTCGTCTCCATCCCTTTGAGGGAGGTCCTGAGTTTTCTCAGGGAGAGGATCGTCGAATCGAGGGTGACAGACCTGTCAGCCTTCAGGAAATGGAGGCGGGTTTCCATGAGGCCCCGCTGTCTCAGGCTCCGGGCCGTCGCAAGAAGGGAGGGGTCGACCCCGGACAGGATCTCCGATAGTTCCGGGCTTCCGGAAAGAAGCCCTTTATCGGGAGAGAGCTTTTGAAGGACGTCAAGGTCTGAAGAGAAATTTTCAATGCCGGTCGTATAGGTCGCCAGGTAGGCCTTTTGGCCCGAATCCAGATATCCGTTGCGGCCAAGGTGTATCTGTCGGGTATCGGCCACGAGATGGTCGATGACATGAATCTTTCTTGACAGCAAGCGGATTTCGTTTTCATTGTCCAGGAAGGAGAAAAACGACAGAAGGGCTCCGCCATAGGAGACTATGATGAGAAGGGTGAGAGCGGCGAGAAAAAAGGCCAAGCCACGCCCTGACCAGAGCCAGGGAGCCACTCGCAGGACTTTCCATCTTTTAAAGAATTTTTCCTGAATCATCCGGCCTCCTGACCTGCCCCCGGCACCCGGGGGAGGTATGCCGGGGGGTGGACTTCCGGGACGAAGGAGGGCTAACGGGCCCGGCGTCTGGGAGGGGAGGGCGCGGGATCGGAAAGGGAGGACCGGTGGACGGTCCGGTGGAAACTCACCACGACCCCTTCGATTTCACCTGCCTGTCGGAGGATGGGCGCGGCAAATCCGCTTATGGGAATGGTGGAGCCGTCAGGAAGGGAGAGAGAGGTCCCGGGAGGAAAGGGGACTCGTTCCTTCTCCCTGAGAGCCACCTCGACAGGATCCGGATTCTCCCGGTTCCCGCTTGCGTCCAAAAGGGTGAGAACCCGGGAGAAGGGTTTTCTCCTGATCGAAGAGAGGGATTTTTTCATCATGTGCCGGGAAAGCGTGTTTCCGAAGAGGATCCGTCCCAGGACATCGGTGACGATCATGGCCTCCCCCAGTACATCCAGCACATTCCGGAACAGATGCTCATCTTTTTCGGTCTTTTGAAGTCCAGGACCCCGGGGGGAAATCCTTTCCCTTCCCTCATCATGAGGAGGAGTGTCCCATTCGAGGAGCGCCCCCACTTCTTCCGGCGTCAATATTCGTTTTTTCATAGGTCACCGCCTTGGGCTCGGGGTCCGGATCAGCACCCTGGGATGCATCATATTTCCTGACCCCCATTATCCGGCCCCCTCCCCTGTGAGGAAATGACTGTCATCACACAATCCTGTGATATTTATCACTATTTAAATAGTAAAGGAAAGAGAGCGAAGGAATCCCTAATTCCGCGATAGAGATTGATCCAGACCTCTCGGGAGAGAAAAAGGGGGATTTTTTAAAAAATTCTCTCTCTTCCTCTCGGTCCAGGGTCTCACAGTCCTCCATCATCCCCCCCTCCGGGACCGAGGAATTCTCCGGTTGGGAGCATCCGGAGAGGATGTGGAGCCAGTCGAATGAAAAAATCCTTGTCAGGAAATCACTTCTCCCTCCTGTTCCCTCCGGGGGGACGAGGACGGATCTCTCCTGTCTATTCCGCCCTTCCCCCCCCCCGCTTTCTCCCTTTCTCCGGCGGGTCTCAGCCCGTCCCGAACAGGAGTCGGCACTGTCGACGGATCCCGGACAGAAACTCCAGGTCTCTCAGGGGAACGGCCAGCTTCATGACGAGAGCCCGGGCATGTCTCGCAAGCTTTCCGGGCATGCGGAACAGCTTCCAGCGGAGCGTGGGCAGGGTCCAGCTCTGGCAGGAGGCCGGAAGGAGATCCCGCTTGAACCCGATCACCAAGTTATAGACCAGCACGCCGATCCGGAAGAACACGGCGTTCGCATGGGTGTCCCCGGTCGGCATAGACCCGACCCCCACATCGCTTTTGAGGCCCTTCAGGAAGTTCTCGAACCCTCCCCGCAGCTGGTGCCACTCCAGAACCCGGGCGGCGGTCGTCTCGGACGGGAAATTGGTGGCGACTGCCCAGTACCGGTAGCTCACCAGATGGTTCGACAGGGGCGTCGACCGGTCCCGGGTCCGCTTCACGATCAGCCGGAAGGCCTTCTTCGTCTCCTTCATCGTGTGGACCGTTTCGGACACCGACACGTCCGGATTGTCCCCAAGGACTTTCCAGTCGTTCTCCCCGATCCGGTCGATCACCTTCCGGACCGCGGCATCCTGGTCCGCCGTGATCGTCCAGAGAACGTTGTCGTCTTCCAGGACGTTGATCAGATCTGCCTGGTAGGAGGCGCTGTCCGCCCGGAAGCGGGCGATCCGCTTCCGGGCGCTCTCCACTACCGCCTTCGCCCGTCGATAGACGGCAATGTGCCCCTTCCCGGGGGACTCGTTCCCCTCCCGGAACTCGTCGTCGATAAAGAGTCCGTTCTCATACAGGGCCGCCATCATCGGCATGTACCCCTTCTCCTTCAGGTAGGAGTATTGGGCTTTCTCTTTTCCGGCCTCAACGAACGTGGCATCGTTGTCCAGGGTATAATCCGTGCACCCGTCCCTTTTCAGAAAATCCCGGTTCGTCTCGTCCACGACCGTCCGGAGTCCCGAAAGGCCCTGTCCGCCCGTCTTCGGATCCCCCATCCGCCGCATCCAG
>DAIBTC010000290.1 GCA_027415345.1 Nitrospirota bacterium
GAAAGATGGGGGAGGGGACTCCCGCTCCACCTCCGCGCCTTCCTCGACATCTCTTTCTATTGCCGAACCGCCCCCCCGCCTGGAAATACGCCCGAGAAACTCCTGGGATGTGACCGTCTCGGCCCCCATTGCGCGGGACATCCGGACGACCTCCCGGTCCGAGCTCACGACCGCGGCCCTCTCCCTGTAGCGCTCGGCCAGTTTGACGATGACGGCGTCGGCCGACCCGGCCCCTTCCGAAAAGACGACCCGAACACCGGAAGGAGGCATCAGAAGGAGATCGCGGTCGTTGGGATAGCCGTCGAAGACCAGATGGATTTCGGAGAAGTGTCCCCCCGCGGCATAGGGGGAGATCTCCCGGAGAAGACCTTGCCTCTCCCGGGCCAGCACCTCCCCGTCGCGTCGCATGCGTCCCCGGGCGCCAATGATATTGTATCCGTCGAGGATGAGAATGCGGGCCACGGTCGCTCCTTTCGGGGAAGGGATGCCAGGAGTCTAGAAGTCGATGGCGAAAAACTCCCGGGTATTGTCCAGGATCCGTCGGGCAAAGGACTCCGGATTCTCGCGCCGGGATT
>DAIBTC010000291.1 GCA_027415345.1 Nitrospirota bacterium
TTTTGAGGGTGGCCGAGACATGAGCCGGGCCTGCGCCTCCGCCGAAGGGGCCACCCAGAGCCGTCCCGTCTCCTTTCGGGCAACTCTTTCGCGAGATTTTCGAGCGGTCTTCGAACGCGATCCGGCCGCCCGGAGCCGCTGGACGGTACTTCTGACCTATCCGGGATTTCATGCGGTGGTTCTCTATCGCCTGGCCCATGCCCTCTACTGTCGCCGCCTGACGCTGGCCGCGCGACTTCTCTCCCTCCTCGCCCGCTTTCTCACCGGTGTCGAGATCCATCCGGCCGCAACCATCGGCGCCGGATTCTTCATCGACCACGGGATGGGGGTGGTCATCGGAGAGACGACCGTCATCGGGGAGGAGGTCACCCTCTACCAGGGAGTCAGCCTCGGGGGAACCGGCAAGGAAAAGGGACGAAAGCGCCACCCCACCCTGGGGAACCATGTTCTGGTGGGAGCCGGCGCCAAGGTTCTGGGGAATGTGACGATCGGGGAGGGGGCCCGGGTGGGATCGAATGCCGTGGTCCTTCGCTCGATCCCGCCCCACTCGACCGTGGTGGGGATCCCCGGG
>DAIBTC010000292.1 GCA_027415345.1 Nitrospirota bacterium
CGCTTGGTATTGCCGGGAGCATGGGGCAGCACGCACGAATGGGTGCCGGGGCAGAAGTGGGATTTGATCGTGACCATGGACGATGCCACCAACGAGCATTATTCGATGTTCTTCGTCGAGCAGGAAGGCACCCAGAGCAGCTTGCGCGGCGTGGCCGACGTGATCGAGCAGCATGGACTGTTCAGCTCCTTCTATTCGGATCGGGGAAGCCACTGCTGGAGCACGCCAGTGGTCGGCGGCAAGGTGGACAAGGACAACCTTACCCAGTTCGGACGGGCCATGAAACAGCTGGGCATCAATATGCTCCCCGCCTATTCGCCCGAGGCCAGAGGGCGCAGTGAACGCATGTTCCGCACCCATCAGGAGCGCCTGCCCAGGGAACTGGCGCTCGCCGGCATCACCGACATGGAAGCGGCCAACGGCTACCTCGCATGCTACAGGCCAACTTCAATGCCGAATTCATGCAACCGGCCATGGAACAAGGCACTGCATTCGTACCCTGGATTTGTGGCAATCTGGACGACATTCTGTGCGAGCAATTCGAACGCACCAGGGACACAAAAGAAGAAT
>DAIBTC010000293.1 GCA_027415345.1 Nitrospirota bacterium
TGTAGCGGCCCTCCCGGTTCTTCAGCGCCATGGATTCGAGATGAAACTTCCTGACCCATCCGAGACCGGCATACCCGATCGCGCCGGGGGTTGTCCGAACGGCATGCACCAGAGCGGCGGAGCCGATGTATCCCTGTCCCGCCGGCCAGTTTGGGGAACGGTCGCGCCCGATGGTGTCGAACCAGTCCTTCGAGGTTTGGTTCAGGTAATCGGTAAAGACAAAGGTCGTCCCGGAGGCGTCGGCGCGGTGGAGGACACTGATTCTCCGATGGGGAAAGTTCACACCCGGATTGATGGCCCGGATGGCCTTGTCGTCCCAGAAGCGGATCTTTCCCCGGTAAATGGCGGACAGGGTCGGACCGTCCATCCGTAGGGCTCCGGACTTCGAAAGGCCCGGGAGGTTGTAGATGACCTGGGTATCCTCGAGGGCGACGGGTATGGAGACGAGAGAGGGGTACCGCTTCTTCAGGTCCCGGGTCAGATAGGCGTCGGAAGCGCCGATGGTGACATCCCCGTCGGCGGCCTTGGACATTCCGGCTCCCGATCCGGTCGCGGCGATCGAAACAT
>DAIBTC010000294.1 GCA_027415345.1 Nitrospirota bacterium
CGATCTCATCGCCATAGTAGAGGACCGGGATCCCCGGAAATGTCAGGAAAAGACTTGCCGCGAGCTGGAGGCGCCGCCGGCCGTTTTCCATGATCCGGGCCACACGGGCCAGAATCTGACGCTCCTTCGGGGGGGTGCCGGCTGAAGAAAAAACGTCGCTTTCCTCGTCATCTTCGAGGAATTTCTCGAAGGTTTCCTCGGAGCGCTCGCGCAGATCGAGAGTCCATCTTATCGGAAGCTCCTTCCGACGATGGGAAACAAACTCCTCCGAAGAGAGCGCATGGTCAAGAGGACCCTTGTTCTCCTCCTTCACCGCCCGGATGACCGCGGGAAAGAATCCGTTGAAGTGATAAAAAAGACGCGGATCCTTGATGTTGGCCCCATGGGGAGCGGATCCCGTCTCAAAGAGAAAGATCCTGTCGGGGAAGGAGTGTTCCAGCGGCGACAGGATCCCCTGAAGCTGACGGAAGGGATCGGTAACGAGCTCGACTCCCTCTTTTCCCAGACGGTGAAGCCGTCCGGCTCCGGCCAGGCGAAAGCCGTCGAACCCCAAGGTAAACCAGTGTT
>DAIBTC010000295.1 GCA_027415345.1 Nitrospirota bacterium
GGCTCTCTGAACAAGCACATCCAAACGAACAGAGCGTTCAAAGCTCTGGGCGCTCTGATGGGTCTCCTTCAGAAAGGTCACATAGGCATCCTTTGAAAAAACTGGAGGATTGCCGACCTGGAAAAATGGGATTTTCGCAATCTCGTTTACGACGGTTTTATCGGAAACGGTAATTCCGAGGGATTTTCCTTCGTCGATCCAGAGCTGACGATAGATCATATTGCGAAGGACAAGTCCCGGAAAATTTAGGTCCTTCAGAATCTTGGCTCCGAGATCTCCGCGCAGGAGCCTCTTGTAATTATCCTTCATGATCAGATAATCACGGGAATAATCCTTGGCCTTGATCGGAACTCCGTCGACCTTCGCCACGACATCCCCTCCAGAGGATCCACTCTGGGAGAAGCCCCACCATCCCATGGACAGGACAAAAATTCCCCCGGTCAACAGGATGAGCACCCCGATCACCTTCGGGCGTTCAACAGCTTCTTTCCTGATCCATTCAAGCATGAATCGTCCTTCCTGCAGGATCGCATGAACCTAGCCCCATTACCTGGGCACTCAGGATC
>DAIBTC010000296.1 GCA_027415345.1 Nitrospirota bacterium
AGAATCGAGGCCACTAGGAGAGGAATGTCCTCCCGGCGCTCTCTTAAAGGGGGAAGTTCCACGGGGAAGATGTTCAGGCGGTAGTAGAGATCCTGCCGGAAGCTCCCCTCCCGCACCATGGCCAAAAGGTCCCGGTGGGTGGCAGAGATCAGGCGAATATTCGCATGGAGGGGCTCGATCCCCCCCACCCGGCGAAAGACATTGGTCTCCAAAAGCCGGAGAAGCTTGGCCTGGACGGAGAGGGGAAGCTCCCCGATCTCGTCGAGAAAGAGCGTTCCTCCGGTGGCGGCCTCCACCAGTCCGGTCTTGCGGGTGTGGGCCCCGGTGAAGGATCCCTTTTCGTGGCCAAAGAGCTCGCTTTCGATGAGGTTTTCCGGAAGGCCGGAGCAGTCGACCGCCACGAAGGGACGATCGGAGCGGGGAGAGAGCTTGTGGATGGCGAGAGAGACCAGCTCCTTGCCCGTTCCGGTCTCTCCGTGCAGGAGAACCGTCGCCATCTGGGGCGCCACCTTGTGAATGGTCGCCATCATCCGGACGAAGGCGGGGGATTCCCCCACAAGCCCCT
>DAIBTC010000297.1 GCA_027415345.1 Nitrospirota bacterium
AAGGCCGAGGACAAAGGGCGTTGACAGGTCCCCGAACTCCTCCTTCTTCGGCCATTCGAGGCGAAGGCCACGATCAAGGACCGGCTTCAGAATCTCCTGGGACCACCCTTCTTCGGCGGCTACCGATTTGACGGCACGGACGATGAGTCCAGCCAAACGCTTTTCAAACACGAAATCTCCGATTAATCCTCATCCCATCTCGGCCTCGGGCGGATTTCATCGTAGGGAGACATCACCCCTCGACCCGCCCGGAATAATTCCAAACCTGTCAAAGCTACCATAACTGCGTTATCTCCGCAAAGGGGTCGAGGAGCCATATAAAGAGGAATCCCCTTCTCCTCACAGAGAATTTCCAGTTCGGACCGGAAGTGGAGATTGGCCGCAACGCCGCCGCCCACAAGCAGGGAGGGGGGATGGAAGGCCTCCAACGCTTTTCCGATCCGATCGGTCAGATGACTGACGATGGCCGACTGATAGGAGGCCGCGAGCTGCGGAGTCTTTGACGGATCTGTTCCCGTTTGGCGAATATGACCGACAAAGGCTGTCTTCAAGCCGCTGAAGCT
>DAIBTC010000298.1 GCA_027415345.1 Nitrospirota bacterium
TTTCCCGGATCGCCCGCCAGATCCGGATCCTTCGAGACGAAGGGGTCCGGGTCGTCCTGGTCTCCTCCGGGGCGATCGCGGCCGGGCGGGAACGCATCGGATTCGGACGGCGCCCTCTTTCCCTGGCCCAGAAGCAGGCGGCCGCCTCCGCCGGCCAGACGGCCCTCATGGGGCAATGGGAAAAGGCCTTCCGGCGCCATGGCCTTGGGGTCGCCCAGATCCTTCTGACCCCCTCCGACATCGCCGACCGCGAACGGTTCACCAACCTCGAGCGCACCGTCGAAACCCTCCTCTCCCTGGGAGTGGTTCCGGTGGTCAACGAAAACGATGCCGTGGCGACCTTCGAAATCCGCTTCGGGGACAACGACCGCCTTTCCGCCTATGTGGCGGGGCTGGTGCGGGCCCAGTGCCTGCTCCTCCTCTCCGACGTGAACTACCTGTACACCGCGGATCCCCGCATCGATCCCGAGGCCCGTCCGCTTCCCTGCGTCCGACAGATCGACGGCAAGACCCTCCGGATGGCCGGGCTCTCCCGAAGCGGCCTCGGGACCGGGGGGATG
>DAIBTC010000299.1 GCA_027415345.1 Nitrospirota bacterium
ACGACCCTGGGGGGCCCGGGAAAGGGCCGCATCATCCTTTTCGAGCCGCTTTCCCCTCAAGAATCCCTTCCTCTAAGGCTCTCTTCCTGGGGTCTGACGGACAGGCAACGCGAAATCGTCCTTTACCTGATCCGGGGAGCCTCGAACCGGGAAATTGCCGACCACCTGTCCCTGACCGAGCAGACGGTCAAGGACCACCTGAAGGCCGTCTACGACAAGGTGGGGGTCAGAAACCGGGCCCAGCTGACAGCCAGGGTCTATTCTGCCGGGGCAGGACAGAAGTAGCCCGGCCTTCCTGAGTATTTTTCCCTGTGGACAATTTCGGCGTCCCATGAACCGTGCCCGCATTGTCCCGACCGGAGACCTTTTCTCCTTTCTCTCTGAATTCTCCCATCCCTTAGTCCAAGTCTCCCCCGAAATCCCCCTTTCGGGGGATTGTGCGCCCGAGGGGTTCCGATAGACTTGTTCTGCCGTCAGGAATTTTCCCATGTCCAGGAATGGCCTTCCCGGGCCGGGTCCGGAATGGAGGAATCGGATTTCAAAAATCAACCAGGTGGTGG
>DAIBTC010000029.1 GCA_027415345.1 Nitrospirota bacterium
CGCGCCCGATAACCTGGAATGCAAGTTCCGGAAGGACCAGGCTAGGTCCACGGTCAGAGGCAAGAGAGAGGCAGGGGGAACCCTGCCTTTTTTTTCCTTAACTGGGGGTCAGAAGGCAGTCTGGCATTCCGCGAAGGAGAGAAGGACCAAAATCCCGATTCCGTCGGGAACCAGCTCCGGCGAAAGCGGGAAGAAATGCCGTAACCCTGACTTCTGGCCCTTTCACCCCGATCAGGCCCTGCCACTCCTCTTGGGCCTCCAATCCTTTTTGCCCTCCTCTACCTCCTCCTGGTCACCCGCCTACTAGGCTTGGGACAAGCGGCAGTTCCTATACCCCTGAGGGACCCGAAGACTCTCAATAGTCCCTATGTCCGGGCTTTTCGACTGAAATTCCGGGCCCGATGCTCCAGTCGTTCCCTGTCATGAAATGAATGTTCAAAGGTGATATCCCGAATCTTTAGGTTTGTTCCGTCTCGGAGGGTCTCTGGGAGCGTGATTGGCTGAAACGGTTTCAGAATATGTTAGGATAAAAGGAATTCATGGGACTGATAAAACCTTTTGCAATGGGGGGACGGGTGGAACTCGCCAAGACAAACTGGCCGGGTGTGGCGCACTATCTCGAAGGGTCGACCCTTCTGCTCATTCCTGTGGGGTCGGTCGAACAGCACGGGCCCAACGGCCTCATCGGGACCGATCACCTCGTGGCGGAGGCGCTGGCCCGGAGAGTGGGAGAGGAGGAGGGAATCCTTGTCGCCCCGACCCTGGCCTATGGCATGTCCCATCACCATCTGGCCTTTCCAGGAAGCACTTCCCTTTCTCCCCGGACGCTCATCCTCGTGGTGAACGATCTCCTGTCAAATTTTTACCGAAACGGCTTCCGGCGGTTTTTCTTCGTCAACGGCCATGGGGGAAACGATTCCTCGCTCAAGGCGGCCTTTTCGGAATTTCTTCTGGATCACCCGGAGGGCCGGACCTCCTTGGCCAACTGGTGGCTCCTGCCTGAGGTCGTGGAGAAAGAGAAGGAGTTTTTCGGGAAAGTGAATGGCTATCATGCGACCTGTGGGGAGGTTTCGGTGACCTGGCATCTTTTTCCGGACCACGAGACCCCCATTGCCCCGGGCCAGGCTCCGGATCCCCACCACGAATGGCCGCTGGGTCCGGACAGGTTCCGTTCCCTTTATCCGGATGGGCGGATGGGGTCGGACCCGTCGCTCTCGACGGCCGGCAAGGGGGCCGTCCTTTTTGACCTTGCCACCCGTGTCATCCGGGAGAGGGTCCGGGAATTCGGATCCGCACCCTGAAAGAAGGAGGAGACTCCCGGTGATCCTTGTCATTGCGAACCAGAAGGGTGGATGCGGAAAGACCACCACCGCCGTCAATCTGGCCGGGGCCTTTGCCCAGCGGGGAATGGACGTGCTTCTTGTCGATTCCGATCCCCAGGGATCCGCCATGAAATGGCGAGGACTGGCATCAGGGACATTCCCGGTAGGGGTTATCGCTCTTCCGATGCCGGTTCTGGACCAGGAAATCCCGAAACTGGCAAAAAAGTATGACCTTGTGGTCATCGATACCCCGCCGGGAATGGAGACGATCACACGGTCAGCTCTGGTCGTGGCCGACCTCGCCATCATCCCCCTTCAGCCAAGCCCGCTCGATCTCTGGTCGGGGACCGACATTGTCGGCCTTGTCAGGAAGGCCCAGCAGCTGAATCCCGGACTCAGGACCCGCCTGTTGCTGAACCGGAAGATCCACGGGACGAGGCTGTCGCGGGAATCCGTGGAAGCTCTCAAGGAATTCCCTTTTCCCCTTTTCGAGACGGCCATTCACCAGAGGATCGCCTTGGCCGAAGCGGTGACTGCCGGAAAGACCATCACAGACTTTTACCCGGACGGCCCTTCCTCATCGGAATACCGGGCGCTGGTGGAAGAGATCGTCTCTGTCGGAATGGGAGAGACTCCGTGAAACAGTCCCGACCCTCGTTAAGGGAGATCGTCCGTCCTCCCCAGATCACAGACTTTATCGAAAAAGGGGTGGTTTCCCCCGGGACCGGTTCAGGCTCCTCCGATCCCGACGTCGAACTTCGAATCCCGGTTCCTGGTGAGCTTTACGAGGCCTTTCTCGTGAAGATCTCCGAGCAGGGACTCTCCCTTCCCGAGGCGGTCCGGGAGATGCTTCTGGATTATCTTATGAAAGAGGGCTGAGAGTGGACCGGATCCTTCGTCCGGCCCGTCCCCTTCGTCCCGGAGATGCCCTTCTTGTGGTCCGGACCGGAATGGCGGCCCCTTTCCCCGAATGGGACGAGGTCCGAAAGCTGATGGAGGCGGCTGGCTTACGTCCTGTCCTTTGCGATTCACCGGATCCTGCCGTTTCCCCCTACGCGGCTCCCGACAGGGAGAGGATGCATCGCTTTTATGACGCTGTGACGGGTGGAAAGGGAGCGGGAGTCCTGTCGTATCGCGGAGGAGCAGGGGCGATCCGCCTCCTGGGATGGTGGGAGGATCAGTGGAAGGGTTTCACCGGGAATCTTCCCCTGGTCTGCGGATTTTCAGACATGACCTATCTTCACGCGGCCCTCGCCAGGAGGCTTTCGCTGGCCACCTTCTGGGGGCCGAACGCCAGGGAGCTTTTTCATCCCGAGACCTTTTCCCTCTGGTGGGAGATGGTCTCCGGAAAGGTGCAAAAAGGAAACCCTCTCCCCTTGGGCCTTGCCCGCACCCTCCGTTCCGGTAGCGCTTCCGGACGACTTCTGGGGGGGAACCTCGAATCCCTGGCCCATCTTTGCGGGACTCCCTTTCTTCCAGATTTGACCGGGGCGATCCTTTTGCTCGAGGATGTGGACGAACCGCTCTATGCGATCGACCGGTCCCTTCGGACCCTGTTCCTTTCGGGAGCCCTGGACCGGCTTTCAGGATTGGTGATCGGTCCCTTCTCCGGGTTTTCCCCCCGGGCGGATGATCCCGCACGGTCGGTGGCGGACCTGGTTCTGTCCCTTGTGGAGCGGATTCCGGTCCTGGAGGCCAGTCTCCCTGGCCACGGAATCTCTATGGCCACCTGGCCGCTCAATATCCGGGTCGAGCTCAGATGCCCGGAGGGGGCATCCCCCTCCCTTGTCCTTTTGGAATCCCCCTTCGAAGATTCAGAAACAACTTCCTGATTCAGGGAACCTCGTCGCTCGGCTTTTCGGAGGAGCCGAAACCGTTGCCCATCAGGGAGAGGATGGTTCCGGGAGGGAGAATCAGGGACTTTTGCCGGTCGTTCGGGAAGGCGCGCCGGTTCCGGAAGGTCATGTTCATGAGATCGATCGATCCCAAAAGGTCCCCGATGGCCAGAAGGCCATTCCGGTAGGAAAGCTGGACCGGTTCGATCCCGACGTCTCCGGCCGAAGTGGGGACTGTGGGGGTGACAGGCTTGCGTCTGGAATTTCCGGCCACGGAGAGGATTTCCCCCGGGAGAAGGCGGACCTTCCTGAAATGGCCATGTTTCATGATGGGGAGCAGGATCGGGTGATCGGAGACATTGAGGGCGAGAACGCGTCCGGCCTCAAGAGTGGTCTCGATGTCTCCGGTGTAAAGGATTCCCTGGGGATCATAGGCCAGCGAGCGAGGCCGGAGCATGGTCTGGAGGGCAGGAAGAGGAGTTCCCTGGACAAGATGGGTTCCGCCTCCCGCGATCCGGATCGCCATTCCCGGGTCGAGAACCCGAGGCCGGCCTTCTCCGTCCTTGTCCGGAAGCGGAAGAGGGGCTTGGGAGAGGTTGATCTCGAAAATCTCCCCCCCCTGGTCGGCGGTGAAAAGTCGGTCGCCGCTTGCCACGATGGTGATGGGGTTCATCGTCGAGGCGAGGGCCGGGACCGGATCAGATCCTGGCCTCGGGTCGGATTCGTCGTCCCGGCTGGCCGCCAGAAAAATCTGGCCTGGCCGGACAATCACCTGTCGGAGAGACCGGCCTTCCCTGACGGGAACAGGGCGGGGCCCGGTCGTGTTGTTCAGGTAGAGGATGTGGCCTGTCTCTCCTGCGATGAAGAGTCCGTCATGGTTGGCGGAAAGGGCGATCGGACTGATCCGGGCCCGGAGACCATCGATGGGCTTCGATCCGAGGGGTTGGGTTCCACCGCCGGCGATGGCGGACAGATATCCTGGCTCGAGGGGAAGGGTGGTGGCCATTCCCAGAAGTTTTCCCATGGTCGGGGATCTCTTCAGCAACTTGGAGATATGAGCGCCGGCATTGATCCTGACCCGGGAGTCAGGGATGAGAATCACGTCCTGCGGCCCGGAGGTGAGATTCAGGGCATCGATTCTTCCACTGCCGTCTGCGAGATAGACGAGATCTTCGGATTCGGCGACGGACAGGGGGACAATACCGACTGAAAGGGCCGGAGCGGGGACTGAGGAGGAAAGGGGGGCCGTATGCGTATTGCCGGCAACGACCACAGCCTGTCCGGATTCCACGGGAATGGTCTGGATTTCGCGTCCGGAAACATGGGGAACACTTTCCCGGAGCCCGCTGGCATTCATGAAAATCAGGGTGTGACGAGTGTCGGAGACGAGGATATTGTTGTTCCTGAAAAGCAGGGAAACTGTCTCGATCTCCAGCTGGGAGGCGAACTGGGGGCTTGTGCTCGGATAATAACGGTGGCTGCGGGAATCGGCGAGAAGAATGGACGGTCCGGAAATAAGGAGAAGGCCCAAAAGGGGGAATGAAAGAAAGAAATGTCGGGAAAAACGAGGTCTGGACATCTCCCGTGGCTCCAAAGGATGAGGGTTGTCAAAGGGCATCGGCATCGCGCACCTTCAGATGATACAATAAAAATTCGGGGAAAGTCTTTTGTAGGCAAAGAACCGTGACCTGTCGCGGGAGGGATCGTGGGGAAAAAGGTGGTCATCATTGTCCTGGGAGGAGCTCTTCTGGTCTCCCTCGTCGTCACGATGGTCCGGATTTCGGGACCGGCCTCCGGTTCCCTGGGCCGTCAGGGTCTCCTCAAACGGGAATCGGCCCTCCGGGCCACGGCAGGATCGATTCTGAAGGCCGCAAATCTCCGATTCCGGTCGGGAGAAGACCCGGTTCTCCTCTCCGCCTCCCTTCGTTTTGAAGGGGAAGTTCTCCGGGTTCACGTCGGACCGGGATGGGACCGGCTTCCCCGGGAGCGTCGGGAGGCCCTCGTGGACTTTGTCTCTGCCCGGTATGTGCCCATCTGGAAGGAAGAGATGAAGAGCCACCGGGAACCCGCCATTGTTTTCCGGGAAGGGCAAGAGCGGGTGGCCCTTCATACGGCCATTGACCACTGGGCGCGATAGGCTTGCCCAATCGATCGAAAAATGGGTACGATAATCAGATATCTCAGGCTTCGGAAAAATTCTGAAGGGGGCCCATTTGGGGTGGATCCAGTCAAGCGGTGACAGAATCAGGACCACACTAAGGACGCAGTTCATTACCGGCCTGCTCATCGTTTTGCCGGTGGCCTTGTCTGCCTATATCCTCTACCGGATTTTCATCTTTCTCGACTCCCTTCTGGACCCGGTGGTGACTCTCCTTTTGGGCCGGTCCATTCCAGGTCTTGGCGTGGCCGTGCTCCTGGTCCTGATCTTCGTGGTTGGCGTCTTCGCCACCAATGTGATCGGGCGCAAGCTTCTGGGGATGGTCGAGGAGCTTCTTACCCACATCCCCATATTCAAGAAGCTCTATACCGCGATCAAGACCATTCTCGACGCATTCTCTCCCTCGGAAGGGAAAGGGTTCAAAAAGGTTGTCCTGGCGGAATATCCCCGGGAAGGGGCCTATACGATGGGATTTCTGACGGCGTGGGTGACGCTGGACGGGGATCCGGTCCGCTATGCCTCTGTCTTTTTCCCTAGCAATAACCTTTATATCGGAGTCCAGGCCTTCATCCCCGAATCGATGGTTGTCGAAACCCAGCTTCCGGTGGAGGAAGGAATTCGCATGATCCTCTCCGGGGGGCTCGGCATGCCCTCCCGCCTGCCCGTGGTCCGGATGCCCGAGGAGATATTCCATGACCATTGACGGGGCGATCCTTGCTGCAGGATTCGGAACCCGGATGGCCTCCCCGATCCCCAAGGTCGAATCGGTGGTCCTGGGGGAGACCCTGCTCTCCTATCCCTGGCGGGCCCTTCTCTCTCTGGGTCCCCGGCTGGGGACCCTCCATGTCGTCGTCCGGCCCGAGGGATTCCTGAGAAATCCCGGGCTCGTGGATCCGTCTGGCCGGGAGCCGGCCTTTGTTATCCAGGAGGTGATGGACGGAACCTGGGGGGCGGTGGAGGCGGTGGCGACGAGCGACCGTTTCCTCGCCGGATCGGCGACCCACCTTCTGGTGGTCAACGGGGATGGCCCCCTCCTCGACGAAGGGCTTCTGGAAAAATTTTCGGCCCTGGGGGAGGCCCATCCCGGACTCCTTTTTCTTGCCACTTCCGAGCTTTCAGACCCCAGGGGGTACGGGCGCATCATTCGGAATGCCGATGGTGAGGTCGTCGACATCCGGGAAGAAAGCCGGGCCTCGGAGGAGGAAAAGAGGATCCGTGAGGTCAATGCCGGGATCTATCTCATTCCCCGGGAAGTTCTTCTTTCCGCCGTTTCGATGATCCCCCCCGACCCGGTCAAGAATGAGCGTTTCCTGACGACTCTCGTCTCGCGGGTCGTCTCCGGGGGCGGGGCGGTGCACACCTTTCCCATGACTCCAGAATGCATGCTGGGGGTCAACACCCAGGAGGAACTCGCAAGGGTGACAGCCCTTCTCAGGGAACGCATCAACCGGGGCCACATGGAGCGGGGGGTCACCCTCTGGGATCCTTCGCGGACGGATATCGGACCCAAAGTCGAGATCGGGGCCGGAACGGTGATCATGCCTCAGACGGTTCTCGAGGGGACGACCCGGATCGGATCCTCTTGCCGGATCGGAATGGGGGTCCATCTGACCAACAGCGTGGTGGGGTCTGGGGTCACTGTCAGGGACTTCGTTGTGGCGACGGAGAGCCGGCTTCGGGACGGATCGGTGGTCGGTCCCTTTGCCCACCTTCGCCCCGGGACTGACCTTGGAGAAGAGGCCCACCTCGGAAACTTTGTCGAGACGAAGAAGACGGTCGTGGGAGCAAAATCCAAGGTGAACCACCTGTCCTATATCGGTGACGCCGAGATAGGACGCAATACCAATATCGGGGCAGGAACGATTACCTGCAACTACGATGGATACGACAAACACAGGACATGGATCGGGTCCGGCGTCTTTGTGGGAAGCGATACACAGGTCGTGGCCCCTGTCCGTATCGGTGACAGGTCGGTCATCGCCGCCGGTTCGACGGTGACGACAGATGTTCCCGATGATGCCTTGCTCCTTTCGAGGGCTCCTCAGGAGATCCGCCCCGAAGGGGGGGTCCGTTACCACCATCGCAGGGAGAAAAGATCCGAGGTCAAAAACGGCCTGAGTGCCCCGAAGAAAAAGGACAGGGAATAATGTGCGGAATCATCGGCTACGCTGGCCCGCGTGAGCCGGTCGGAATCGTGCTGGAAGCTCTATCAAGGCTCGAGTACCGTGGCTACGACTCGTCGGGGGTGGCCTTTTTCGGAAAGGAAGGAAAGATTTCCGTTGTCCGGGCGTCAGGAAAGCTCTCCCGGCTGGCCGAATCCGTCCAGGGGATGACCGGATCTCCGGGAACGGCCATCGGACATATCCGTTGGGCGACCCACGGGGCCCCGACAGAAGAAAATGCCCACCCCCACAGGTCCGGACCGATCGTTCTGGTGCACAACGGCATCATCGAAAACGAACGAACACTTCGAAGAGAGCTGGTCGGGCAGGGGTATTCGTTTTCCTCCGAGACAGACACCGAGGTTCTGGCGCACCTGATTCACCGGGCCTACCGGGAGGAAGGCGATCTGGCCCGGGCGGTCCGGAAAGGACTTTCCGGAGTCGAGGGGAGCTATGCGCTGGCCGTGGTGTGCGAGGAGTCTCCCGGAGAGCTGGTGGCCGTCCGCAAGGGAGCTCCCCTGATCCTGGGAGAGGGGGAGGGGGAATTTTTTGTCGCCTCGGATGTTCCCGCCTTTCTCAAGTGGACCCGACGGGTCATGCCGCTTCCGCCCGAGGTGGTAGCTACGCTGTCCTCCAAGGGGGTCTCCTTGTGCCGTCTCTCCGATGGCCTGGGCCTTCCTGCCGTCTTCGAAGAGGTGCCCTGGGATCCGGTGCAGGCGGAGAAAGGACAATACCGGCACTTCATGGAGAAAGAGATCTTCGAGGGTCCCCGGGCTATCATGGATACGCTTGAGGGACGCCTGGGGGAAGAAAATTCCCGGGTCTTCCTTCCGGAGCTCGTCCGGCTCGGCCCCAATCCGACGGAAATCGTCTTCGTCGCCTGCGGGACTTCCTACCATGCCGCCCTCCTGGGCCGCCTGATGATCGAGTCCCTCTCCCCTGTTCCTGTCCGGGTCGAGATCGCCTCTGAATTCCGTTACCGCCCATTGCGCTTCCGGAGAGGGGCCTGGGTCATCGGGATCAGCCAGTCCGGGGAGACCGCCGATACCCTGGGGGCCCTGGAGGTGGCCCGGAAGGAGGGATATCTGACAGTGGCCATCACAAATGTCGGAGGCTCTTCCATCACCCGCGAAGCCGAGGCGACCCTTCTGACCCGGGCCGGCCCGGAGATCGGGGTTGCCTCCACCAAGGCCTTCATCGCCCAGGTGGCGCTCGTCTGGCTTCTCGCCCTTTATCTTGGTCGGCGGGAATCTCCCGATGTCCGGGACTCCCTGGCCGCTCTCGTCAGATCTCCGGCCCGGATGGAAGGGTTTCTGGGGGCGGTTGACCGGGATCTGATCGACCGGCTCTCCCGGCAGATCCTGGCTGCCCGGTTTGCCATCTTCATCGGCCGGGGGATCGACTATCCCCTGGCGATCGAGGGAGCCCTCAAGCTGAAGGAGATCACCTATCGGCCGGCCGACGGGTATCCAGGAGGGGAGCTCAAGCATGGTCCCATCGCCCTGGTTGAGCCGGGGGTTCTGATTGTGGCACCCCTTGTGGATACCCGGCTTCGCCCCAAGGAAATTTCCAATATCCGGGAAATCGAGGCCCGTGGCGGAACCGTCATTACGATCGGCCCGCCAGGGAGTGGTGCCGAAGATCCCGTCCCGACCTTTATCCTGCCCGTCTCTTCGGAGTGGGATGGGGTCTTCTACGCTTCGGCGGTGCTCCAGCTTCTCGCCTACCGGGCGGCTTCTATTGCAGGAAATGATGTGGACCAGCCCAGAAATCTGGCCAAATCCGTGACCGTCGAATAAAACTTGAGGAGCTTTTTGTCATGGCCAATGACTGGACAATAGAAACAGAACCTCTCGTCCCCGGGAAGGTCGAAGTGGTCCTTCCCTCATTTTCTCCGGATGGCTCAAAGATCGCCTTTGTTCGCCTGACGGATCCTGATACCATTCACGAGACAAGGGATCTGGGATGCCTGACCATTCTGGATGCCAAGAGCCGGGAGGTTCTTCATGACGTCGGCAAGAACCTGGTGGCCGTCAATTATCGGGAAAGAGGACGGGGAGCCAATGAGCTGATCTATGTCTGGTCGCCGGACAGCCGCTATGTCACCTTCCACCTGGACCGGGCCAACTGGGAACATTACGGAGCCCGCTGGTCCCTCAACCGGCTCGACACCTTGAGCGGAGCGGTCGAGCCCTTCCCCTTCGACTCCGATGCGATCCGTCCCCAGGCCCTCCTTGCCTCTCCGTCGGGACGTCTTCTGGCGATCCATACACGCCAGCGCTGGAAGCCCTATACCCGGAAGATACTCTGGAAGACCACCCACCACACGGTCCTGGGGGACCAGCTCATGGTCTGCGGTCCCTTGGGGGAAAATCCGGTCAATGTGATCGACTGGCCTTCGGAGCGCTATGGCCAGGAGGAGGCCCTGGGAGACTTCCACTGGTCCCCAACGGGAGACAGACTCGTTTACATCGTCCGATTCAAGGAGGGCCGCTTTCGGGAGGAATGCCTCCTTTATCTCTGGGAACCCGGCTCCCCATCCCGGGAAATCTTCCGGACCTCCGAGCATCTCGACCATTTCTCCTTTTCTCCCGACGGCCGCTCCCTCTGGTTTCATACCCGCGACAGGCGTGTCGAAAATCCCCAGAAACGAAACACCCTTCACAGGCTTGATCTTGAGGGTCCAGAGGACCACATCCTTCTTGAACACCGCGAGTTCTTCTATCCCCTGCTCGCCGGGGCGGGGAAAGATGTCCTGATGGAGATGCAGCTAGAAGCAGGTGGGAGGGGGATCGCTCTCTACCATCCGGAGACGGGAACCGCTGTCCCGGTGGTCAAGACGGGGTACAGCCTCTACCCGCTCTGGTCTCCCACCGGAGACTCCTTTCTTTATCTTCGGACGAAACCCGATTCCAAACCCTTCTGGACGTGGCCGACCGAACCTTTTCTCCAGCGTGTCTCCGGAGGGGCGCCGAACCGTGTCCTTCCCGTCGATGCCACGGCAAAGCTCGTGAATTGCCGTCCGGCCTTTTCTCCCTCGGGGCGGGAAATCCTCTTTGTCGCCAAGGACGAGGAGGAGGAGTCCACAGACCGCTTTGCAGGGCTTTGGCTCTCCCGGATACTCGAATCAGGGGGAGCCAGATCCTCTTGAGCCTGTCCGAATCTCCCGAAATTCCTTTAAATCCGGAACAGGAGGCGGCGGTTCTTCATGAGGGGGGGCCCCTTCTTGTCCTTGCCCCGGCCGGTTCTGGTAAGACCCGGGTCGTGATCGAACGGCTCATTGCCCTGATCGACCGTTCGGGGGTGGGGGGGGAGGGATTTTTCGTCGCCACCTTTACGAGAAAGGCGGCGGGAGAGCTCTCGGAGCGGATCACCAGAAGGATCCCGGGCGCGCGACTGCCCTGGGTGGGGACCTTCCACTCCCTGTCAGCCCGCCTTCTGCGGAGGTTCTCCGGCCCGGCCGGACTCTCCCCTGATTTCACCATCTTTGATGCCGGAGACCAGAAAGCCCTGGTCCGCGAGATCATGAGGCGCCACCGGATTTCCGACGAGGATGTGAACCCCCAGGATGTCCTTCGCCAGATAGGCCGCTGGAAAAATGCCCGGCAAGGGCCGGGTCCCGATCTCGCCCGACGTCTTTATGGGACCAATCGATGGTTTGCCACCTGCTACGAGGAGTACGAAAAGGGACTCGAGGCCAGCCGGGCCTTGGATTACGACGATCTTCTCCTTCGTCTCGTCGCCCTCCTGGGCAGGAGCCCGGAGGTTTCCGGGGAGCTCCGGGAGCAGTTCCACCACATTCTGGTGGATGAATACCAGGATACCAATCCCCTCCAGGAGGAGCTCATCAGACTTCTCTCCCGGGACAGGACCAATGTGACGGTCGTGGGAGATGACGACCAGAGCATCTACCAGTTCAGGGGGGCGGACATCACCCACATCCGCTCCTTTGCCGAGCATTATCCCGGTGCCCGCCGGGTCCTTCTTTCCCGGAACTACCGCTCCACCCCCACGATCGTCTCCGCCGCCTCCTCGGTCATCGCCCGGAACGGAACGCGTTACGAAAAAGAGGTGCAGGCCGTCCGGGGAACGGGAGTTCCCGTTTTCATGAAGGAGCTCTCCTCTGAGGATGCGGAGGCGGAGTATGTCTGCCGCATGCTTCGGGAATGGGCAAGAGGGGGAGGACGCCTGGGAGAATCGGCGGTCCTTTTCCGGACCCATGCACAGGCCCTCCCCATTGAAAAGACCCTCTCCCTGGCGGGAATTCCCTTTTATCGAAAAGGCGGAGGAGGATTCCTTGAAGGTCGGGAGGTCAAGGATCTCCTGGCCTATCTCAGGGTGATGGCCAACCCCTTTGACAGGGTGAGTCTCGCTCGGATTTTGAATGTGCCGGCCCGGGGACAGGGAGAGAAGGCTCAGGAGATCCTGAGGAGGCTGGGAGAAATCCAGCCCGGGGGAACGGCCCCGGAGCTCATAGAACGACTGGCTCTTGAACAGCGTCGTGGGGGAAGCCTTCTGGAGTTGGCCGCCCTTCTCAGGGAAGGGGGATGCCGGGCCCGGTCAGGTGAGCTTCCCCGGAACCTCCTCGAGGAGGTCCTTGTCCGGACCGACTACCGGGGATGGCTCTCCACGGCAAGCCATGACCTGGAGGAACGGAAGAAAAGGCTGGAGGCTGTTTCTGAACTTTTGCGCATGTCGGAAGCCTTCTCTCCAGCCCCTGAGGGAGACCGGCTGGCCCTGTCGTCCTTTCTTGAAGAGATCGCCCTGGCCCAGCAGGAACCAGGGACCCCGGATGACGGAGGCCGGGTCGCTCTGATGACGATCCACCAGTCCAAGGGGCTGGAGTTCGACCAGGTCTTTGTCGTGGGTCTCGAGGACCAGATTCTTCCCATACGGGGGAAATCTCCCACAGACATCGAGGAGGAACGGCGGCTGTTTTATGTGGCCATGACCCGGGCCCGGCTCCGCCTGCATCTCTCATGGTGCCAGACCCGGCGGATCTATGGGCGGACCCACTCCCATCCCCCCTCTCCCTTTCTCCGCGACATTCCCCCTCATCTGGTCGAAGGGGACCTTCCCTCCGCGGTACGACCTGAAAGGGACGCTTCGCTTCCCCGTCCCCGGGACTTCCGGCGTCCGTGGACGGAGGCCCAAGGAGGCACCCCAGGGCGGAAGGAGGCCCCTGTCCCGGAACGGGCCATGGTCCGCCAAAAGACTCCCGCTCGCACAGAACCGGGACGGAGTGATCCCGAAAAAGTCCGGGCCCGGCGTCCCGAATGGATCGGACGGAAGGTCCTGCATCCCCGATTCGGTCCGGGGGAGGTCATGGATGCCTTTTCCCCGGACCCTGATCTCGAGGTGGTCATCCGGTTTTCCGACGGGGCCTCCCGGACCCTGCTTGCCCGAGTGGCCAACCTGACGATTCTCGAAGGGTAAGGCTGTCCGCCTCAGGCAACCCTTCCGGACTTTTCTCGGGGAACAGAAAATATTGCTATAATTGGAGGTATCTCCCATCCGGGGGTACCCAAAAAGGTCAATAAATTCGAAAGGATGTCCCTTGTGAATCTTTCCAGATCTGATGTCCTCCACGTCGCCCGGCTTTCGGCCCTGGCGCTGTCGGAGGCCGAGGTGGCCAGGATGACTTCCGAGCTCTCCGCCATCCTCAACTATGTCGAAGGGCTGGCCACGGTCGATATCTCCGGGGTGGCGGAAGCAGGAGAGACTCTTGCTCCGACACCTTTGGCTCCGGACATTCCGGCTCCCTCACTGCCAACGGAGGGGGCCCTGGCCGGAGCTCCGGACCGTTCCGGAGCTTTTTTCCAGGTTCCACGAATTCTTGAAGAAGGTCGGTGACACATGCTGAGATCCTTTTTGCGTTCCAAAATCCACCGGGCCACCGTGACCCAGTCCGAACTCGAATACGAAGGGAGCCTGACGCTCGACACCGACCTTATGGAGGCGGCCGGGATTCTTCCCTATGAAGAGGTGGTCATCAGCAACCTCAACAACGGGGAGCGTTTCTCCACCTATGTCATCGAGGGGAAAAAGGGATCAGGGACCATCTGCCTCAATGGGCCGACCGCCAGGAAAGGAGCCGTGGGAGACCGCGTCATCATCTTTTCCTACGGGATGCTCTCTCCGGAGGAGGTTCCCCACCACCGCCCGGTCATTGTGATGGTCGACGGAAAAAATGCGATAAAGAGCCGGAAAACGGCGGGCCATAACAACGGGGAGGGCCGGTGAGGAATCCCTTTTTCACCTCACTTTCGGACTTTGCGAAGGGACGGGACGACAAGCGGTTTTCGATCGAGGAGGTCACCCGTTATTTTCTCTCCCGGACTGAGTCCCTCAACGCCTCATTGAATGTCTGCCTGTCGACAAATCCCAATGCCATCAATCGGGCCCGCCAGCTCGATGCCCGGCTTGCCCGGAACGGGGCTCAATCCCCTTTCTACGGCTACCCTGTCATGGTCAAGGACAATTTCGAGATGGAAGGATTTCCGACGACCTGTGCCTCGAAGATCCTTTCCGGATATGTCTCACGCCGGACCGCAACTTCGGTGGCGCGCCTCCTGTCTCTCGGGGCCATTGTCCTGGGCAAGACCAATCTCGACGAATTCGCGATGGGATCCTCGACGGAGAATTCCGCCTTCGGCCCCACGAAAAATCCCTGGAATCCGGCCCGGGTTCCGGGGGGGTCCTCAGGGGGGTCTGCGGCCGCGGTTGCGGCGGGACTTGCCCCGCTGTCGCTCGGCTCGGATACCGGCGGCTCGATCCGGCAACCGGCCGCCTTTTGCGGGGTCCTGGGGATCAAGCCGACCTACGGACGAATCTCCCGGTCAGGACTGGTGGCCTTTTCCTCCTCCCTCGACCAGATCGGCCCCTTTGCTCTCCAGGCTTCCGATGCGCTTGAGGCGCTGGTCGCGATGGGCGGGAGGGATCCCCTTGACATGACAACGGATGACCGGGACCCCTCCGAAATGCGCCGGGATTTTCAGACGACGGAGATTCCCGGTCTCCGGATCGGGATTCCGGCGGAGATGTTCGGAGAGGGACTGGATTCCTCAATCCGCGACCGTCTCGGTGAACTCCGGGACTCCCTGGCCGGATCAGGATCGCGTGAGGTGGCTGTCACACTGCCCCATTCCCGGTTCGGGATCAATGTCTACTATCTTCTGGCCACCTCGGAAGCCTCCTCGAATCTTTCCCGCTTCGACGGGGTCCGTTACGGCTTCCGGGTGAAGGAGCCCGCCGACCTCCGGGCAATGTACGAGGAGACGCGGGACCGGGGCTTTGGGGATGAGGTGAAACGCCGTATTCTCCTGGGAACCTTTGCCCTGTCAGCCGGGTATCAGGAAGCTTTCTACCGCAAGGCCCGGAAGGTCCAGGCCCTCATCAGGGGGGATTTTCTCAAGGCCTTTGAGCAATGTGACATGATCCTGACCCCGACTTCGCCCTCACCTCCCTTTGCATTCGGAGAGAAGACCGGAGATCCCCTTTCGATGTATCTCTCCGATGTCTACACCATTACGGCCAACCTGGCAGGACTGCCAGCCCTCTCGGTGCCTGTGGGTCTGGACTCCCAGGGATTGCCCGTGGGCGCTCACCTGATTGGACCTCCCTGGTCGGAAGGCCGTCTTCTGAAGGTGGCGGACAAGATCTCCAGTCTTTACCCCATGCCCCTTCCGGAGGTCCATGCGGGGCATCCTGCCGGATTCCGGGAAGGAGGCCTGAAATGACCGAATCTTCCGTCTCTCTTTGGGGACAATGGGAGGTAGTGGTGGGGCTTGAGGTCCACACCCAGCTCCTCACGAAGAGCAAGCTGTTCTGCCGTTGTGAAAATCGCTTCGGGGCCCCTCCCAATACCCTGGTCTGTCCCGTCTGTCTCGGCCATCCGGGGACACTGCCCGTCCTGAATGGGGAAGCCGTGCGTCTGGGTGTCAGGGCGGGGCTTGCCGCCGGATGCCGGGTCTCCCCTGTCAGCACATTCGAGCGCAAACACTATTTCTATCCCGACCTTCCGAAAGGCTACCAGATCTCCCAGTATGCCCAGCCCCTTCTGACGGGGGGAGCGCTCCGGATCAGGACGGAAGCGGGAGAGAGGATGATCCGCATTCACCGGATGCATCTCGAGGAGGATGCCGGGAAGAACCTGCATGCGGGCATCCCTGACAGGAGCCATGTGGATCTGAACAGGGCAGGGGTTCCCCTCTTGGAAATCGTCTCCGAGCCCGATATCAGGAGTCCGGATGAGGCGGTCGACTATCTCAAGCGGTTGCGTCAGCTTCTGAGGGCGACGAAGGTCTCGGACGGAAACATGGAGGAAGGCTCCTTCCGGTGTGACATCAACCTTTCGATCCGCCGGCCGGGGACCTCCGTCTTCGGAACCCGGGTCGAGATCAAGAACGTGAACTCCTTCCGTTTTGTTCACAAGGCGATGGTTTACGAGATCGAGCGCCAGATCGAAGCCGTGGAATCGGGGGAGAAGATCCTCCAGGAGACCCGTCTCTTCGATCCCGTCTCTGGGCGGACCAAGCCCATGAGGAGCAAGGAGGAGGCCCTCGACTACCGTTACTTCCCGGAGCCGGACCTTCCCCCTCTTGTCCTTTCCCCTTCCCTGATCGAAGAGGAAAGGTTGTCCCTTCCCGAACTTCCCGAACAGCGCGTGGAACGATTTTGTGCCGAGATCGGATTGTCCCGGTCCGATGCGGAAATTCTTGTGGCCGAAGAATCACTCGCCCGCTATTTTGAAGAAGGGCTGGAGCGTTTCCGGTCTGCCATCGCGGACGAGGAGGGGTTAAGGAAGGTCCGGGAGCGCTGGACCTCCTTCGTCCTTTCCGAGGTGCTCCGTGAACTCAACCGCCGGGGGGAGGAGGTCCTGTCCGGACCTACCGGCGTGACGCATGCGGTGGATCTTCTGGAAAAGGTTCTCGGCGGGTCCCTCTCTTTTTCCCAGGCCAAGGAGGTTTACAGCCGGGCAGCGGAGGAAAAAAAGATTCCGGTCTCTCTGGTCGAGGAGCTGGGATTGGTCCAGGTCTCCGGTGAGGGGGAGCTTTCGGCTCTTGTGGAGGCCGTTCTTGCTGAAAATACCGAGGAAGTGGCCGCCTATCGGGGAGGGAAGGACCGCCTGTTCGGTTTTTTTGTCGGGGCGGTCATGAAAAAATCCCGAGGGAAGGCCAATCCGGAAAAAGTCAACGAGATTCTCCGCAACAAGCTGAAAGGATAGCTCCATGCCC
>DAIBTC010000002.1 GCA_027415345.1 Nitrospirota bacterium
GAGGATGTCCGGGTTCTTTTTCTGGGGCATCATCGAAGAGCCGGTCAGAAGCCGGTCGGGGAGGCGGATCAGGCCGAACTCGCGCGTCGACCAGAGAACCCACTCCTCGGCCCATCCGGACAGGTGGACCATCAGAAGGGAGAGGGCATGGAGAAGGTCGGCCACAAAATCCCTGTCCCCGACGGCGTCAAGGCCGTTCTGGGTCACCCCGGCAAATCCCAGCTCCCGGGCCACCCCCTCCCGGTCGATCGGAAGGGTCGTGCCGGCCAGGGCCCCCGAACCCAGAGGGGAGAGATTTGTATTCTCCACCACGGCCAGAAGCCGGCTTCGGTCCCGGAGAAAGCGTTCCGCATAGGCCCCGAAATAATACCCCCCCGAGATGGGCTGGGCCTGCTGGGTGTGGGTGTAGCCGGGGAGAAGAAGGTTCCGGTATTCCCGTGCCCGAAGAAGGATCCTCCGGAGAAGGGCTTCCACGGATTTCGAAAGTTCCCCGGCCTCCCGCCGGACATAGAGCCTGAGATCGAGGGCCACCTGGTCGTTCCGGCTCCGGGCGGTGTGGATCTTGAGACCGGCAGGTCCGGCATGGTGGACCAGCCTCTTCTCCACATGCATGTGGACATCCTCCCACTCGATCCGGATGGGAAGGGATCCGTCGGCAAACTCGGCGGCCACCTTGTCGAGGCCCGAGAGGATCTGCCCAAGCTCCTCCTCCGTCAGAAGGCCGATCCGCCGGAGCATGCGGGCATGGGCTCTCGAGCCTTCGATATCTTCCCGATAGAGGCGCCGGTCGAAGGAAATCGATTCGGTGAAGGCTTCCACATCCCGGTCGGTTGGCTCCGAGAAGCCTCCACCCCACGGCTTTCCGGGAAGCTCCCCCGACTCTTCCACGCTCACAGGGAGCTTCCTTCCTGGTCGGAAAAGAGCTTGAGGCGGAGGGCCTGGATCCGGATGAAGCCGTCCGCATCGGCCTGGCGGTATACACTGTCCGTCTCGAAGGTGGCCAGATCCTTCCGGTAGAGGGAATAGGGGGAGCGCCTTCCCGTGACACGGAGTCCCCCCTTGTAGAGAAGGAGCCGGACATCTCCTGTCACCCGGTGCTGGGTGGAGGCGATCAGATCGGCCAGAGCCAGACGTTCCGGAGAAAACCAGAACCCGTTGTAGATCATTCGTGCGTACTGTGGCATGTACTGGGCCTTCATGGACAGGAGCTCCCGGTCGAGGGTCAGCGTTTCGAGCGCCCTGTGGGCGGCGTGAAGGAGGGTCCCTCCCGGGGTCTCGTAGACGCCCCGGGACTTCATGCCGACAAAACGGCTTTCCACGAGGTCGACCCGGCCGATTCCATGGAGCGCCCCCAGGCTGTTCGCCTTCTCCATGAGGTCAAGCGGCGACAGAAGGGCGCCGTTGATGGCGATCGGAACCCCCTTTTCAAAGGAGACCGTCACCTCCTCCGGTTCGTCGGGCCCGGTCCGGGGATCCCGTGTCAGCTGGAAGATCTCCTCCGGAGGTGCCACCCAGGGATCTTCGAGTATGCCCCCCTCGTAACTCGTATGGAAGAGGTTCCGGTCCACGCTGTAGGGTTTCTCGAGGGTGGCCGTCACGGGGATCTGATGTTTTTTCGAATAGTTGATGAGTTCGGAGCGGCTGGTGAAATTCCAGAGCCTCCAGGGGGCCAGAATCCGGATCCGCGGATTGAAGTAATAGTAGGCAAGCTCGAATCGCACCTGGTCGTTGCCTTTGCCTGTCGCCCCGTGGGCGACCGCATCGGCCCCCCTCTCCCGGGCAATCTCCATCTGGACCTTGGCGATCAGCGGCCGGGCGATGGAGGTTCCCAGAAGATAGCCGTCCTCGTAGACGGCCCCTGCCTGGATCATCGGGAAGATATAATCCCGCACGAAGATCTCCCGCAGGTCGACCACGACCACGTCGGAGGCCCCGCTCTTCCGGGCCTTTTCCGAGACGGCGGAAAGGTCCTCTCCCTGCCCCAGGTCGGCACAGTAGCAGATCACCTCGCACCCGTAGGTCTCCTTGAGCCAGACGATCGCCACCGAGGTGTCGAGTCCCCCCGAGTAGGCCAGGACAACCCGGGAGGGCCGGTCCTTTCCCTCGTTCTTTTTCTGTTCCATTTCTATTGCTCCCTTCCCATGCAGAACATCATGATCGCCTTCTGGAGCGGAAGCCGGGCGGCCGCCTGCTCGAAGACCCGCGAGCGGGGTCCGTCAATAACCTCCGCGGTGATTTCCTTTCCCCGGTAAGCCGGAAGACAGTGCATGACGATCACTTCCGGATCGGCAAGCCCCACAAGGTTCCGGTCGATGCAGTATCCCCGGAAGGCCTTTTCCCGGATGGCCGACTCTGCTTCCTGCCCCATGCTTGTCCAGACATCGGTATAGAGGACATTGGCTCCTCTCGAGGCCTCGACCGGGTCCGACAGGGTCCTGACACTTCCTCCAGCGCTCTTCGCGATCCGGTCGAGACCTGCCACCTCGGTCTCCGGAAGCGAATAGTCGGGAGGAGAGGCCAGAGTCAGATGGACCCCAAGAAGGGCGGCCCCTTCGGCCAGGGATCGGGCCATATTGTTTCCATCCCCCACATAGGTCAACCGAAGTCCCCCAAGGGATCCGAAGACCTTTTCCATGAAGTAGAAGTCGGACAGAGCCTGGCAGGGGTGATGGCCGTCGGTCAGGCCGTTGATGACCGGGATCGCGGCCGCGGCGGAAAAGGCTTCGATCCGGTCATGGCCAAAGGTCCGGATGACCAGCATGTCGAGATAGGCGCTCATGACCCGGGCCGTATCCTCGATCGTCTCCCCCCTCGCGAGCTGGATGTCTCCCCCCAAAAACAGGCTTCCCCCGCCAAGCTGGCGGATCCCTGCCTCAAAGGAGAGTCGGGTCCGTGTCGAGCTCTTCTCGAAGAGGAGACCTACGGTCTTCCAGGCGAGCGGCGTCCGGAATCCGTCCGGATCGGCGTCGATCCGGACGGCAAGGTCCATGATGGTCCGCAACTCGCGGGGAGTCCGCTCGAGAAGGGTCAGAAAGGAGCGATGATGGCTTTTTTTCAAGATCATGAACCTCCGGGTTTTCCCATGGATGAAAAAATACTGTCCGCAGACTGGATGAATGTGGCAATCTCTTCCAGGGAGAGATTGACGGGAGGAAGAAGACGGATCACCTCCGGCCCCGTCGCATTGACCAGGATCCTTTCCCGGAGAAAGCGGTCCTTGACCTCGACGGCCCTGCCGGGGAGCACGAGCCCGATCATCATCCCCCGGCCGCGGACCTCCCGGATCCAGGCCGGATGAAGATCTTTCAGGGAGATCAGCTCGTCCCAGAGATTTTCGGCGATCCGCTGTCCTCCCTCCGGAAGGTACCCTTCTTCGTAAAGGGCCTCGAGGACAGCAAGACCCGCCGCGCAGGCCAGGGGGTTGCCACCGAAGGTCGATCCGTGGGATCCGGGAGGAAGAAATTCGGCCAGAGGAGAGGTCGTCAGAAGGGCCCCGAGAGGAAGTCCGCCGCCAAGGGCCTTGGCCGAGAGGAGAATATCGGGAACGACATCATAGGATTCATAGGCAAAAAGGGTTCCGGTCCGGCCGATTCCTGTCTGGATCTCATCGAAGACGAGAAGGATGTCCCTCTCCCGCGTGAACCGCCGGAGGTCGCGAAGGAAGGCGGGGTCGGCAGGAATGACCCCTCCCTCCCCCTGGACCGGCTCCACGAAGATGGCGACGGTCTCCGGGGTCACCTTCCTGACGACTCCCTCGAAGTCGTTGAACGGCCCCCAGTCGAATCCCTCCGGAAGGGGGCCGATCCCCTCCCGGATCTTTTTCTGGCCCGTCAGGGTCAGGGCTCCCAGAGTTCTCCCGTGAAAACTGCCCTCAAGGCCCATGATCCCAAACCTGCCGGTCTTGGCTCCATAGCGCCGGACAAGCTTGATGGCCGCCTCCACCACCTCCGTGCCCGAGTTGGCAAAGAAGACCTTGTCGGCAAATGTTTTACTGACAAGAAATTCCGCCAGAAGGATCTGGGGTTCGTGGTAATAGAGATTGGAGGTGTGGAGCAGTCGCTGGGCCTGTTTCTGGACCGAGACCGTAACCCTGGGATGGCAGTGGCCCAGAACATGGATCGCCACCCCTCCCAGGAAGTCGAGATAGGGTCGCCCTTCCACATCGTAGAGCCAGGCTCCCCTTCCCTTCCGGAAAACCAGCTCTTCCCGGCAGACGTTTCCCACCAGCACCCGGCTTCCGCGGGCCGCCCATTGGGCGTTTGATAACGGTGACGGATGAGCCCCTTCCTCAAGCTTCACCTCTTGCCTCCCCCTGCTTGGTCATGTCCGGACTCCGGATTCCTGCTCCCCCGCCATCAGGACCCTGATCCGTTCGAATTCGTCCCGGGAACCGATCATGACGATCTGGTCCATCGCCCGCAAAACACTCTGGGCCGTCGGCAGGACGAAATTTTTGCCTCCAGCCGGCCGGATAGCGATGATGTGGGAACGGATCCCGAACTTTTTCCCGATCTCGGCGATCGACAGGTCGCAAAAAGGGGAGATCTCCGGAACCACCAGCTCTTCGAAGGTGAGTCCCATCCCGTCCCGTGTCGTCACCACATCCATGACATCGAGGAGGGTCGGCTGGGTGAGGGCCATCACCATGCGGTTGCTCCCGAGAATGAAAGGGGAGACGACCTTGTTCGCCCCCGCCTTCAAGAGTTTGGCCTCAGTCCGGGAATCGTTGGCCATGGCGATGATCGTCAGGCCGGGGTGGTCGATCCGGCTGCTCATGACGATATAGGCGGCGTCGGCGACTCGCGTCGACAGGGTCACCAGTAACGCCTGGGCCCGGTCGATCCCGGCCTTCCTCAAAACCCCTTCCTCGGTCGCGTTTCCCATCACCACCAGGAATTTCTTCCCGACGATTTCCTTGACAAGGTCGGGATTTTCCTCTACAACGACGAAGGGAATATCCCGCCCTGCAAGGGCGGCCGCCGTCAGCGAACCGATCCGGCCGAACCCGCAGACAATCACATGGTTCTCAAGCTTTTCGATCATCCGCTCCATCTTGCGGCCTCCCCAGAAACTCTGCAGATGTCCTTCAAGGATGGTTTCCGAAAGGGTGGCGATCGCATAACCCAGCGTGCCGACCCCCACGACGATCAGGGCCATCGTAAAAAAAAGGCCGGCCCTGTCGAGGGGATGAACCGTCTGGTAACCGACGGTGGACAGGGTGATGACCGTCATGAAGAGGGAGTCCACCCAACCCCATCCTTCGATCTCCACATATCCGAGTGTTCCCCCTCCGATCAGGAGGAAAAACAGCAAAAGAGAAAGGCGGAATCGCTGGATGGGCGTCACAGGGACCTTTCTTATTCGTCAGGCTTCGAGCAATCCGGCAAGCTTTCTTTCGAGATCTTCCGGCGTGATGCGGTCCCGGAGATATTTGACCCAGAGGACCTTCTCGGACTCCCGGTACCGGCAGTCGACCACCCCGGCCATGTCTCCCATCTGGCGGACGAGAGGCATGGGATCGGAGAGTTCCCTCTCCACCGGACGCTCGAATGTTTCGAGAAGGTTCGGATCAGTGAGCCCCAGCGCGATAAAAAACCAGATGACGGCGATCACCAGCATCCCGATGAAAAAGGCCTCGTTCGAAACCGTGACCAGGGCTCCGCCCAGGGCCCCCCCTAAAAACGCTCCCAGGAACTGGCTCATATTGAAAACTCCCGAGGAGGTTCCCCGTGTCCGGGTCCGGACAAAGCGGGTCATGATGGAGGGCATGAGAGGCTCCAGGAGGTTGAATCCGACAAAGAATACCGAAAGACCCGCGATCAGGCCAACTTCGGTCCGGTATCCCATCAGGAAGACCACGAAGCTCAGGACGATGAGGGCGATGGCGATCAGGTACGCCACCTTGAGCTTTTTGCGCTTCTCGGCCACGATCATGCCCGGCACCATGAGGAACATCCCGCCCAGAATCACGGGCAGGTAGACCTTCCACATGCTTTGGGCCGACATGTACTTGTGGAGCAGGACCGGGAAGCTCACAAAGACTCCTGTGAGAAAAAGGTGCAGGGTGAAGACGGAAATGTCGATCCGGAGAAGGGCCGGATTCCTGAGAACATACCCAAGCTGCGATAAAGAAAGCTCCATTTCGTTCTTGTGGACCGCCCCGACAGGATTGGGGACGACCAGGAGCAGGATCGCGATTCCCAAAAGAGAGAGAACGGCCGTCATCCAGAAGAGGGAGGAGACTCCGTAATGGGCTCCCACGATCGGCCCCACGACCATCCCGACGGCAAAGGAAAGTCCGATCGAGATCCCGATTCCGGCCATGGCCCGTGTCCGGTACTCTTCCCGTGTGAGATCAGCCATCAGTGCGATCACCACCGAGGCCACCGCACCGGCCCCCTGAAGAAGCCGCCCGACGAAGAGTCCGAGAACCGAATGGGCGGTCGCCGCAAAGACGGATCCGCCGGCAAAGATCAGAAGCCCGATGATGATGATCGGCTTTCGTCCGAAACGATCGGACAGCATCCCGAACGGAACCTGCAGAATCGCCTGGGAAAGGCCATAGCCTCCCAGGGCCAATCCGAGCCAAAAGGGGTCCGCTCCCGGAAGCGTCCGGGCATAGAGACTGATCACCGGAAGCACAATGAAGAGTCCGAACATCCTGATTGCAAAAATCATGCTGAGGCCGACCAGAGTTTTTTTCTCGACCGGGCTCAGTCCCTCGCCGCCACCTGCCATAAAACTATCCTTTCCCGAAATTCACCTGTTTCCTTGTTCCATAGGACTCTGATTCACCGCAAGACCTGCAGCGCACATCTTTAAAGAGTAACCGTTACGGCTCTTGAAATTCAACCATCGCTGCCGGATAAGCAAGCCATATCGTCATGGGTCTCCTGTCAGGGGGGCCCGATCCCCCCCTTTCGCTCCGGAATGGTCCGGGGCCCGACCCTTTTGGAAATTCTCGCCGTCTTGATATTGTCCGGGCGCAGATCCCTCTTTGTCACATTCGGGACCCAGGGAAGGTGTCATTTTTTTGACGGGCCGGCTTTGCCGGGCGGGAAACAGCGTGTCATTTCGGATGGTCTGTGGTCGGATGGGCCTGGGGAGGGAGGTCCTTCATGGGCAGAGGGGATCCGCCCGGGGTGATCACAAGATCGGCGGGCCCGACATTATTTTTGAGGACTGGCGGAAGGAGGGGAGGGTGGGTGGGAATAATGGCTGAAGGAATCCTTGCCCAGCAAACCCCACATCATGGAACCGAAAAGGAGAAGAAAAAGACCGATGACACCGGCCAATATGAAAAATATCGGCCGGGCATCGGTCCACATCTTTTTGATTTCCGCGATGACCCGCATCAGAAATTCCTAAAAAACGACCGTCACGGAAACCTACTTGTCGGGATTGGAATAGATGGATGAGATGGCCATAAACCAGCCAGCGACAATTGCAAACCCAAGCGCGATCGGGATTACCCACTCCAGCGCAGTCCAGTTACCAACGGTTTGAATGGGAGCCATTCTGGAACCTCCAGTCAGGATATTGTAATAGTTCGGGCGGCAAAGAGGTGCCTCGCCGATTCCTTGAGAATATCCGAAGAAATCAAAAATCGCAAGTCACGAATCTACAGAGGCAATCCCGGAAGACGGATCGTCCCCTTGACCTCTATCTCCCGTATCGCCCCACGAGCCTCCCCTTCCCGATCGTCTTAAAATGGAGGAAATAGCCGACCTGGGCCGGCGACGCCCCGGGCGACACCCCGAGCTTCGGGGTCTTCAGGGCATAGACGGTGATGATGTAGTGATGGGGGCGGTCTCCTTTTGGCGGACAGGGCCCGCCATAGCCCGGAGCCCCGAAGTCCGTCACGGCCTGAACGGCTCCGGCCGGAAGGCGCCGGCCCTCCTTCGTTCCGACCCCTTCGGGAAGCTCATGGACGGACGGGGGGATATTGTAAACCACCCAGTGCCACCAGCCGGAACCGGTGGGGGCATCCGGGTCGTACACGGTCAGGGCGACACTTTTCGTTCCCCGGGGAAGGGTACCCCACCGGATTTCGGGGGAGACATTCCTGCCATTGCACCCGAATCCGGAAAAGACGTATTTCTCTCCGATCCGGCCTCCGTTTTTAAAGGCGGTGCTGGTCACCCGGATCCCCGATGAGGCGTAGGAGAGAAGGGGTGCCAGGACAAGGATCGCCATAAAAAGACCCCAAAACATTTTTTTCCCTGCCGGAATCATTGTCACCTCCATGAAGGCTCCCCCGTGGCACGGCGGGGAGACCGGTTGTCGTTCCTCAAACAAGGGTCGGGGAGGAGATCCAGAACCCCGCCAGGATGAGGGCTCCCAGGAGCGCATGGGAGCGGAACAGGCGAAGGGGCTCCTCCCCGGAGAGCCCCCTTTTGATTCTGAGGGACTGCCAGAGCACGACGCAAAGGAAGAGGAGAAGGGAGAGGAAAAGCCATCCCGACTGGGGAAGGGAGCGCCCGGCGACCCCCAGAAGAAAGGCCGCCAGAACGGAGAAAAAAAGGAAGACGGCCCAGAGGGAGTCTCCGAAGGTGACCGCTCCGGATCGGATTCCGGCCTTTCTGTCATCCGGCAGATCGGCCACCGCATAGATCAGGTCGTAGGCCGTGGCCCAGAAAAGGCCGGCCAGGGCCAGGAGAATCCCGGAGAGGGAAATCCTTCCCGTGAGCTGGACCCAGGCCATGAGGGGGGCCGTCGCCCCGAAGGGAATCCCCATGAAGAGCTGGGGAAGCGGAAAAAAGCGTTTCATCAGGGGATAGACCACCGCCGAGCCGTACCCCAGCACAGCCACCAGGATGGCCCCTCCGGAGAAGAACAGGAGAAGGGAGGCCGAGAGAAGGGTCAGGAGACTGAAGATCCCGAGGGCCCAGGAGACGGACAGGCGACCGTCGGCCAGGGGACGCGCCTTCGTCCGGGCGACCTTCCCGTCGATCTTCCGGTCGAAGAAATCATTGATGACACATCCTGCCGACCGCGTCAGAAAGGATCCGGCCAGGAAAATCGTGATCCATTTCCAGGGAACCTCTCCGGGCCGGGCCAGAAGGAGGGCCCACCCGGCGGGAAGAAAGAGGAGGATCCAGCCGATGGGCCGGTCAAACCGGATCAGCTCCAGCGTGGCAAGGAGCCGGCCTCTCATGGGGGTCCGCCTCCGGCAAGACGCAAAAGGGGAGGAAGAAAAAACTCCTCGATCCTGAGAGAGAGGCCCTCTCGGGTCCTCATCCGGTAGGACCGGGCCCAGGTCTCCCCCGGTTCGCTGGGTCCATCGGAATCGAAGGGGCCGATGACGGAGAAGACAGAAAATTCATCCTTGAGGAGGGGGCCGTAGCGGGCCTCCATCGACTGGCCAATGGCCAGGTCTCCCCGCAGGAGGGTGGCGATAAAGGGATCGGATCCCTGCCCCGGGGATGGAAGAAGGCGGGTTCTGGCGAAGACCAGGCGTCCCAGGGTGGGAACCCGGAGATAGACCTTTCTCTGCCCTTCCGGAGAATCAGGAAGGAGAACGGTTTCGACCTCCACACTCTCCCCCGAGAGAAAGGTGAGGGATCGGGTCAGGGTTCCGTCAAGACCAAGCAGCATCCGGAAGGGGCCCGGAAGGCGGGAAAAGCCGGCCGGAACCGGGCCTTCAAGGATCGCCTCCATAGCTTTCGGCTCCGTTTTTTCCTTCACGAGGCCCGGGCCACCACCGATCCCTTGGCCGAAACCCCGGCGATTCCCAGGGATCTCTTGATCTCCCGCATCACCACGCGCCCCATGGCCATGGGCTCGATGTCCCAGGCCAGAAGACAGGCCTTCGCGATCAGCTCGCCCAAGGGTCCGGGATTGTAGAGAAGCTTTCTGATCGTCCAGGGATTGAGGGAGATGGGGTCGTAGTCCGGGTCGAGCCACCCTTCCCTCATGAGACGCTTCTCGAAACTCGTGTGGGGCTGGACCGCCAGAAAGAAGACCATGGGATAGACATTTTCCGGCCCGAAGATGTCGCAGATCTCCTCGTAGCTCTCGACCGCACAGGCCAGGGATTCCGGCGTCTCTCCGGGGGCGTTCAGGGAATAGTTCAGGATGATCTTTCCCCGGTAACCGGCCTCCTTGAGATTGCGGCACCCTTCCATCAGCCCCTCGAGGCGGAAGCCCATCTTGAGGGAGTCCAGGATCTCCTGGGACCCTGAGGTGATCGCCACTTCAAGGTCTCCCATCCCTGACTCCACCATCAGGCGCGCCATCTCGGGAGAGATGAGGCTTGTGCGGATATACCCGCTCCAGGTGATGTCGAGACGGCTGTCCCGGAGGGCCGTCAGGAGCGAAAGGGCCTCCGGCACGGCCTTGACCCCAGGGATGAACTGGGCATCGGCGAACCAGAAGTTTTTTATTCCCCACCTGTCCCGGTACTGGCGGATTTCCTCCACCACCTCCTCGGGGTCACGATAGTAAACCCGTTTCCCCTCGATGTAGGTATAGAGGCAGAAGGAGCATCCGTAGGGACACCCCCGCTTGGTCTGAATGCCGACCGTTTTCCCGTGGTAGATCTCATGGCCGGGGAAAACCGATTCAAGATAGGCAAGATCGAAGGGGGCGCGACGGATTTCCACGGCCCCGGCCTTTTTGCCCAGGACGATCTGGGACCCCTTGCGGGTGATGACCCGTTCGTCATCGACCGGCCGCCCCTCCAGGGTCTTGATCATGGCCTCCTCGCCCTCTCCGACTACCCCGATGACCCCCTCGGGAAGGAGCCTGATGATCTGTTCGGCAAAGACGGAAAAGGCTCCGCCCCCCACCATGACACGGGCCTTGGGGGCCCGACGGACCCCCTCCTTGATGAAGCGGAGCTTCTTGTGGAATTCGGAACGGTATTTCCAGACCATGCGAAGGCCATCCCAGGCGGCATAGGCCCGGGTGAGAAGATTGGGGGAATAATAAAATTCGAAGGCCCGGCGGAGGGAGTTGTCTCCCTCGTGGGGAGCGAAGATCTGGACATCGCGCCAGGAATAGGCCAGGAGATCGGGGGAGAATTCCTCGATCCTGGAGATCAGGGCCTTCATCTGGTCGGGTTCCTCGAATCGGGTCAGGTCGAGAACCTCCAGGGTCACTTCCGGATGCTCCCGGTGGATCCAGTTCACGAGATAGCCGATTCCCACCGGAAAGATCTGGCGGACAGGGAGCCAGACGAAGAGAATTCTCCGGTACAGGCTGGGTGGCCGGGTCCCTGTCCCCGCCACCATGGGCAGTTCCATTGTCTCCATTACTTATCTCCCATATGGATCGCCACGATCCCTCCCGACAGGTTCCGGTAGACGACATTGGAAAATCCGGCCTTCCTGATCGTCTCGCTGAATATCTCCTGGTCAGGAAATTTCGCGATCGACGCCGGCAGGTATTCGTAGATCCCCGTATTGTCCCTTGATATCCATTTTCCGATTTTTGGCAGTATATAAAAGGAATAGAAACGGTACAGCCCGTCCCAAAGGGCATTGACGGGATGGGAAAACTCCAGGCACGCAAATCGGCCGCCCGGCTTCAGGACCCTGTAAATTTCCGACAGGGCCACATCGAGATTGGTCACGTTCCTGAGGCCGAATCCCACCGTCAGGCGGTCCACCGATCCCGCGGGAAGGGGAATGTTTTCAGCATTGGCCTGGATCATGACCGGCCGTGCCCGGCTCTTTCTCTCCTTCAGGCCGTCGATGACCCGGGATCGGGCCTTGGAAAGGCCCACACGGAGCATGGCCATATTGAGATCGACGGTCATGACAAGGCCCTCCCCTCCCGCCTTCTCCGCGGCCAGAAGAGACAGGTCGGCGGTTCCCCCGCACAGGTCCAGAATCACATGGCCTTTCTCGATCTTCAAAAGATCAATCGTCAGGCGCTTCCACCGGTGATGCTGGCCAAGGCTCAGGACGGAATTGTTGAGGTCGTAGGCCTTGGCGGCCGAGGTGAACATGTTCTGGACGACGTCCTGCTTGCGTTCCTTGGCAGGAAGGGAGTACTCCGACATTCCGGTCCTTTCGGATATTGGCATGGAAAGGGCGTGCCCCGCCGACTGGAGGACGGGCCGTTGGCCCCTTGATCAGTTTTCCCATTATAACCCAAGATTTCCCGGGATCAATCGTACTCTTCCGGACTCGAGCAATTCTCCTTGGAAGTCGTCCTGTGCTGTGGCACAATCAAGCCATGAGCCTTCAGAAAATCGCCCTCATCGACATCGGATCGAACTCCATGCGCCTCGAGATCGTGGCGATTCGGGGAGGCGATTTCTGGACCGTCGCCCGCTACAAGAGTTCCGCCCGAATCGCCTCGGGAATGTATCCTTCGCTTCTGATTACTCCGGAGGCCATCGACCGCGCCTGCCGGGCCCTTGAAGATTTTCGCCGCCGGATCGGTCTCCATCAGGCCGACGAGGTCCGGTGCGTCGCCACATCGGCTGTCAGGGATGCCAAAAACCGCGATGAGGTTCTCGAGCGCCTGTCGGCCTCCCTCTCAGGAGAGGTCGCGATCCTGTCGGGAGAGCAGGAGGGCCGGTACAGCTGTCTTGGGGTCCAGAACGGCTTCGACCAGCCGGATGCCCTCGTTTTCGACATCGGAGGCGGGAGCGCCGAACTGATCGACCTCCGGGACAATCGCCCGAGGAAAATCCTGACCCTTCCGCTGGGGGCCGTCCGTCTGACCGAGATGTTTTTTGAAAATCGGGGACGGCCGACTCCCGCCGAATGGAAAAAAATGGAGCGATACATCGGTTCCACGCTTGAAGAATCCGGACTCTTCGACCGATCCTTTCCGGCCCTGATCGGAGTGGGCGGAACGGCTCGTCAGCTGGCGCGCATTTCGCAAAAAATCCGCTCCTACCCCTTTTTCCCCGACATCCACCATTATGAGATTCCCGCCCGGGAGGTGGCCCGGATCACGAAACGGACCGGCCGCAGGCTCACTCCCGAGCAGGCGCGGACCTTCAACATCGGGGCTGACCGGGCCGACATCCTTCCCGCGGGACTTTCGGTCATCAGTGCGATCACCTCCCTCTCCGGCTCCCCCCTTCTGACCTTTTCCCACTACGGACTCCGCCAGGGGCTCTTCATGGAGCTCTATCACAAGTCCAACGCCATTGAGGACGGTCCTGTGGGCCGTGCGACACTCCGGCGCCTCTCCCGCCGTTATGGCCGGATCCGGGATTCGAGGCCGCTTCGGGAGACCCTTCACGAACTCCTCAGGCTTCTTCTGCCGGCCTCCCTCCAGTCGGCCAGACTTCTCCTCCTTTGCGACATGATAGGAACCCTGGCCCTGCTCCCCGTATTTTACAATCCGTCTCCCAACACCCGGGAGCTCTGGGATCTCCTTTTGCATGGGGATCTTCCGGGACTCTCCCAGCGAGACCGCCTCCTGTGCGGTCTCATCCTTTGCCAGACGGAAGACCGGACGGGACGGGCCAAAAAGAAAGGCCATCCCTACCTTCGCCACCTGACCAAGGAAGACCAGCGCCTTTTGGGCCTCCTTTCTCCCCTCCTGGGACTCGCGCGAGACATTCTCCTCTCCTCGGGCGGAGAGGAGGCCGCCCTGTCCTACCGGGCCCCGGTCCTCAGGGTCATGCCACGTGATCTCGAGGAGTCGGACGAATCCCTCTCCCTTCTGGCGACCGAAAGCCGGGAGATCGGCCTGGGACACCCCCTGTCGGTGCAGTGGTTTTCAGAACCGAAAAGACCTCCCGAAGACTGACTTAACCCCCCGAATTCTCTCCTGCCTTCTGTCAAACCGCCCAAAAGGAGGCCGAATCCACGGAATATTGTGGGTTATTTTAGAGAGATAGGACGAAAGGCCCGGAATCAGGAGGAGGGGTCGCGGACAAAACGGCTCCCCCCAAAATAGGCCAGGGACAGAACCAGAATCACGCCGACTCCTGTCAGGGTCTCGGTCAGGGGAGAGTCGAAAATGGCATCCTTCATGAATGTCGTCACCAGGACGAATAGGCCGACGAGAAGACTCAAAAGGGCCACCGTCCACCCCATCACCCGCGACAGGCGCACGCCCCCGAGATCGGACCGTTCAATCAGGCGGGCGATCCAGAGCCCGTTGGCTCCGTCGGTGAGGCTCATTCCCAGCACAAAGGCGATCCCCACGGCCAGCCCCTCCAGCTTCCCTCCCAGGGAGGCGGCGGCAAGGGAGAAGACGACCGTCTGGGAGAGGGTGTCGAAGGAGACGGCAAAGAGCATTCCGAGAAGAACGGCGAAGACCGGCCGGTCGAGGGGGAAGGACCGGAGAAGGATCCGGGCCCGGGGACCCACGGGCGAAAAGGGAATTCCTGGCCCCGACCGGGCCAGGGAAAGGCCGTTGGCCCCGGCCATTCCCAGGAGGAAAAGACCCGAGAAGAGTCCTCCGGCAAGGGAGAGGGGCGGAGGGATCCGGACATGAAGAAGGACCAGGTTGACAATGAGCCCTCCGAGCGTCAGGACGACAATCCCGTGGCCCAGAGAAAATAGGAGACCGGTCCATCGGACCATCCTTTTCCGGACCGACTGGAATCTCAGGATGGCATCGATGGCCGTCAGATGATCGGGATCGAGACCATGGCGGATCCCCATCCCTAAAGCCAAAAGGACAAGGAGGAGGCTTTCGGCGGCAGATCCCCGGGCCAGGAAGAAGGGAGATGTCCACCCTGTTGCGGGTCCGGGAAAACCTGTCATCCTTCGCCTCCTTTCAGCAAATCCGGGGGAGCGGATCCCCCAGAAGCCAGTCCACCGTCCGGGTTCCTCCCATAAGGGTCTTCATCCGGACACTCCCCGAGGGGAAATTCGGGTGTCCTCTTCCGACCCGTCCGAGGGAGACCGCCTCACGTCCCGCGGGGTGATTTCTCATCGCCCGAAGGAGGGTGTCGGCCGCCTCGGGGCGGCAGACGGCCAGAAGCCGGCCTTCATTGGCCAGGTAAAGAGGATCGATCCCCAGAAGTTCGGAGACTCCCTTCACTTCAGGCCGGATAGGGAGTCCGGCCTCCTCGATCTCGAAGGAAAGCCCCGAAAGACGGGCCCATTCGTTCAGTGTCGCGGCCACCCCTCCCCGGGTCGGATCCCGGAGACAGACCAGCCCCGGGCCACTTTCCACCATGGCCCCCACCAGCCCGTGGAGAGGCGCCGAATCGGAACAGAGCGAGGTGGCGAGACCCCAGTTTTCCCGGGCGGCGAGAACGGACGCTCCGTGGTCTCCCACCGGTCCCGAGAGAAGGAGGGCATCTCCCGGCCGGATTCCGGAAGGATCAAGATTCACCCCGGGGGGGATCCTTCCTATCCCGGCGGTGTTGATGTAGATCCCGTCCCCCTTGCCCCGTTCCACGACCTTGGTGTCTCCCGCCACCACCGAGACCCCGCAGGACCGGGCCGCCTCACCCATGCTCCGGGCGATCCGGACAAGGTCGGCCAGGGGAAATCCCTCCTCGAGGACGAACCCTGCCGTCAGATAGAGGGGGAGGGCCCCTCCCATGGCCAGATCGTTCACCGTCCCGTGGACGGCAAGGGATCCGATGTCCCCTCCCGGAAAGAAAACAGGCGAAATCACGAATGAGTCCGTGCTCATGGCCCACCGCCCCTCCGAAAGGTCCAGCTGGGCCTGGTCGCCCTCCTTTCTGAGCCACGGATTGTCAAAGGCGGGGAGGAAAATCTCTTCCACGAGCTGACAGGAAGCCCGTCCCCCGCTTCCATGGACCATCTCCACGCACCCCTTTTCAAGATCGAGCCTCGGGCCCGTTGATCCCCGTCCCCCGCTCACGAGACCGCCCCCTCCCGGTCTCCGTAGTGGAAAACGGCCGCACAGGCCCCCTCCGAGCTGACCATGCAGGCTCCAACCGGCGTGTCGGGGGTGCAGATCGTTCCGAATATCCGGCAATCCCGAGGTCCCTTGACGCCCTTCAGGATGTCTCCGCATTCGCAGATCCCCGGGTCGGAAACATGGCCGACCTCGATCGAAAATCGCCTTTGGGCATCGAAAAAACCAAACTCTTCCCGGATCGCAAGACCGCTTTGGGGAAGGAGCCCGAGACCCCGCCATTCGAAGGCGGGGGCCCTTTCGAAGACCCGAGATATCAGCTCGAGCGACCGGGGGTTCCCTTCGGGAGCCACCGCCCGGGCATATTCGTTTTCCACCTCCGAACGGCCTTCGGCAATCTGGGAGAGGAGCATCCGGAGGGCCAGAAGGATGTCCAGAGGCTCAAATCCTGCCACCACCAGGGGAACCTTGTGGATCCGGGCCACAAAGTCGTAGGGGCGTGTGCCGATGACCGTGCTGACGTGGGAGGGACCGATGATGCCGTCGAGGGAGGTCCCTGACAGGATGGCCTCCATGGCGGATGGGGTCAGCACATGGTTTGCGAAGACGGAAAAATTCCGAAGACCCCGTCTCTTAGCTTCCAGGATCACGGCGGCCGTGGGGGGGGTGGTCGTCTCGAATCCGATGGCGAAGAAGACGACGTCCCGGTCGGGGTGGGTCTCCGCCAGGGCCAGGGCTTCCATGGCGGAGATGACGGTTTTGATCTCCCCTCCTCTGGCCCGGGCCTTCATGAGGGTCATCGCGTGCGAGCCCGGGACCCTGAGAACGTCCCCGTAGGTTGCGAGAACGGCTCCCTTTTCCAGGGAGAGATCGATCGCCGCGTCGATCCGGCCCTTGGGAAGGACGCAAACCGGGCATCCCGGCCCATGGACCATCCGGATTTCCGGAGGAAGGAGTTCGAGAAGCCCGAACCGGTGAAAGGCATGGGTATGGCCTCCGCAGAATTCCATGATCCGCACGGGGGTCCGGGGGAGCCTCCTGGCCAGGGTTCCAAGCGAAGCCAGAAGGGACCGACCAATCTCCGGATCACGAAATGACTCAAGATATCTGAGATCGGACATCCTCCCCTCCTTCGAAGCCGGCGGCCTCCCTCATGAGGGCGAGCGTCTTCTGCGCCTCCGCGGGGTCGAGCCGGCTCAAGGCAAAGCCCACATGGACGATGACAAAGTCCCCCTTCCGAAGATCCCCGACCAGAACGGTCGAGACCTCCTGGAGGACGCCTCCCAGGCGCACCCTGGCCTGGGAATCCCCCAGGATCTCCTCCACCCTTGCCGGAACAGCAAGACACATCGTTCCTTCTCCCCTTTTACCCGATTCAGGCGGGATTTTCCCCGGCCCACACGGCCCAGGCCTGTCCCAGAGCCAGTCCCCCGTCGTTTGCCGGAACCCGCAGGGGTTCGACGATCCGGAATCCTGTACCTTCGAGGCGCTTCCGGAGGAGTCCTGCCAACAGGCGGTTCTGAAAGACCCCTCCCGACAAGATAAGAGTCGAGAGCCCGGTCTGCTCCCGTCCGATTTGAACCCACTCCCCCAGTCCCGTCGCGAGGGCCTCGTGAAAAAGACGGGCTCCCCTCTCCCGAGACGGCTCTTTGGCGAGATGGTCGAAAAGCGGACGAAAGTCGAGGATTCCTGCGCTGATCCGGTGGAATCCTCCGGTCCGGCCGGCCGGATCCGGAGGCCCCTTTCGGGCCCACGCCTCGAGCTCCATCGCTCCCTGACCCTCGTAGGAAAGCCGTTCCCGGCCCTCCAGGAGGGCGTAGGCGGCATCAAAAAGACGGCCGGCGCTCGTGGTTAGGGGAAAGAGGCCCGGGCGTGCCCCGTCAAGAAGGCCCAGAAGCTCTCCGGCCCCCGGGGCCCGAAAGCGCCGGAGAGCCTCCTCTTTCCTCTCCAGGGCATGAAGGACCGCCATCCCCATCCGCCAGGGCTCCCGGAAGGCCCGGGCCCCTCCCGGAACGGGAAACGGAAAAAAATGGCCCAGGCGCGTCCATCCCGACCGGTCCACCCGGAGAAGCTCCCCTCCCCAGAAGTGTCCGTCCGTTCCCAGCCCGAACCCGTCCAGCGCCAGTCCCAGGACAGCTCCCTCCATGGCCCGATCGGCCATCACCGAGGCCACATGGGCGTGATGGTGCTGGACGGGAGTCACCGGAATCCCCCATTCCGTGCCCAGGGAGAAGGCCAGCCGGCTCGAGGGAAAGTCCGGGTGGAGATCGCAGGCCAGATGGGTCGGCCGGCTCCTCTCCCGCTCGATGAATCGCACCAGGGTCTCCCTGAACGATTCCTGGCTCTCGAAGGATTCGAGATCTCCCAGATGGGGAAGGAGCAGGGCCCGTCCGTTCCGGACCCGGCAGGGAGCGATCTTCTGGTGAGCCCCCAGGGCCAGCACGACCGGGCCGGAGGAAGGGCCTTTTCCCCGGACAATCCCGAAGGAGGCGGGGACCCATCCCCGGGAGCGGCGAAGAAGAACGGCCCCCTTTTTTGAAGGAAGGGCCAGACTGTCGTCCTGGCGTTCCCGGACAGGACGGCCATGAGCGAGGATGCCCTCCACCTTTCCCCGGAAAAACCCCAGGGTCTCCCGGAGGCTTGCGGCAATCGGGCGCCCCTCCGGATTGGCGCTCGTCATGACGAGGGGGGGAAGAGCCTCTCCGTCCTCCCCGAAAAGAAGGTGATGAAGGGGGGTCGAGGGAAGAAAGAGGCCGATCCGGTCGAGGCCGGGAGTGAGACTCTCCCGGGCGACCGGGCTCCCTTTCCGGTAGGGCAGCAGAACGATCATGTTCTCCGGGGCCAGCAGAAGACGGCGGGCCCCTGGAGAGATTCTGGCCAGGGTCCCCGCCATGGCCAGAGATCCCGCCATCACCGCCAAAGGCTTCTCCGGCCGGTTTTTGAGAGCCCGGATGCGAAGGATCGCCTCCCGGTTCCGGGCATCGCAGGCTAAATGGAATCCTCCCAGCCCCTTGAGGAGAAGGACTCCGCCCGACCGGAGGCGGCGCCCCGCCTCCTCCAGATAGCCTTCGGTTCTCCTTCCCCGCCCGTCTCCCTCCATGAACCAGGTTTTCGGACCACACTCCGGACATCCGAGGGTCTGGGCATGGAAGCGGCGGTCGGCCGGATCCTCAAACTCCCTCCGGCATGTGGAACACAGGGGAAAGCGCCGGAGAGTGGTACGGACCCTGTCGAAGGGAGGGCGGAGGGCGATCGAATACCGGGGACCGCAGACGGTGCAGGAGATCAACGGATACCGGAACCGGCGGTCTTCCGGGTCGAAGAGCTCCCGGAGGCAGTCCCGACAGACCGCCGAATCCGGCCGGAGCTGGGAGATGTCTCCCTCCTCCCCCCTCTCCCGGGACTGGCGGATGGAAAACCCATTCTCCCGCAGCCTGGGCGCCAACTCTGCCCGACTGAGCCGGTCTATTCTGGAGCCGGAAGGGGCCTTTCGCACAAGCTCCTCAAGAAACCTGCCAAGACAGCTCCGGGGGCCCTGAATCTCCAGATGGACTCCCCCGGGGGTGTTGGCGACCGACCCCCCAAGAGACAATTCCCCCGCCAGGCGGACAACGAAGGGCCGAAAGCCCACCCCCTGGACCCGTCCCGAGATCTCAAGGGAGAACCGGGCCAGATCCGAAGCCCCATCCTCGAAGGATGAATCTTCCGTTTTCGCCGGGTACGGTTTCATAGAGCTCTCCGGCTCAGCCCCGGGCCTGGGGGAGAGACCCGGCCTTCTCCCGATGGGCCAGAAGCCAGGAGAGCCAGAGACCGAACCCTTCCCCTGTCCGGGAGGAAAGGGCGATGGTCTCCCCCCGGGGGTTGACCCCGCGGAGGGAACTTTCCGCCCAGGTCCGGTCGAAGTCCAGATGGGGAAGAAGATCCGACTTGGTAAGGAGGGTCAGGTCGGCCTCCCGGAAGATCCGGGGATATTTGAGGGGCTTGTCCTCCCCTTCCGTCACCGAAAAAAGAACGACACGGGCGGTCTCTCCAAGGTCAAAAAGAGCCGGGCAGACCAGATTCCCGATATTTTCGATGACCAGGACCGTCCCGGGAAAAAGTTCGAGATCGCCTGCCGCATGGGCCACCTGATGGGCATCGAGATGGCAACCGGCTCCCGTGTTGATCTGGACCGCCTGAACCCCCAACCTCCGTATCCGGTCCGCGTCACGGGAGGTCTCCTGGTCTCCTTCAATGACGGCCATGGGACACGTGGTCCCCAGAGCGCTGATGGTCCGTTCAAGAAGGGTGGTTTTTCCCGATCCCGGAGCCGAGAGGAAATTCAGGACGAATATGCCGTGCTCCCGGAAAAAATCCCGGTTGTCGCGGGCGATGCGGTTGTTCTTTTCCAGGATGTCCTGCCCGATCCTGATCGTCCGATTAACTTCCGGCCCCTCCGGGAGAGGGAGGGACGCCCCCGGACCGGAGCCCTCGTGCCCCTCTCCCTCATGATGATCGTGATGGAGGTGGGGAAGAACAACACCCCGCCTCCTCTCTCCCCCGACCTCTTGTCCCGGTGCCCCGCAGCCGCATTCCACACACATTACCCCACTCCTTTCCGGGATTTTTCCAGCGTTCGTCTGTCCCGGACGACCAGTTCGCAAAGACGGAACTCCGTTCCCCCTGTGGGGAGGAGGCCCAAGCTTCCACAAACGGGACACTCTCTCAGGGGCTCCCGAATCCGCACGGTCTCCTCACATTTAAGACACCAGCCCGTCCCCGGAGTCTCCCTGATTTCAAGGACGGCCGATTCGATGACGGATCCCCGGCCGGCCACGTCGAAACTGAATCGGAGCGCGGGAAGGGAAACTCCAGAAAGCTCCCCCACCTCCAGGACGATCCGGTCGATCCGGTCGAAACCGCCCCGGGAAGCCTCGGCCTCGCAGAGCTCGAGGAGGTTCACCACGAGCGAGAGTTCATGCATTCTTTCCCTCTGTCTTTTGCCCGGGAAAGCCTTCCAGGAGCAGGACTTGCGCGCCGGGATCAACGACCCAGAGGGCCGATGACTTCAAGGGAGGGAACTCTCCGGGGCCAGAAAACACTCTCCGGGATATTTTTTCACGATGGCCCCAAGGCCGGCCTCCCCCCCGGAATCCTGCCCTTGTCCTTAAAATGTGTTCGGAATCAAGAGAAATCATCGGCAAGATGGCCCCCTTGGCCGACGGATGAGAGAGGCGGAGGGCCCCTACGTTCAGAAGGGGGCCACCCAACCCAGGGCCCCGGAGACCGGATCCCCTTGTCCCGGGTTCAAGAACCTCTTCAGTTTCGAAGTCCCGGGCGGAGCCATCCGACTGACCGAAGGCCATGGCATGGTCAATCGCGGGAAGACTCCTTCCGGTGTCTCCCGGACTTTGCGTGACCCCGTAAACTGTCCCGGACATGGCCACTCCTCGGTCACTCCGGATGCCTCACAGGAGGGAGACTCTTCCGACGGAACGGGGTTGGCGTCGTCGATGACGTCAGGAGTGAGACAGGAACCGGTTCCGTCACCGGAGAAAAAAAATGACAGGAGGGAGCCGGATATCTGCTCCGAGGGGGAAAGGATACGCGGGAACTATACCTCCGGGGGAAGAGGTTTGCAACTTCCGGCTCATTTCACCACGGAGGGCCTGTCCGCCCGATATTGCTTGACTTTATCAGCGGTGGTTGATAACTTTTCGTAATAGGACTCTGGACGGGCAAAAGACAAATTCACCAAGGATGATCCCTTTTGGAACGGACCTCCCAGTACCCCGGTCTCCTGATCGCCATTGAAGGCACCGACGGGTCCGGAAAGACCACCCAGGCCGAGCTCCTTAAACACTACTACCTCTCCCGTGGCGTCGCGGTCGTCGTCTCAGCCTGCAACACCGTCGAACTTATCCGCCGGGCCATCTCGGATCTCAAGCAGCAGAACTTTCTCGATCCCCTGACCTTCAGCTTCCTCTACGCCGCCGATTTCGTCGACCGCTTCGAGCACCAGATCATTCCGGCGCTGGAAGCCGGCCAGCTCGTGATCGCCGAACAGTATGTCTATACGGTCTTCGGCCGGGCCATCCTCCGGGGGATCGCCCCCGAATGGATCGCGAACATCTTCGACTTTGCCCTGGTACCGGCCAAGACCTTCTATCTCGACCTCCCTGTGGAGTCCCTTCTCGAGAGGATCCACTGGAAGACCCGCCAGGAGCGCTTCTTCGACTATTATGAAGCGGGAATGGACATGAATCTTTCCAGCCGGAAAAAGGACTCCTTCGTCATCTACCAGCGCCGGCTCATCGAACTCTACCGGGAGATGGCCCAGTCCTACGGGATGGAGACCGTCGACGCGATGGCGCCCATCCACCGCCAGCAGAAGACCCTCCGGGGGAAAATCGACAATCTCCTGGCGACCCACCGCAAGGGAATGGGTCTGGCCGGAGGGGGCCGATGAGCCACACCCCACCCCATTCCTACCCCGGTCGTCTCATCGTCGTCGAGGGCATCGACGGGTCCGGGAAATCCACCCAGATGGATCTCCTGGCCGACTATCTCCAGGCCCGGGGCTTCGGGGTTCTGAAGAGCGCCTGGAATTCAAGTCCGGACATCTCTCCCGTCATCCGCAAAGCCAAGAAAAAACAGATCCTGACCCCCTATGCCTTCAGCCTCCTGCACGCCGCGGATTTCAGTTTTCGCTATACCTACGAAATCCTTCCGGCCATGGAGGCGGGCATGGTCGTCCTCTCGGACCGGTACATCTTCACCGCCATCGCCCGGGACTGCGCCCGGGGAATTCCCAAAAAGTGGCTCGTCTCGAATTTCCGCTTCGCCATCGTTCCCGACCTGACCTTCTTCTTCCGGGTGGATCCCGAGACCTCCTACCAGCGGATCACCCGCACGCGCCCCATCAAGTTCTACGAAGCCGGGATGGACATGAATCTCTCGACCAATCCCCGAGAATCCTATACCCTGTTCCAGTCCCGGGTCCTGTCCGAATACGAGGCCATGAAGGACGAATACGGCTTCCATGTGGTGGACGCCACCCTGAGCCTGGAACGGACCCAGGCCCGGATGCGCCGCCTTCTGGGGCCCATCATACGTTCCCTTTCCTGAACAGTCGTCTTTTAAGCTAGGGAGTCCTGAGACAGCCACGGGTATGGACCCGCACGAGGAGGCTGTTTTTCGACACGCGCCTTCCATTCGAGCTGTAAATCCGGAACTGGTAGGCGGTGCAGGGAAGAAGGCCCGTGATCCGGGTCTGGTTTGTCGGCACATCCTCCACAAGGCGGTTGCCGTTATAAACCAGATAGTCGGTGACATTGTCCACCCGGCGCCACTGGAGAAAGATCCCGTCCCCCTCGGCCAGGGGAACGACATGGGAGAAGGTCGGGGGCTCAAGCTCGCTTCCAAAGCCGTCGCGGGAAGTTTTCGTCGTCGTCTCGGAGTTGGAGGGGGTGACAGTCGGAGCAGGACTCTGTTTGGAGGGGGAGAAGAGTCCTCCCAAAAGGCCGTGAGGATTGTTCCAGGCCTCGGCGGTGCAGCCGGAAAGGGCGGCAAGCCCCAGAAGTGCCGTGAGAATGGAGCGAACCCCCAGATCCCGCAATGTCTTCCCATTCATAGGCAAAAATCCGTATTCAGGAAGGTCTCCGGGTCGCATCCCGCCCGTTTCGGTGCTATAATCTTATGACAGGTTTTTTGTTTTGTCACCCTGACCCTTACCGCAAAAAATCAAACGAAACGATGCCTTCATGTCAAACGACACCTCCGGTTCTTCCCGTTTTTACTTCGGATCCGATCATGCGGGACGGGAACTCAAGGATGTCCTCGTCGCCCATGCCAAAAACAGGGGCTTTGCGGTCGAGGATCTGGGGACCTATTCCGACGATTCGGTCGACTATCCCGATTACGCCGAGAAGGTGGGCCGTGCCGTCGTCTCCCATCCCGGCTCCACTGGCGTCCTCGTCTGCGGAACAGGCATCGGGATGAGCATTGCCGCCAACAAGATCCGGGGCATCAGGGCCGGCCTTCTCTACAATGAAAGCACCGCCAGGCTTGCCCGGCAGCACAACAATGCCAATGTCATCGCAATGGGTGGCCGGGAGATTTCCCCGCTCCAGGCCGTCACCTGGTTCGACATCTTCGTGGCGACCGCCTTCGAGGGAGGGCGGCATGAGCGGCGCCTCGAAAAGATCGCCCGTCTCGAGACTCCGTGATTTTCGACAGCGAACCCTCCTACAAACAGACCCAAGGCGCAAAAGGGAGAAGACCCCCCTTTGCGCCCCTCATCGAGAGAGGACCGGCATTTTATGTTCTGGCTTGAGCAGAAAGACCCCGAAACCTACCAGGCAATCATGAACGAAGTCAGGCGGGAGCAGGACCGCCTTATCCTCATCGCCTCCGAGAACTATGTGAGCCCCTCCATTCTCGAGGCGGTGGGATCGGTCATGACCAACAAGTATGCGGAAGGTTATCCCGGCCGGCGCTACTATGCCGGATGCGAAGCGGTCGATGTCGTCGAGGAGCTGGCCATTTCCCGGGCCAGAACGCTCTTCGGGGCCGAGCATGTGAACGTCCAGCCCCATTCCGGCTCCCAGGCCAACATGGCCGTCTATCTGGCGGCGATCAAGCCGGGAGACACCATCCTCGGGATGAACCTCTCCCACGGGGGACACCTGACGCATGGCTCCCAGGTCTCCTTTTCCGGACACTATTACAAGTCGGTCTTTTACGGGGTCGACCCGAAGACAGGACTGATCGACTTCGACGGACTCAGAGCCCAGGCCCGGGAGCACCGGCCGCGCATCATCATCGCCGGCGCCAGCTCCTACCCCCGGACGATCGACTTTGCCCCATTCCGGGCGATTGCCGACGAGGTGGGGGCAACCCTTCTCGTGGACATGGCCCACATCGCGGGCCTCGTGGCGGCCGGGCTCCATCCCTCCCCCTTCGGCGTGGCGGATTTCATCACCACCTCCACCCACAAGACCCTCCGTGGGCCCCGGGGCGGCATGGCCTTCTCCCGCGAGCCCTTCGGGAAGGCCCTCGACAAGGCGGTCTTTCCCATGATGCAGGGAGGTCCCCTCATGCATGTCGTGGCCGGAAAGGCCGTGATGCTGAACGAAGCCCTGGCCCCCTCCTTCCGTGAATACATGGCCCGAGTCCTGGAAAACTGCCGGGTCCTGGCCCGTTCCCTCTCGGAAGCCGGTTACAGCCTCCTGACCGGAGGGACGGACAACCATCTGCTCCTGATCGACCTCAGGCCTCAGGGACTCTCGGGAAAGGATGCCGAACACTATCTCTCCCAGGCAGGAATCTTCGTCAACAAGAATGCAGTCCCTTTCGACGACAAGCCTCCCACCATCACCAGCGGCATCAGGATCGGCACCCCCGCCGCCACCACCCGCGGCCTGGGCCCCCAGGAAATGCTCCTGGTGGGGGGCTGGATACGCCAGGCCCTGGAAAGTCGCGGCAAGGAGGAGGTCCTTCGGCGCATCTCCGGAGAGGTCGGGGAACTCCTCTCCCGCTTCCCCATCTATGGAGAGATCCGGAAGAGTTCCTCCTCTCCCCGTATATGAACTGCCCCTTCTGCCGCACGGCCGACTCGAAGGTGATCGACTCCCGGCTGACCGCCGACGGGCGGGGAATCCGCCGTCGGCGGGAATGTCCGGGCTGCCGCAACCGCTTCACGACCTACGAATGGGTCCAGGAATCGGCGCCGATAGTGGTCAAGAAGGACGGGCGCCGCGAGCCCTTCGACCGAAACAAGCTTCAGGAAGGACTCAGGCGGGCCTTCCAGAAACGGCCCGTTTCCACCGGAACACTCGAAGATCTTGTCAGGACGATCGAACGAACCCTCTCCGAATTTCCCTCTCCCGAAATTCCCTCCAAACGGATCGGCGAACTTGTCATGGACCATCTGGCCCGGATCGATCACGTGGCCTACGTCCGTTTCGCCTCGGTCTACAAGAACTTCAGGGACCCGGAAGAGTTCGCCCAGGAAATCACACGGCTCAAGCATGGATCCGATTTCAAGCCCCTCTGAGTCCCAGCTCAATATTCTTCCCCTCGAGCCCCTGGAATCTCCCTTTCTGACCTATCGCCTTCCCGAAGGCCGTGAGCGGCCCGAACCCGGAACCCGGGTCATCGTTCCCCTTGGCCGCCGCCTGGTGACCGGACTCGTCTGGCCTTCCTCCCTCCCCCCTTGGGAAGGAGAGACCCGGGAGATCGCGGACCTTCCCGACCCCCGGCCCGTCCTTCCCCCCTTCCTTTTTTCCCTTCTTGAGTTTGGGGCCTGGTATTACCGGATCCCCCTCGGGGCGCTGGTCCGTTCGGCCCTTCCTCCACAGCTCACGGCGACACGCCCCCTCTCCTCCCGCTTCTGGAAGGAATGGGAGTGGCAGAGGCCTCCCCGTCCCGATCTTCCCCCCTCCCTTCCTCCCCTCTCCCCCGACCAGGTGCGGGCCTTTGAGGACTGGAGCAATGTGCGGAGCCGCGGAGGGTTTTCCCCTTTTCTGCTGGAGGGAATCACAGGCTCCGGAAAGACCCGCCTCTACCAGGAAATGGCCCGGAAGGTCATCGAAGAGGGGAAGCGTGTGCTCCTCCTGACTCCCGAAATCGGACTGGTGGGACCCCTTTACTCCTCCATGGAACAGGTCTCCCCCGGCACCGTCTCCCTCCACAGCCGCCAGACTCCGGCCGCCCGGGCCCGGGGATGGGCCCGCATTCTCTCGGGACAGGTACAGGTTGTCGTCGGTCCTCGTTCGGCCCTTTTCGCGCCCCTTCCGGATCTCGGTCTGGTCATCGTCGACGAGGAGCACGACCCCTCCTACCAAGCCTACGAGGGACTCTCCTTCAACGCCAGGAATCTGGCCATCAAGCGGGCTCAGGAGGCGGAGGTTCCCGTTGTTCTGGGATCGGCCACTCCCCTTTCCGACTCTCTCTTCCACGCGGGGGCGGGACGGTACCATCCTCTCCGTCTTCCCCGGAGGATCGGGGGATTTCCTCTTCCCCCCATCGACCTTGTGGTCCCGGGGAACGGTCCGTCCCCGGTCCCCGGTGAGGTCCGGGAGGCACTGGCCCTGACCCTTTCCCGTCGCGAACAGGCGGTCATCCTCCTGAACCGGCGCGGATATGTCCCCACGCTTCTCTGCCGGGACTGCCACTCCCACGTCACCTGCCCCTCCTGCGCCGTCCGGCTTGTTCTCCACAAGGTGCCGGAGAGGCGGATGATCTGTCACTTCTGTGCGGCCTCCTATGCTGTCCCGTCCCTCTGTCCTTCCTGCCGCGGCAGGAATCTGGATCTTAGGGGGATCGCTACCCAGAAACTCGAGGAGGAGCTCCGGTCATTTTTTCCGGAGACCCGCATCATCCGGCTCGATCAGGACCAGAAGGAGGATGCCTGGGAAAAAATCGGAAGGTTCAGGGAGGGGGAGGGGGAGATCCTGATCGGGACGCAGGTGGTGGCCAAGGGGCATGACCTGCCCGGGGTCACCCTAGGCGTGGTGCTGGAGGCTGACGGCATGCTGGCCTTCCCCGACTACCGCGCAAGCGAGCGCGCCTTCGGGCTCTGGATCCAGCTGGCCGGGCGGGTTGGCCGCCACCGGACGGGGGGGCGGGTGATGCTTGTGACGCGGGAGCCGGAGAACCCGATATTCGGATGGGCGAAAAACTACGATACGCGATCCTTCCATGAAAGCCTGCTCGAAGAAAGGAAGCTTCTGGGTTATCCCCCCTATTGCCGCCTTGCCTCGGTCATCCTCTCATCGGCCTCCGAAGAGGTGATCCGAGAGGTCTTAGCCGAACCCTCTCCCTTCGGATCCCATCCTCCCGGAAACGGGATCTATGGTCCGATCCCCGCCCTCCCTCCCCGTCTCAAAAACCGCTACCGGGCCCAGATCCTGATCAAGGCTCCGACGGTCCGGGAGATCCATGAACGTCTTTCCCTGATCCGTCATCATTACCGGCCCGGGAAGAAAATTCTGGTGGAATGGCAGATCGATCCGTCCGCCCTGGCCTAAGGAGCAAGGCGCCGTCCAGATAGGAGTCGACAATGGCTGACTGGACCAGGGGCTCCCGCATAAGCCACCCCGTCACTCGTCCGTCCCGGAGGACAGGGATTCCTTCGGGACGCTGGCCAAGGGCCTCGAGAATCCGGCTCGGGCTGTCTTTTAAATCCACCGCCGGCCCGGAGACGATCCCGGAAAGATCCAGGACCCGGACCCCGTCCCACTGGGAGAAGGATCGAGTCCGGAGATTTTCCCAGGAGATCTCCCCCAGATAGTGTCCATCCTCCCCCGACACGACAGGAACCCGGCCCCGGCCCTCCCGGAGGAAGGGTCCCAGGATCACTTCCTGGACCCACATGTCGGATCTGACCAGGGTGGGAACCGGGGTGAGCCACCGTTCGATCCCTCCCTCCTCAAGGATCCTGGCGATCCGGTTTCTCTCCCGGAAGTCCATGAGAAGATTCAGGACGAGATATCCGAGGATCATTCCCCCGAATCCAGAGACCAGCATTCCCCGGGCCACCAGGAGAAGTCCGGCCAGGGATAGGAAAAATCCTCCCGCCCATCCCAGCTTTTCCGGGAGGCTTCCCTCTCCCGGACGGTCCTTCCCGACGGCCTGGGTGAAGATGAGACCCACCAGAACCCCCATGTCGAACGGAAAGCCGGGAAAGAGGTTGAGAAGGGCGATGAGGAGATTCAAATTGGCAAAGATCCGGAGGAGATAGGCAAGCTGGGGGAAAAAGAAGGTCCAGTCCCCCCCGGCAAAGGACAAAACGGACAGAGAGAGCTGCCAAAGGAGGAGATTGACGGCGGGCCCGGCCGCCCGGACGGCTAGGGCGCCGGGTCCCGGTGGACCGAAATCGACCCGATGCTCAGGAAAGCCTCCCCAAAAGGAGAGACGGCTCCCGTCATAGGGAACGCGAAGGATCCGGGCCATCGCCCGATGGCCCAGCTCATGAAGGAGAGTCGTCAGAAGGCCCAGAAAAACCGTCGAAATCCCAAGCGCCACAGAGCCGTAAAGTCCCCTGGAGGGAGACCCCCCCGAAAATCCGGCCGCCCAGAAGAGGTAAAGGCCATAAAAAGTCCAGGACCGGTCAAGGCGGATTTTTCCGTCGGAACCCTGTCGGCCGGATGGAGAGCGGCCTCCGCCAAGAAGGCGGCCGACAAGGGGATGTCTGGAAATCACAGGACCCGGCCGGCGGCTGGGCGGCGAATGGGAAGAAGCCTTCCCAGGGCCCGGCGGATCACTTCCCGGGAAAAGGAGCGGTAGTCGTGATCCCCCGTGAGAATCGAGGCGTAAAGCTCGAGGAGCTTGGGATAGCGACCCGTGAGCGCAAAGAAGATTCCGGGGAATCGGTAGATCGTCCTGGCCAGCCGGGACCCCTGGCGAAAGTCCGGCCAGATATTCCTGTCGAGCCACCGGACATACTCCATTGCGGACTGTTCGGGGAGATCCGGACCAGAGTGCAAGACATTCCGGCTCCGTATATAGGATTCCGCCGCCTTGGTCCCGGACAGGACCGCATAGTAGATCCCTTCCCCAAGAAAGGGATCGACGATGCCTCCCGCATCGCCCACAAGAAAGAGACCCGGAATCCGTCCGTGGCTGACCGCGCGGAAGTTCGGAAGGGGCCAGGTCAGCGCTCCTCCCGAATCGAGGTCGGCCTCCCTTACGACCAGGTAACGGGAGAAGACGGAGCGGGGATCTCCGAGCGGCTTGAGGAAGCCCGCCACGCCCAGGCCCCAGAGGGAGTCCTTCTTCGGGAATGCCCAGGCATACCCTCCGTCGACCAGTCCAAGATCGATGGCGACGAAGCGCGCATCGAGAGGATCCCTGAGAGAGGCCCATCCCTCGGCCGAGGTCCAGGGACGAAGAAGCGGATTTTTTCTGATTTTTGACGCCGAATCCGGATCAAGGTCCCTTAAGACCTTGCTTGTCGCCCCGTCTGCCGCCATGACGGCCCGGGCAAAAACAGTTTTCTCCCCGATCATGGCCACAAATCCCCCTCCCCTGCGGGAAAGCCTGATATCCCGGATTCCGGTCATGATCCGGGCCCCGGTCCCCCGGGCCTGCTCAAGAAGAGCCAGGTCGAACTGGTCGCGTCGCACCTGATAGGCGATGGGGCGGCCAAAATCCTGTCGCTGCTCCCGCTTTCCACGCAATGTCAGGGAAATTCCCTGGGTCGTCTGGTGCGGGAGACTTTCCATGAAATTTTTCGGAAGGAAGGGGAGGGTCCGGGCGGAGACGCCTCCCCCACAGGGTTTTTCGCGAGGGAATTCGGCCCGGTCAACTCCCAGGGCCGATATTCCGGACGAGGCCAGAATCCGGAGGGCCGTGCTGCCGGCAGGACCCAAACCCACGACAAGGACCTCCACCTCGATGGGACGGAGGGCCGTTGGCCCGGAGGGGGTGATTTGTCCGTTCATCGCCCGGGCCGGCTCAGAGGTTGGGGGTCCAGCCGATATGATGCTGGGTCAGGAAGGCGGAGATGATGGTGAAGGCATTCGTGAAGATCAGGACTCCCATGACCACCAGAAAGCTGCCCGATACGCGGGTAATCCAGGGCATCCATTGCCGGAGGGAGCGCATGCTTCCCAAAAAGAGGTTAAAGAGAACGGAGGCCAGGATGAAGGGGATCGCCAAGCCCAGGGAATAAAAGGAGAGGAGAACAACCCCCTTCATGACCGTTCCCTGGGTACCGGCATAAAACAGGATGGCGCCCAGGATCGGTCCGACACAAGGAGTCCATCCGGCCGCAAAGCCGATCCCGACCAGAAATGACCCCGAGAGGGTGGCCTTTTTTCCCCGGAAGGAGAGGTGGAGTTCCCGGTTCAGAAAGGGAATCCGAAGCCAGCCTGCGATAAAAAGTCCGAAGAGGATGATCAGGATCGCGCCCAGTCTGCGGATAATGTCCTGGTAGGTCAAAAGAAGTTCGCCCAGGAAGGAGGCCGAGGCGCCGAATCCGATAAAGAGTGTCGAGAAGCCAAGGCTGAAGACAAGGGCATGGACAAGGGATTCCCGCAAGATGACCTGGCGTGACAACGACTGGGAACGCCCTGTCAGTTCCTCGAAGGACAGTCCCGTGATATAGGAGACATAGGAGGGAACAATGGGAAGGACACAGGGGGAAACAAAAGAGACCAGCCCCGCCAGAAAGGCCAGAGTCCAGGAAATTGGCTGATGAGCCATCAGAAGCCTGCCTTTGAAGAGATGAAGCTTTTCAGGTAACTGCGGACCCGGGGATCATCCCAGTCGACCGCCCCGGAAACCCGGCTCAAAACATGCCCCCCCGCGTCGACAATGAAAGTTGTCGGCAGCCCATGAACCCCCAGGGCCCGCGAAAATTTCAAGGCAGGATCCCTGATCAGGGGAAAAGGGATCTTCGTTTTCCGGAGAAACTCGTTCAGGGTTTTCTTTCCCATCGGTCCTTCGAGGATCCCCCGGATGGCGAATGTCTTGGGCTCCGTCCGGGAGAGCCGGACAAGGGATGGGATCTCCCGGAGACAGGGATCACACCAGGGGGCCATGAAATTCAGGATCAGGAGCGGATGGCCTGAAAATGCCGAAGTCTGAACCGTCCTTCCCGAAAGATCCCTAAGTTCCAGCGATGGCATCACCGGAGGATGGTCCGCTCCCAGGGTCCCGGGAGGCGGCGGGGACGAGGCAAGGGCTCCCTCTTGGCAGAATGAGATCATACCCAGAAAGGCCAGGGCAAAAGTCCGCGCAAGGATCCTTACGACATTTCCCCTGGTTCCTGCCACAAAGGACAACGGGAAACCCTTCAATAGCCTGATGCAGCATCCTTCTTGGCCGCGAGATAGGCCGAGGGAGGTTTGGGTCCGTGGTCAAGAAGACTGTGCACGGTTACAAGACTGTCCTTCATCCTCCAGTCCCGGGGTCCGATCACGTGTTCAGCCACCACACCCTTCTGGTCGATGATGAAGGTCTCGGGAACCCCTGTGATCTTGTACAGGTGGTCGAGTTTGCCCAAGGGATCCACGGGAACAGGAAAATCAATTCCGTACTTCTGGAGAAAGGGACGGATCTTCCCCTGGTAGAAGATGTTGTTCTCGTTGACCGCGATCAGGTCAAAACGGTCACCGGCCAGGTTCTTGAATCCATGGTACATCTCTTCCATCGAGGGCATTTCCTGGCGACAGGGCTTGCACCAGGTGGCCCAGAAGTTGAGCATGACCACCTTTCCCCTTAGATCCGAAAGGTGGACGGTCTTTCCGTCCACCGTGGAGAGCGTGAAGTCGGGGGCCACCATCCCGACAGAGACAGGGTTGATGTTTGCCGTCTTGACCACATATCCGACCACAAGAATCACGACGGCAGCAGCCACGAGATAAGGCCACCTGTCCTTCATTCCGCCTTTCATGATGTTCCTCCCGCCTCCTCAGGCCGCGTAGGCATGGAGGCCCGGGATGATGAAACTCACACCCCAGTACAAAAAGATGACCGCCACAAAACCGAGAATAGAAAAGTAGGCACTGGGCGCCCCGCGAAGCCCCCGTGTCATCCGGGCGTGCAGATAGGCCGCATAGACGAACCAGGTGATCAGGGACCAGGTTTCCTTGGGATCCCAGGACCAGTAGCCGCCCCAGGCCTCATAGGCCCACATGGCTCCGAAGATCACTCCCAGTGTCAGGAGCGGAAAGCCGACGAGAACAGACTTGTAGGTGAGGTCGTCGAGATCCTCCGCGGAGGGGAACTCCTGAAGAATCCATCCCACCGACCCCTTCTTTTCCGCACGACGCTTGGCCAGATAGATTCCGGCCAGGGCGGCCGAGATGCCGAAGGCCGCATAGGAGAGAAACATCGTGAAGACATGGATTTTCAGCCAATAGGAGTTGAGCGCCGGATTGAGAGGTTCGACCATCTGGTAGCGGTAGGGGAGCATGCGGGCGGCTCCAACGGCAAACATCACCAGGGTCAGGACGAAGGCGCCGGCGACCCGGACCTTGTACTTGAACTCCATGACCATGTATCCCAAAACGGAGGCCCAGGAGAAAAGAAAAAGGGTCTCATAGAGATTGGACCATGGAGCATGGTGATCGGCAAAACCCCGTCCCACCAGGGCGGCGGTATTCACGATCCAGCCCGAGAAGGTCACTGTCGAGGCAATCTTTCCCACTTCTTTCCGGTGAGAGATCAGGAACAGGAAGTAGGCCACGGTTCCGGCAAGGTACAGGACAATAACGGTGTTGTAAAGTATAAAGGAAGATCCGACAGAATTAATGAGGGACATCACCAGTCTCCTTGCTCAGTGTTCGCCATATAACATCTCCGGAAAACCAGGTCTCAGGAGAGTCTCTTTCACATTTCGCCTTGAATCGGCCAACCCCTCCTCATCCGTTCGAAAGGGAGGGCCTTTGCGCCATCGCTCCGGAGACAGGCTCCGTGGCGGGACGGTCAGGAGGCGACAGGGCCGTCTTCAGATCAGCGACGATCGCCTCGAACTCACGTTCAAATCCTATCTTGTCCTTGTGGCCGAATCCCCCGACGGCCACGGAGAGTCCCTCCCCGTGCGGCCGGACCCTGAGCCATATTTTCCGGTGAAAGATGAAGGAGGACAGGAAAAGCCCTCCGACCAGAAGGAAGGATCCTGTCCACACGACGGGAACTCCGGGATCCTTGGCAAGCTCAAGCCCCGTATAGAATGGCGCGTGATAACCTCCGAAAATAAAGAATTCCGGCACACTTTTCAAGACCTGGACCTGGGGGAACTTGTAAAAAAGCCAGGGGCTCCCCAAAAGTTTCCCGTCCTGGTAGACCTCGATCTGGACGGCCGGGTTCTTCGGCTTTTCCGATTGGGTAAAGACCGACCCTGTTTTCGGATCAAAGGCAAAATCCGAGACGTACCGGACCACCTTCAGGGTATAGGGAGTCCTGGGAATCGGAACCGGTTTGTCCCAGGCGAGGGAAAACCGTCCAAGAAACTGTTTTTTCTGCTTGTCCACCACAAGGATGTCGGCCTTTTCCAGCCTGTCGGGGGCCTCTCCGAAACTCGCCTGGTAAAAGCGAAGTCCCTTGTACTCCAGGGGATGATTGACCTGGATGACCTTGTGCTTCAGGATTTTCCCGTCTTTCAGGATATCCACATCGCTGAAATAGGACTTGACCATCCCGTTCTTGTAGTGAGTGATCCAGAACTTGTTGATCCGGAGATCCCATCCCCCCTGGGGGATGAAGGTGGTCGTGTTGACATAGAAGGTTCCGAATAGACGGAACCCGGTCAGGCTCCCCAGAAGGCCGCCGGCCAGAATCACGATCACCGAAAGATGGGCGACGTGGGATCCGATGCGTCCCAGGACACCCTTATGGGCAAAGATGGCGGTTTCCTTGCCGTCACCTGATGTCTGGACCCTGTAATGGTGGGCCTTGAGGGTGTCCGTCACCAAGGAGGGAACGGAGGCTGGCGGAACGGGAGAGCGGGCAATCTCGATTTCCCTGTATTCTTTCTGTCTTTTCAGAAAGTCCCGGCTGACATTCACGCGTTCCCGGAAGAGGGAGCGGATCGTCACCGGGAAACGCCGATAAACGCAGGTGAGGGCGTTGACACAAAGGAGCGCCAGGAGGCTCGTGTAGTACCAGCTGTGGTAGATGTTGTCGATCTTGAGATTCAGGATCCAGGGTCCCCATTTGGGCCCATAGGACGCCAGGTAGAAGGCGGGATCCCGTCCCTGCTCGATGAAGGTCCCGAAGATGGTCAGAACGGCCAGGGTCAGGAAGAGGAAGATGGCCAGGGCAAGGGAGGAAAGAAAACGAATCAGAATATGGTCGCGGGCTCCGTGGAAAGGGAACGACCCTGAGGAGGGTCCCGTGGAGGAGCTGGCTTCCTCCACCCCGGATGCCCCCTCTATTTCAAGGGCATGCTGCTCTTCAGGACTATATCGCTCTGTCATCAACTATCCTTGGGTAAGCACGAAGACAACATCCCCCCATCTCCTTGGCAAAAGCCGGCATCCTTGAGGGGACTATCCTGTCATGGTCCAATCGGGTTTCTTTTCCTGTCCTTCCAGAATACTGATCCGGCGCCCTTTCGTCAAATCCGAGATTCTTAAAATCCGGCTCAGGGAAGATGGCCGGCAATCAGATACTTCAGGGTTTCGTCATTGAGGATGAGTCCTCCCCCGACGAGTGGAGAGGCCACGCTGGCATTGAAAACATTGTAATATCCCGCATTGAGCCAGATGTGGTTGAAGAGGGTATAGGTCAGGAAAATCCGGGAATAGGGATTGGGAGTCATCGGATCATAGGTTCCGATATTGTACATGGTAAATGTCAGGAAGAGGTTCTTGAGAATCTGATAGTCGGCCCCGACGCCGAAGCTGTTCTGGATTAGGCCTGCCCTCACGTCGAAGTCGCCGAACTTTTCCCCGAACTCCACGCTGAACTTGATTCCCTGGGTCGTCCCCGTGATCTGCGTCGGCCCGGCCACATAATTGCCGTTGATCTGGGTATAGGGGGTTGTCTGCGTGTAGTAGGGATTGGTCGTGCTCACCACCTGGATGCGGTAAAACTTGTCCGACCTGGGATAGAGGTCGAGGGTGAAAAACCCTTCGGCGGTCCCGGCCCGGGGCATATAGAATCCCCGCATCCAGACATCAAGCTCCATCCGGTCAGCCTTGTTGGTGACCCCTGAAAGTTTTTTGAGCGTTTTCGACAGGTTGTCATAGACATCCGGATTGTTGACCAGCTTTCCGATCGTTCCCTGCCCTTCGTCGATCTTCTTCAGGATGCTGTTCAGGTGGGCCAGGGACTGGTTGGCGTTGTCGTAGACGTCGTTCTTGTTGACCAGGGAGCCGATGGTTCCGACCCCGTTGTCGATCTTGTTGGCGATGGAATCGACCTTGTTGAGGATATCCGGGGACTTTTTCTTGAGGCTCAAAGTAAAATCCCGAAGATTGGTGGTGAGCTCGTCCAGATGCTTGAGCGTCCGGCGAAGCTGTTCCTTTCCCTGGGGTGTCCCGATCGACCCCTTGAGCGATTTCGAGACGGCCTGGATGTCGTCCGCGATCTTGTTGAGCTTTTTCACGAGCCTGTTGACGCTGACGGTGTTTCCCGGAGCGGCGAGAGTCGCACCCGGAGCCAGCTCGCCGGATGACGGGTCCGGAGGGCCGGCCTGGGAGGGACCCGTCCCGGCAGGGGAAGAAGCCGGGCTCGTTTTTGAGGAAGAGGAAGGAGAAGGTGGCGAAGGGGAAGGGGGCGGGGCGGAACCCTCTTCGGCCCAGGCCCGGGCCGGGAAGTCCATTTTCCCAAAGATCCGCCGGAGAAGTCCGGGCGGCTCCCGGTCCCGGTCAGGATCGAACCGTGGCCTGGCTCCCGATGGGCCGGGTTCAATTTCCACATACATCTTTCCCAGAAATCCGTTGGAAAAGATGACGGCCCGGGCATCGGCGGGTATGACGACCTTCTTGGTGACCAGCATCCGGACCCGGGCCATGCCGTCGGGACCCAGGGTGATGGCATCGACCTCCCCCACCTTGACGCCCGCCACTTCCACGTCGGTTCCCTTTTCGAGGCCGTCCACGGAAGAAAATTTGGCATAAAAGGCAAAGGAATGATCCGGCTTCAACTTGTGATGGCCAAGACGGAGGGACAGGAAGGCGATCACTCCCAGCGCGACCAGCACAAAAAAACCGAGCCGCGTTTCGGCGGACACTTTCAATGAAGGGCTCCTTCAAATAAAAAGGGAGAATATCGGCCTGGCCCACATCTCATCACGGAGCTGTCTCCTCGACAATGACAGGGATCGGTCCCGATGTTTCTCCCCTGACGAATTGTCGGAGAACGGGATCTTCCGTCTCGCGGACTTCCCGGGGAATGCCTGAAAAATGAATTTTCCCCTGGTAGAGGAAAAGGATCCTGTCCGCGATCCGAAATGCGCTGTTCATATCATGCGTGATGACAAGACTTGTCACATGAAGCTCCGCCTTCATCTTGAGGATCAGCTCATCGATCGAGCTTGCCAGGACCGGATCAAGGCCTGTGGTTGGTTCGTCGTAAAGAAGGATTTCGGGCTCCAGGGCAATGGCCCTGGCAATGCCAACCCTTTTCTTCATCCCTCCCGAAATTTCGGAGGGATATTTTTTTTCTACCCGGTTCAGTCCGACAAGCCGGATCTTTTCACGGGCAATCCTCTCGATCTCCACAGCGGAGAGATCCCTCCGGTGCATGGTCAGCCCAAAGGCCACGTTTTCAAGGCATGTCATGGAGTCGAAGAGGGCCGATTCCTGGAAGACCATCCCCATCTTTTTCCGCACATCGTCTAGTGAGGTCCCCGAAAGGCCGACAATGGACTCACCGTCAATCCGGATATCCCCCGAATCGGGAACCAGAAGACGCATGACATGTTTCAGAAGGACCGACTTCCCCTGGCCGGATCCACCGATAATACAATAAGTCTGGCCCCGGGGAACCTCAAAGGAGACATTCCGGAGAACCTCCTGGTTTCCAAAGCTTTTTGTGAGGTTCGATATGGTGATCGCCGGCGGGGAGGACATCAGAAAAGCCATGCCGTCAGGAAATAGTCGACGACCAGAATGCTCATCGAGGCACTGACCACAGCACGGGTCACGGCCCGCCCCACCCCCGCCGCCCCTCCGGTGGCCACAAATCCTGTCCGGCAGGCCCACAGGGAAAGTATTCCCCCGAAAAAGACCGATTTCACGATCCCCGAAAGAAAATCATGAAGTTCGACGTAGTGGCGTATCTCCTGAAAATAAAGATGGGGAGAAAGGCCCAGGAGATTGACAGAGACAAAGTACCCTCCCCCGATCCCGATGAGATCGGCCAGGGCCGTCAGAAGAGGAAGGGCCACAAGGGAGGCATAGAAACGCGGCGTGACCAGGTAGTCCACAGGGTTTACGGCAAGACTTTCCAGGGCGTCGATCTGTTCGCTCACGCGCATGCTTCCAAGCTCTGCTGCCATCGCCGAACCGGACCGCCCGGTCACCATGAGGCTTGTGATGACGGGACCGAGCTCCCGGGTCATCGACAAGGTCACCACCGCTCCCACAAGACCCTCGGCATTGAACTTCCGAAATCCGATCCAGGCCTGGAGGGCAAGCACCATCCCGGTGAAAAAAGCCGTGACTCCGACAACGGCCGTCGAATCCGCCCCGATCTTCAAAAGCTGCTCAAGAAAGTTCCGAAACAGGAAGGCCGGACGGAAGAGCCCGAGAAGCCCTCTCAAACCCATGATGAAGAGAGCCCCCGCCGTCCCCAGGATCCGGCCGGCCAGGTCAGAAATCATTCTGGAGAAACCTCGAAGCATCGCCGACAAACCTCCTGTCCGCCCGGTGGCCGAGAAGGCAGAGCACCTCGTAGGGAATGGTCCCGGTCCACCGGGCAATCTGATCCACGGTCATGGATTCGGATTCCCTGGGATCGATGATGCTGACCCATTCCCCGATCTCCACGGGCCGCGGGAGATCCGTCAGGTCAACTTCGACCATGTCCATGCAGACCCGCCCGGCAAATGGAACCTTCCGGCCGTCTATCATGCCCCATCCGCGGCCGGAGAGGGCCCGCGGCAGGCCATCGGCATATCCCACTCCAAGGATTCCCAGCCGACTGTCCCGGGACAGGACTTCCGTTCTTCCGTAAGAGACGGAATGGCCTTTCGGGAGATTCCGAAGGGAAAGCAGCCGGGCTTCTACGGTAAGGACTGGGGATATCTCTTCCCACCCGGGAAGATCGCTGACGGGAAGATGGCCATAGAGCATCAATCCGGGTCGGGCCCAGAATGTGAGAGATTTTCCCGAAGACCTGGGGGTCGGAAAGGAGACAAGTCCTTGCATGACGCCTCCGCTGTTGGCCATGTGAATGACCGACAGGCTGGAGAGCGCCGGATGGGAAAGACTGGAAAGGACACACTCCTGAAAGAGTTCGAGACAGTCTTCCGTATCCTTCCGGTCCTCGGAAAGGGGAAAATGGGTCATGACCCCCGTTATTCTCCCTTGGGGAATCCGGTGAATCCGGTCAAGGACTTGGGGGATCTCGGGAGGGAGAAAGCCAAGACGCCCCATCCCGGAGTCGATCTTGAGGTGGAGGTCCAGGGGCTCCCTGGCCGGAGAAAAGGCTTCAAGAAGACGGATTTGGTCCCGATGATGAAGGACCGGCGTGAGTTTTTCCCGAAAACAGAGTTCCAGCTCCTTCCCGGAAAACCCTCCGAGAAGGATGATCGCGCCGGAATACCTTCCCCGCCTGAGAGAGAGGGCTTCATCCGTTCCCATGACTGCCACCTGGTTGATTCCGATTGAGGACAGGGCCGTCATGACCGGAAGAAGTCCATGGCCATAGGCGTTGGCCTTGATGACCGGAAGGAGCCCCTCGTTCTTTCCGAGGCGATGGATCACCTTTCGGACATTCCGGAGCAACTGGTCCAGATCAACGGTGACACGGGTCCGGCCCTCCGGATACCCCGGATCCGGGATGGATTGCGGCGTGGGGTCCCGAGGTTTCATGGGGTCAGGTCGTCAGGATCTCCTGCTCCTTCTTCCGGGCATGTTCGTCGACCTTGGCCCCCGCCCCGTCGACAAGCTTCTGGACTTCATCCTGAAGGCGCTTTACCCGGTCCTCCTGGATCAGTCCTTCCTTGTGCCTCTTTTTGATGTCCTCGTTCGCATCCCGCCGGATGTTTCGCAAGGAAACCTTCGCATCCTCGGCCATTTTCTTCAGAAGCTTGACCATCTCCTTGCGACGTTCCTCTGTCATCGGGGGAACGACGATCCTGACGGCCTTTCCGTCATTCTGCGGGGTCAGCCCCAGATTGGCCGCCATGATGGCCTTTTCGATATCTCCGATGAGCTTTGACTCCCAGGGAGTGATGGTGATCATCCTGTTGTCGACGATGTTCAGGGCCGCCACCTTGTCGAGGGAGACCTGGTTCCCGTAATAGTCCACCCGGATATGTTCGATGAGGGAGAGCGACGGCCGCCCTGTTCTCAGGGTCTGGATCTCCTTGCGGAAATGGTCCACCGCATGGTCCATTTTTTCTGAAAATCCCTTAAGTTCCGCATCCATTTAAGCCTCCCGTTCCGCGACACCGGACATTCACCTGACGAGGGTCCCGATCGGTTCGCCCCGGACGACCCGGACGATATTGTTGGGCCCGTTAAGATCGAAGACAATGATTGGAAGATTGTTGTCCATGCACAGGGAGACGGCGGTGGAGTCCATCACCTTGAGCTTTTTCTCAAGGACATCGATATAGCTGAGTTCCACGAATCGTTCGGCCTTCAGGTTCTTCCGGGGGTCATCACTGTAAATACCGTCCACCTTCGTAGCCTTGAGAACCACTTCGGCCCCGATTTCCATCGCCCGGAGGGCAGCGGCCGTATCGGTGGTGAAATAGGGATTTCCGGTTCCCCCGGCAAAGATGATCACCCGGCCCTTTTCGAGGTGGCGCATGGCGCGCCGACGAATGTAGGGTTCGGCGAGGGCCCGCATCTCCAGAGCGGTCAGAACCCGGGTCGAAACACCCTTTTTTTCGAGGACGGACTGAAGGGCCAGGGCATTGAGAATGGTGGAAAGCATTCCCATGTAATCCGCCGAAGCCCGATCGATCCCCTGGCTGATTCCTGAGAGACCGCGGAAAAAGTTCCCTCCGCCGATCACGACTCCAAGCTCGACACTTTGGGCAACGACGGCCTGAATCTCCACGGCAATCCGGTCCAGGACAGCAGGATCGATCCCGAAGGACAGATCCCCCATCAGTGCCTCCCCGGAAAGCTTCAGGAGAACCCTTTTATAACCGGGCATCAGCCCTTCCCTTCTCCGATCTGAAACCGTGTAAAGCGCCTGACCGAGATATTCTCGCCCATTTTCGCAATTTCTCCGGCAATCAGGTCACGCACGACAACGCCCGGATCCTTGACATAAGGCTGATCCAGAAGGCAGGATTCCTGAAAAAACTTTTCCAGCTTGCCTTCCACGATATTGCCTCGGACCTTTTCCGGCTTGTCCTGCACTTCCGCCAGGAATCCTGCGCGAAGGCGGTTGATCTCCTCATCCTGGATGGCGGTCCTGTCCACATAGGTGGGGGCGGCAGCGGCAATGTGCATGGCCAAGTTCCGGACAAGCTCCTTGAAATTATCGGTACGGGCCACAAAATCCGTTTCGCAGTTGACCTCGACAAGAACACCGATCTTGCTTCCGGCGTGGATATAGGATCCGACGATTCCTTCGGCCGTTTCCCGGTCGGCTTTCTTGCTGGCCTTGAGAGCTCCGCTCTTCTTCAGGATTTCGTAGGCCTTTTCGGGATCCCCGTTGGCCTCGACGAGGGCCTTCCGGCAGTCCATGAACCCCGCCTGGGTTTTTTCCCGAAGTTCCTTGACCACATTTGCAGCAATCTCCATCTTGTTTCTTTCCTCCGTCTCTATCCGTCTGGCGTTCTTCACTGGGCTCAAGGCATGACAGGCTGCGGAAAGGGAGAGGATCTTCCTCTCCCTCATTCCTCTATTTCTCTCCGGATTCTCCGGCCGAGAAGGCCTGCTCAAGCTCGGAGGCGACCGCCGGGGATTCAGGCGCCGACGCCTTGCCGGATGATCGGCGGGACAATCCCCCCTCGATCACGGCGTCGGCTATGCCTTCAGCCATGAGCCGGATAGAACGGATTGCGTCATCGTTGGCCGGAATCGGAAAATCGATCAGGTCCGGGTCGCAGTTCGTATCCACCATCGCTACCACCGGAATTCCGAGACGGTTGGCCTCGTGAATGGCGATATGCTCTTTCTTGGGATCCACCACAAAAATGGCCCCGGGAAGCTGTCCCATCCCGCGAATTCCCGACAGGGTCGAACGCAGCTTGGACTCCTCCTTTTCGATCTGGGCCACTTCCTTTTTGGGCAGACGGGCCCACTGGTCACTTTCCTTCATCGCTTCGATCTTCTTCAGACGATCGACGGATTTGCGGATCGTCTGGTGGTTTGTCAGCATGCCGCCCAGCCAACGATGGGTGACATGGAACATTCCGCAACGTTCCGCCTCCTCCTCGATGATCGATTGGGCCTGTTTCTTGGTGGCGATGAAAAGGACAGACTTTCCTTCTCCCACGACATTCCTGATAAATCGCGTGGCCTGGCGATAGCGCCGGGTCGTCTGCTGAAGATCGATGATGTAGATTCCGTTTCTCTCTCCGTAGATGAACCGCTTCATCTTCGGGTTCCACCGCTTGGTCTGGTGTCCGAAATGGACGCCGGCGTCGAGAAGCTCCTTGATTGTCACATTCTTCATTCCTGTCTCCTGATCTGTGGGTTGACCTTTGCGAACCGTTCCCGCCGCCCAGGCCGGCGACAAAAAACGCCTTTGCGGACCCGTGGGATTTCCGGATGAATTCCGCGATTCGCTGCAGTATTTGTTATAGGACCGATATCGGCCGAAGGCCGAGGTCTGGTCCAGCCATAAACCTGTCCAGTCCGGAGAGGCTGTCATGGCTGAACCTGAAGTGAAGAAGAAGGTCGCCACTTCTCTTCATAAAACGTTTTTTTATACCACAACGGGGTAATAAATACAATTTTTCTAAGTCCTTCCTTTATACCCGGCATTGATCCGGACATAGTCGAGCGAGAGATCGGTCGTCCAGTATTCGGCCTCCATTGAGCCCAGGCCCAGCATGACACGAAGGGTGATTTCCTTCCCTTTCATGACTTCGAGGGCCTTTTCCTCCTGGAGGGGTCCCAGGCCTACACCCTTGTGCACCAGGGCGACAGGCCCCATGAAAATATCGATCCGTTCCTCGAAGATCCTGACTCCGGAATTGCCGATCGCAACCATGATTCTTCCCCAGTTCACATCCTCCCCGAAGAAGGCTGTCTTGACGAGAAGGGAGCGGGATATTGACTGGGCCACCCTCCGCGCATCACCCCGGGATCGGGCCCCCGAAACCTGGACCCTGATGATCTTTGTGACGCCCTCCCCATCCCTGACAAGCTGGTCCCGGAGGGATTCGCACACGGAGAGAACAAGGGAGTAAAACTCCTGGAACTCGGGGGAGTTTCTGGTGACTCGAGTATTCTCGGCCAGACCGCTCGCCATGATCAGGGCCGTATCATTGGTGCTCGTATCCCCGTCGACCGTCAGGGCATTGAAGGTCTTATCCGAAGCCTGGAGGAGGGCGCTTTTAAGGGCCTCCTTTTCCACAGAAGCGTCGGTCGTCAGAAACACGAGAAGGGTGGCCATCTGGGGATGGATCATTCCCACTCCCTTGGCGATTCCCCCGACCCTGACAGTCCGTCCGCCCACAATTCCTTCGGTCTGGGCCGATTTTGACCTGGTGTCGGTCGTCATGATCGCCTGGGCGCAGGCTTCATGACCGAAAGGACTGGATTGTTTAACCAGGACGGGGAGAGAAGCCAGGATCGCCTCCATGTTAAGCGGGCGACCGATCACTCCTGTCGATGCCATAAGGATCTTCCTGGGATCGCATCCCAGATGGACCGAGAGCTTTTCCGAAATCAGGAAGGCATCCTTCTCGCCCTGTTCGCCGTTACAGGCATTGGCATTCCCGCTGTTGACGATGACCGCCCGGATCCCTGCCCCCCTGACCCGGCGCTGGGAGATTCTGACAGCCGGAGCCTTGATCTGGTTTGTTGTGAAGACCCCGGCGGCCAGGCATTCCGTTTCGCAAAGGATCAGGGCGAGATCGGGCTTGCCGTTCTTTTTCACGCCGGAAAAGAGGCCTCCGGCGGAAAATCCCATCGGATAGGTGATTCCCCCCGCCATTTTTTTTCTGGACATGACGTCTTTCCCATGATGGTTTGTGTTTAAGCCTAGGGGAAAAGGGCTTCCTGCCTCAATCCGTCCGTTTCATTAAACCCAAAGATGCGGTTCATCGACTGGATGGCCTGACCGGCCGCTCCCCGGACGAGATTGTCGATGGCCGTCAGGACAACGAGACGATCTTCCCGGATCTTGGCGTGGATGTGGACATTGTTGGTGCCCCGGACACCCATCGTATTGGGGGGAGAGGCCACCCTTCTCACAAAAGGACTGTCCCGGTAACTTTCATCAATCATCCGGTCCGCTTCCTCCTGGGAACACCGACCCTCCGTCACCATGTAGATCGTCGACAGAATCCCCCGGTTGAACGGCAAAAGGTGGGGGACAAAGGTGAGCCGTCCCCCTCCCATCCCCTCCAGGGCCTGCTCCATCTCGGGGACATGCCTGTGGTCGAGGAGCTTGTAGGCCAGAACACCTTCTGAAATTTCGGGAAAATGCGTCTCCAGGGTGAGACCTCTTCCGGCGCCTGTGATCCCGGACTTTCCATCGACAAAGATCATGTCCCTTTTGATCCGTCCGCGATGGAGAAAGGGGAGGATTCCCAGAAGGGCTCCCGTAGGAAAGCACCCCGGGCAGGAGACGAGACGGTCTTTGGCAAGGGAATTTCCTGCCAATTCCGGAAGAGCATAGACCGCCCGGGAGAGACCTTCCGGAAACCCGTGGTCGATTCCGTAGACCTTCCTGTAGAGAGCCGGATCCCGAAGACGGTAGTCCGGACCCAGATCGATGACAACGGTTCCCTGTTCAAGGTATCGGGGAACCAGACCAAAGCTCTGCCCGGCAGGGAGGGCGAAAAATACGACATCCACATCGGTCCAGAGGGGAGATTCCGAGGCCTTTTCCAGAAGGGCGGAGGAGGCAAGATGGGGGAAAAGATCCCTGAGCGAAACTCCGGCTTTGGACTCTCCTGCCAGGCGGACGACCTCCGTTTCAGGATGCGAGGCCAGAAGACGGACAAGCTCTGCTCCGGCATATCCCGAAGCGCCGACAATTCCGGCGCGAATCTTTTTCCCTTGCTGGTCCTTTTCTTTCGGTTCTTTCGGCATTTTTCTCCAGTTTCAGCACGAAAAAAGGGGAGACCGAGGTCTCCCCTTCATATCGGGACACACTCCAGAGATTAGCGCTTGGAGAACTGAAAACGCTTTCTGGCACCCTTTTGTCCAAATTTCTTTCTTTCCTTGACCCTGGCGTCCCGGGTCAGGAAGCCTTCCTTTTTCAGGGATTCCCGAAACTCCGGGTTTATTTCGAGCAGGGCCCGGGAAATTCCATGCCGGATGGCTTCGGCCTGTCCGGTCAAACCGCCTCCGGTGACCTTGGCAAAGACATCGAGTTTCCCGACCATATTCGTAAGCTCGATGGGAGCCTTCACCTGAGTAGTCCACAAGGTCCTCGGGAAGTATTCTTCGAGGGGTCTATCATTGACCTGAATCAGACCCGTACCACTTTGGACGCGCACACGGGCGATGGCGGTCTTACGCTTTCCGGTCGCAGAACCCCGTCCATCCTCATTCGGTTCTCTCTCCATCAACGACCTCCTAATGCGTAGACTTCGGGATTCTGGGCCTGGTGGGGATGCGATTCCTCGGCATAGACCTTGAGGCGGCTCATGAACTGGTTGGAAAGCTTGTTTTTGGGAAGCATTCCCTTCACGGCGTGAATGACCAGATGCTCAGGGTTCCGGGAGCGGACTTCCTTTGCGGTGGCTGACTTGAATCCACCGGGATACCCGCTGTGCCGGTAATACATTTTCTGGCTCCACTTTTTTCCTGTGAAGGCGACCTTGGCCGCATTGATCACGATGACAAAATCCCCCGCATCCTGATGCGGAGTAAAGAAAACCTTGTTCTTTCCCCTCAGAAGAAGCGCGACGGCCGTGGAGAGCCTCCCAACGGTCTGACCGTCGGCATCCACGACATACCACTTTTTCTGGGAGAGTTCTTCAGCGGTTGCGATTCGTGTCACTTTTTCCATTGCCTGAAAATCTCCTTCAGATTCGGGTCGGCCTCAGGAGGTCATCTGGACCATCACCGGCTTGATCTCCTCCGCCGTCGACGGTGAAGTCCTGATTCCTGCGATAGTCTCCTTGTAGGCTCGATGAACCCTGTCCAGATCCTGTGTAAAAAATGCTCCCAATTGGGCCAGCGAGGAGTAAAGGGAGCCGTCCTGCTTGTCAAGGAACAGGGAGACGGCTGTCGGAGCCGACTGCTTGTGCTGGGCCAGCCACTGCTTCAGACTCTCGATTTTCTGGAAAAACTCTTCCTCTCCCTGACGCGCCCGCTCCATCACCGGCAACACGATGCAGTCCACCTTCCCGCGAATCCTGGAAAGGGCCGTCGGATCATCCCCATCGGCCACAGATTCGGAAAAGGGAACCACTGAACTGCCAAGTCTTGCGAAAAAGGCGACAAGACCTGAACCCAGCTCCGAGTCAAGAATGAACCTCGGAACGCCCACACGGTTCGTGCGTGGATTTCTGGAGGAGGATTCGATCCGCTCCTCCGCTTTTTCAAAGACCGTCGACCGGAGTTCCTCAAGGAATCCCTGATTTTCCCGGCGCCAGTTCTTCAAAAGATGTTTCGCCCCAAACTGGATCAATGTCGAATAGTAGTCCCGCCTCATGGCGCTTCGGGAGATATTTTTCCAGGAATAGAAATCTTCCATCGCTCCGATCGCAGCCTCGTTCAATTCGTAGGCGGTCATATTCTTCGGACGGTAGACGGCATGATGTCCGTCGTAAAGGCTCCAGTCCTTGTAAAGAAGCTCCCGGTTTCCCGTGGCATAAAAATGGTCGAAATCGGGAGAACCCGGCAGCGGAGTGAGTATCATCAGCTGGATGGACTGAAGCTGCCACTCCTGGGCAAGGCGAGCCGTTTCGTAGATCGTATCCTTGTCGTCGGTATCGGCACCGACCACGAACATCCCGTGAATCCTGATACCAGCCTTGTTGAAGGCCTCGACGGAACGGACAATTTTTTCGTAGGTCTGCCGCTTGTTGAAGAGATCGAGAGTCTGGGGATTGATCGACTCAAACCCGATAAAGACATTGAAGCAGTTGCTGGCCTTCATGAGCTCGAGCAGTTCAGGATCGAAAGCGGTTTCCGTCCTGATCTGGGCTCCCCATTCCGGGGTGAGCCCCTCCTCGATCATCCTTTTAAGGAGATCCTTGGTCCTTTTCCTGTTGGCCGTAAAAAGGTCGTCGGCGAAAAAGACATATTTCGGATTGTTGACCCGGATTTCCTCAATGACCCTCTCGATGGAATGCATCCTGAATCCATGGCCGTACATCCCCGGGACGGAACAAAAAGTGCAGGTAAAGGGACATCCACGGGAGGTGGCAATGGAAATCAGGCCTCTCTTCTGGGTATTCCACCCCTCCACCAGGCCGTAATCGGGGATGGGATTCGAATCAAGGTCCTCCTTGAGTGGCCGGTCCGGATTATGAAGCTTCCGGGAGCCCTTCCAGTAGGAGAGACCAAGGATCTTCTCCATCTCGCCACGGCCTTCCATGGCATCGATCAGCTCGAAGAGTGTCTCCTCGCCCTCTCCCCGAACGACATAATCCGCGAAATCGAGAGCTTCGTCCGGAAGAAATGTGACATGGGTGCCCCCGATAACGACGGGAATCCCCGCCTTGCGAACAGTCTCTGCCAGACGGTAGGACTGGGGAGCGGTGGAAGTGAGCGTTGAAATTCCTACAATGTCTGCAGAAAGCACTTCCTTCATGTCAACGGGAGCCACATCCTCGATGTAGACCCTGACATCCCATCCTCGGTCTCTCAGCATGGTTCCAAGCAGAATGACGCCAAGTCTGGGAATGGTGAATGAACTATAGACATGGAGATGAGTTGACTTTGGCTCGACAAGCACAAATTTCTTTGCCATTACACTGCCCCCTTCAGGGGACCTCCCTGCCAGAATGCGCAGGGAGGCGCCCCGTTATCCGTTCGGATGGATCCGATCTTTCTTCGCAAGAAGCTGTTCTTTTGTTTCGACGTAATTCGGATCAGGTATGCAGCATTCATCAATGGGGCAGACTGCGGCACACTGGGGCTCATCGTGAAACCCTATGCATTCCGTGCAGAGATCCGGATCGATCACGTAGATAGGATCCCCTTCGCTGATAGCGTCATTCGGACACTCCGGAAGGCAGGCTCCGCAGGAGATACAATTATCGGCAATCATAATAGACATCCAGGCCTCCTTGACCATTTCCTTGCTTGCAATCAAACGCCTCAGACCAGCGCCTGGGGCACTCTCCATTATCCGGGTCCACAGAAACCGGACATCTTCCCAAAGGCTCTCTTAAATGGAAAAGAGGCCGAGGTTACTACAAGATGCTTATTCTATCGGCAATCAATCAAACAAATCAACTGATTTGTTCAGAATTTCACAGCGGTCCCATTTAACGTGCGGCCTCCTTCCAACATCATATCAGAATCCCAAGATTCAGGAAGAGGAACCGGGAAAAGGCCTCTCCGAAGAGGATCATGAGAAGGGCCACATACAAAAGGCCCGTGGCGGCCTGGGTCGAATGCATCCGGACGGTGCGGTAGGCCAGGATGGAGATCACCAGTCCCCCGACCACCCCGACGAGAAGTCTTCCCCAGAGATAGAGCCCCTGGAAGGATTCCAGGAGAAGCCCTTCGGCGAAACCAGGTCGTCCCTGCCAGTCCATCCATGTCAGGATTCCCGAAAGGATGGCGGTCAGGGCGGTGCATCCCAGAAGGGCCCGGGAAAGAAAGGCCAGCGGTTCGATGGGCAGGGTGGGGTTGGTCAGATAGAAGTGCCCCCAGTTCATGGCAAGAAGAACGGCGCCCAGGAGAAACGAAGAGACAAACATGGTCACGAGAAGGATCATTCCCGAGACGGAGAGGCTGAGGGAAGCATTCAGGATCAGCGTGGCCGTTCCCGTGGCGCCCAGAAGCAGGAGGGCAGAAATATTGAGGACAGGTCTCGTGATGGGACGGATCCGGTTCCAGGAGACAAAGTTGACCAGGAGGTTGTATCCCACCAGCCCTGCCGTTCCCGACATCATGAGGTAGACGGCAAGCTGGTCCAGATGGCCAGGATGAAAGGCCGGGATTCTCATTCCGGACGGGCCGAGTGCAAACAGGGCCCCTCCTGAAAAAAGGAGGAATAGGAGGCCGTGCAAGCGGTAAAAGGATCGGTTGACCGATGGGTACCGGTACATGAAGGTCATGAGGAAGCATCCTCCGGCCGTCACCTGCAAAAGAAGAAGTCCAAAGACATTGGGGTGAAAGATCATTCTGGTCCTTCCTGGTTTTTTTCGTTTCTTTCCTCCAGGCGCGTCCGGGATTTCCGGTCTTCCCAGCGGGGCCGGGTCTCCCGGACCTTAAGCCCCACCCTCCCGAGGGAAAGTGGAAGCGGGGGCGGGTCCTTCCAGAGGAAGAGGGTCATTCCGGCCACTCCCGGAAAGATCCCCATGACATGGTCGACGATCGCCTCACCGAGTCGTTCGAGCAGAAAAAACTCCGATGCCTCTCCTTTGGCAGCGATTTCCCGAAGAAGGCGGTCATAGTCCACTGTCTTGTGAATGGCGTCATTGCCCCAGGGAATCTCTGAAAGTTCGATCTCTCCCGACAGAAGAAGGCGTTGGGGACGGGACCTTTCCTCCTGTCCCGTCCCGATTTTCACATGAATTGAGAGTTGTTCAAAAAAAAGAGTCTTGGACATCGTTTAAGGTCCGCTCCCCGAGACGGTCGGCAGTTTCTGGTCGATGAGGATCTTGACGGGGGAGCCTCCGACCGTTCCCTCTACGGGGACGGTTCCGCTGTATTCCCCGCTCGCAACCAGGGAGCTCCCTGATTCGAGGGAGAGACGAGCCACAAGCCGCACCGTTCCCTGGAAGTTGATTCCTGTGAGGCGGACATCCTTCTGGGAGATCTCGAAGGGGACAGGAAATGTCGGATGGACAAAGACGACACGGGCGACTGGGAGCCAGTCCGGAGAGGTGGGTCCCTTCATCAGGGCCACCACTGCCAGGGACCCATGAGTCATCCAGAGGGGGACCCGGGGATCGAGGAAGACCGTCCCCACCACCTTGCCGGGAACATGTCCCTTGCCGGCCGGAGGCTTGGAACATCCTCCGGAAAAAAGGACCACCAGGAACAGGAGGCCTGCCAGGAGTCTGCCGGAAGGGAAAAGGCGGGTTCTATTCATCATGGGACCTTTCGACGCTGTCGTTTCATGGAGAGACAATGACAAACTCCTCGATATGATAGAGGGGATCGCTCTTGATGATCACCTTTCGGCGGATCACCTGCTGGACGGCATCCAGAAAAATCTTCTCCGAGGCGAGCTCCGCCTCGACATCCGGATGGACGTAGAGGATCACGCGGCGGTCCTTCGCTCCGCGACCTGAGGGAAGCTTCCGGAGATCTTCGAAAATTTCGTAGATGATCGTCCGGACGGACTTGACGTATCCCTTTCCGTCACAATAGGCGCAGGTTTCTCCCAGAAGGTGGACAAGGTCCTCCCGGACCCTTTTTCTGGACATTTCCACCAGGCCCAGGTCAGAGATCTTGAGGGCATTGGTTCGGGCCTTGTCCTTCGTCAGCATTTCCTGAAGCCCCTGGAAGACTCTCTCCCGATTTTTTTCCTTTTCCATGTCGATGAAATCGAGGATGATGATTCCTCCGATGTTGCGAAGGCGCAACTGATGGGCGATTTCCTCCACCGCCTCAAGATTGGTCTTGAGGATTGTCTCTTCCGGATCCTTGTCCCCGACAAATCGCCCCGTATTCACATCCACCACCGTCAGGGCCTCGGCCCGGTCGATCACAAGGTAGCCTCCGGATTTGAGCCAGACCTTCTTCTCGAGGGCCCGGGCGACCTGCTGGTCCACCGAATATTCCTGGAAAAGAGAGGATTTTCTGCTCCAGAGTTCTATCTTGTCTGCATAGGCGGGCAGATAGGTCCGGACAAATTCGAGAACCCGCTGGTACTCCTTCTGGCTGTCGATGACGAGACGGTCGACTTCGTTGGTCAGGTAGTCCCGTATCGTCCGGAAGACCACGTCCAGATCGACACGAACGAGCGCCGGAGCCCGGACAGTCTCCTTCTTTGACTTGATATCCTCCCAGAGAAGATCAAGAAAAACCATATCCATCCGGGCTTCGTCCTCGGTCATGCCTTCCGCGACTGTCCGGATGATATACCCGCCCTTGTGGGTGCGAAGCCCCCCCACGATCTCCTTGAGCCTCTGTCTTTCTCCCTCGTTCGTGATCCTGCGGGAGACTCCGATATGGTTGACCTGGGGCATATAGACAAGATAGCGGCCAGGAAGGCTGATATAGGTTGTTGCCCGGGGGCCCTTGGTACTGATCGGGTCCTTGGTCGTCTGGATCAGAAGCTCCTGTCCGTCGGTCAACAGCTCCTCGATGGGGCGTCTTCCCGAACGTTTTGCTGGCTCCGGAGGGGCCTCCCCTTCGGGTGTGGCCGGGATGGCGGCCGGGGTTTCTTCCTCGATCACCGCCCCCGGAGGAGACTCCTCTCGCAGGGCATCGGGAAGCGTCTCGGTCCCTTCGACAAAGATATCGTCAACATAAAGGAATGCGGCTTTTTCAAGACCGATATCCACGAAGGCCGCCTGCATTCCGGGGAGCACCTTGCTCACCTTTCCCTTGTAGATGTTTCCCACGATCCCCTGGGCCTGCTTCCTGTCAAAAAAGTATTCGGCCAGACGTCCGCCCTCGACGATGGCCACCTTCGTCTCTTCTTCAGTCACATGAATCAGGATTTCCGAACCCATTCTCTACCCTCCTGCAACGACCATTAAAATCCTCCGGCATCAAAAATCCTGTCCTCTCGAAGAGGACCTCATCCCAGACCTTCAGGAAATCATTCGGAAACCGTGTGTCCCTTAAACCGGCGTTATCTCTTTGCATAAAAGCGGACATTCATCAAAAGAGCCATGGCCCCCAGAGAAACAATCATGGCCGACCCCCCGTAACTCATCAGAGGCATCGGAACCCCCACGACAGGGAGGATCCCCAGCACCATCAGGACATTGATCAGAAAACAAAACAGGAAAAAACCTGTCACGCCGGCCGAAAGATAGAACCCTGCCGGGTCCCGACAATCCATGGCCGTGCGGAATCCAAACCAGACCAGATAGGAGATCAAAGCCAGGAAGACCAGGGCTCCGGCAAATCCCCATTCCTCCGTAAAAACGGCAAAGACAAAATCGGTGTGTGCTCCCGGAAGAAACTGGTACCGCACCTGGGTGGCCCCGGACAACCCTTGGCCGAACCACCCCCCCGATCCGACCGCCACGATGGACTGGATGGTGTGGTATCCGAGGCCGGAAGGATCGGATGCGGGATCGATGAAAGCCCGGATCCTGTCCTTCTGGAATTCATGGAGGTGTGTCCAGACTCCTTCCCAGAGAACCGGAAAGAAAGCCAGTCCTGCCAGGACAGAGATGGTCACGATCCTGGAGGGAATTCCCTTCAGAAAAACGAAGACGGAAAAGATGATCATCAGTTCAAAGGCCGTTCCAAGATCCGGCTGCCTCGCGATCAAAAGGGCCGGAAAAACCGAGGCCAGGAGACCGGCTGCGAAACGGGCCGGCCGTAGCGGGATATCCCGTTTTTCCGGGACGAAAAGCCAGGTCAGAAAGAGAATCAGTCCCAGGATCATGAACTCCGAAGGCTGGATCTGGAACCACCCCAGCCCGATCCAGCGCCTTGCTCCATGGCTGGCATGTCCGCCAAGAAAGACGATGGCGAGGAGGGCCAGGACAACCCCGTATATCCAGCGGGCATTTTTCAGGAAAAAGGAATAGGGAACAAGGAGGATGCCAAGCCCCATAAGAAGGCCGAAAACCTCCCAGAGTCCCTGCTTGACAGCCAGATAGGGTGACACGGAAAAAAGGGTCAGGAGATCGATTAACAGGAGGGCGGACAGAACCACCAGAAAGGCTGGATGGACCCTGACAACATAGGCGAGAATTTTGGCGACCAAATTCCAGTGTCCCTTCCTCAGGATGCAACGGCGGGCGTGGGATTTCCTTTTTCTGCCAGCCGCGTAATGTAGAACATGCGGAAAACCTCCCGGGCCACAGGCCCGGCCACATCTCCGCCGTCTCCTCCGTTTTCGATCAGGACGGCGACGACGATCCGGGGATCATCGAAGGGCCCGAACCCCACAAACCAGGAGTCGGCCTTCGGACGCTTGGTACCCTTGTTTTTTCCACGGTTGCTGACCACCTGGGCCGTCCCGGTTTTTCCTGCGATGGCGAAAAACGGCAGATTCACCGGATGGCCCGTCCCGTGCGGAGCCGCCACAACATCCCTGAGATCGGCCCGGACAATGTCGAAATCCTTTTTGGGAATCGGAATCGGAGTCAGGTCCGGGGCCCTTTGACCGGTTCCGTTTCCCCTCTCTCCGAGCAGAAGATGGGGGTGGGAGAGTTGTCCGTTCATGGCCACGGCTCCCATCAATCTGGCCATTTCAAGGGGAGTGACTGTCAGATACCCCTGACCGATGGCCATAGGCGGGGTCTCTCCCGGGTACCAGGGAGTGTGGAGATACTTCCTTTTCCACTCCCGGTCAGGCACGACCCCTGAAAGCTCAGCCGGAAGGTCGATTCCGGTACGGGAGCCCAGCCCAAAAAGGCGTGCCACCCTGGCAATAGGTTCGGGACCCAGGGTCATTCCAAGATGGTAGAAGAAAATGTCGCAGGACTGTTCGATCGCCTTGTGAAGATGGATCGTTCCATGCCCCCCCCTCTTCCAGTCGTGAAAGATCACGGATCCGACCCTGAAGGTTCCTGCGCAATGGAAGGACGCATCGGGATCAACCTTGTGTTCCGAAAGGCCAGCCAAGGTCGTGACGATCTTGAAGACCGAGCCCGGAGGGTAAAGCCCCTGGACGGCACGGTCCGTCAGCGGGTGGTCGGTGGCCTGGACGAGGGTTTTCCAGCGGGCGGAACTCATGGCCTGCGAAAGCTCTTCCGAGCTGTAGGAGGGATGGCTCGCCAGGGCAAGGATTTCTCCGTTTCTGGGATCTAGCGCCACCACGGCACCACGCCTGTCTCCCAGAAACCGTTCCGCGGTCATCTGGAGCCTCATGTCGATCGTGAGCCTCAGAGAGCGGCCCTCTTTCGGTGGTTCGTTCCTGAGATTCCGGACAATCCGCCCGTGGGAGTCGACCAGCTGGCGTCTCAGGCCGGGAGCTCCCTGGAGGAGGGCGTCATACTCCTTTTCGATTCCCGACTTTCCGATTCCTGTTCCCGGCGGAAGATGACGATAGAAGGACCCCTTGAGGTCGGAGGAGGTGAAGGAGCCGACATAGCCCAAAAGATGGGCACCGATATTGTCCGGGGGGTAGATCCGCTTTGGCATGACCTGGATGTAAAAACCCGGCAACCGGTAGAGATCCATGTTGACCCGGCCGACCTGGGCCATGGAAAGCCCTGTCTCCAGGGGGACGGGCATGTGGGGGGGGAGGACGAATCCCAGACGGGAGAGGGAATGCCGGAGTTGGTTTGCGGGGATTCCCAGATCATAGGCAAGCCAGGCCAGTTCGCGCCGAGGATGGCGGACCTCCCCCGGAATTTCGAAAACGGCAAAATCCGGTCCATTGCGGACCAGAACCACACCATTCCTGTCGGTAATTTCTCCGCGGAGGGGAGGAATGGGCACAACTTTTACGACATTGTCCCTGGCAAGGGCCAGATAATGATGGTGCTTGATCACCTGAACCACATAAAGGCGAACAATCACCACCGCCATGCCCAGCCAGAAGACAAAAATCAACCCGTTGAGACGGGCCCTCGGAGATCCTAAGATCCCATTTTTATGAAAGCGGAATTCCGATGCCATGTTGTTTTCGGGGCGGGGGGCCAAGTGTCCACCCCAGGGATCTCCTCAACAAAACGAGCATCATCCCCAGGAGGCCTGTCACCCCGTCCATCACCAGCCAATCTCTGAATAATTGTGTCTCAAGGGGGTAATCCAGGAGCTTCCTGACAAGAAGTCCAGCCCCCATATCGATACCGAGAACGATCCACACCAGAAGGTACTGCCTGAAACCGGAACCGGTCGAAAAATCCGAAAGGCGTGAAAAGAGCCAGGCTTCGGAAAGATATAGTAGCACCCAGAAGGATACCGGCCCATAGGAAACAAGAGAAAGGACAAGACCGGCCAGCAAGCCAAGGACAAGGAACCCGTACTTCTCCTTCTTCTGTAGAAGAAAAAAAAGAATCAACGGAACCGGATTGATCCAGGAAGACAGGTAAGGGAACCATCGAAGTCCGGAAACCGAAAGGACCATAAGAAGAACCAGAAGAACGGCCCGGACCGGAAGTTTCACTGTTGCCCCTTTCCAAGAAGGGGTTTTTCTGTCCAGTCGAGCGGCGGAACGAGGACCATGACCGCATACAGGGAATGGAGCTTCTCGGAACTCTCGAGCCTGATCGACTGAAACAACTGGTGGCGCGAGTTTCCGCTCCGGACGACGGTACCGATCGGTTGATCCGGCGGGAAGAAGCCGTCTTCTCCGGTCGTCACCACATGCACGCCATTTTCCGTCGATGCCATGGAGGGAATATACTCGAGCCTGAGAAAGTGCCCTGTCCCCCGTCCGCGCACAAGCCCATTCTGCCCCGAATCCTGAAGTCGTCCCTCCAGAGCAAACATCGGATCCTCGATCCAGAGTACCTGCGAGAATCCGGAAAAAACCCTCACAACATAACCGACCACGCCGTGGGTTCCGATCACCCCATCCCTGACTCGCACTCCCCTTTCCTTCCCGCAGTCCAGAAGGAGGGTTTTGGGAGAGGCCGTCGGATTGTCCGCAATCACATGACAGGCGATTTCCTTTTGCGGGATCCTTTTCTTGAGGTCGAGCAAAGTCTTGAGATCCTCACTTCTCAGAAAAAGCTCCCGGTCGTGTTGAAGAGAGTTCCTGAGGGTCTCGACCTCCTGCCGGAGCCTCTGATTTTCCTCCTCGCTCCCGACAAGATGAAGATAATGGCTCCAGAGCCCCGTCGATCCTTGCGACAGGTCTGTGACTCCCAAAAGGGCCAGACGAAAAGCCTTCAGGGGAGGGTCCAGAACCCAGCGCCGGAAAAAATCCGGATAAAATCCGAGAACGACCAGAATCACCAGAACAATCAGAAAAACCGGAACGGCCTTGGCGGATTTTGGTCGTTTCAGGGTAGGTCGCACCGTTTCGCCTAGTCTCCGAGTGTGACCTTTCTCAAGACATCGAGCTCCTCAAGAGTCTTCCCCGTCCCGATGACAACCGTCGTCAGGGGGTCGTCCACGGTGATGATGGGGAGACGGATCTCGTCCCGGATCCGGACATCAAGTCCCCGGAGCATGGATCCCCCGCCCGTCAGAACGATTCCTCGGTCGATGATATCGGCCGAGAGCTCCGGAGGGGTGTTCTCAAGGGTCTTCTGCACAATCGACACGATACTGTTGATGGTCTCCGAAAGGGCCTCGCGTATTTCCTCTTCCGTGATCTTGAGGGTTTTGGGAAGACCGGTGATGAGATCCCTTCCCTTGATGATCATGACGTGGCCCTCTTTCTGCGGACAGGCAGAGCCGATCTCCATCTTGATCCGCTCCGCCATCGAGTCCCCGATCAGAAGGTTGTGCTGCTTCTTGATATAGGCGATGATGTCTTCGTCCATCTTGTCACCGGCCACCTTGATGGACTCGCTGTAGACTGTCCCCCCCAGGGAGATCACGGCGACATCCGTCGTGCCTCCTCCGATGTCGATCACCATGTTGCCGGAAGGCTCCATGATGGGAAGCCCCGCCCCGATAGCCGCCGCGAGAGGTTCCTCGATCAGGTAGACCTCCCTCGCTCCGGCCATGCGCGCCGAATCCTTCACCGCCCTCTGGGCCACCATCGAAATTCTGGACGGGACGCAGATCACCATCCGGGGACGGACAAAAGCCGACCGTCGGTGGACCTTGTTGATGAAATAGGACAGCATCTGCTGCGCGATGTCGGGATTGTCGATGACGCCGTTCCGGACCGGTCTCACCGCCACGATGTTTCCCGGCGTCCTGCCCAGCATTTTCTTGGCTTCTCGTCCGATGGCGAGGACCGACCCAGATTTCTGGTCCATGGCCACGATCGAGGGTTCATTGATGACGATCCCCTGGTCTCGCACGTAGACCAGGGTATTGGCCGTTCCAAGATCGATCGCCAGATCCTGGGAGAGAAACCCGAAAAGATTTGCGATGAGCCCCAAAATGATTTTCCTTATTCTTTAGGGAGTCGACGACTCCGTTGTGTCCCCGAGGGAAGCTTCCGAGGCATTGTCCTGTCTGTTTTTATTCTCCCTGAACCCGCTCTTTCTGACCATGGTTCCCACAAGATCATCCCCGAACCTGCGGTCGGAGGGCATTCCGGCAAGGATGAGGGCCTCGAAGGAGACAACGAGCACCCCCAGGACCCACCCGATCCATGGAATCTGGGAGAGGATGTAGGCCAGTCCCATCGGAATGTTCCGGATTGTGGACTCGTAAAAACTGCAGGGACGCCCTGTCCTTCCGGCAACCCACAATCCCGTCAGCCTTTTTCCGAGACTTTTGCCCCCGGGAAGACCGTCGGCAACGAGGAGATAGGCTGTCGCCGCGAGCCAGGCCAGCCAGGAGCTGCCCAGCAGAAACCCGGCATGCTCAAGCGAGAGGGCCAGAAGATAGTCCACAAACTTGGCCAGAAATCGGTCAAAAAGGTAGGAGAATCGGTCAGACGGTTCCCTGATGTCCACCCCTTCCTCCCCCGGCCCGGACGGACAAATCCATAAAATTCTTCACAAGAGAAAACTTACCCCAGCACGCATGAAAAATGCAACACAAGATTTATTTTGGACTCGACAGGGGGGGGATTTTTCCGGAAATTTTTCGTTTTCATGATAAACAGGATTTTTTCACGACGGTTTACCGGTTCTCCTCCAGGCGCTTTTGGATATCCCGGAAGACCTCTTCGCAAGGAGTCTCTCCGAAAATGGCGGACCCCATGACCACGGTGTCGGCCCCACAGTCCACCACCCGGGCAATGTTGGCGGGCTTGATCCCTCCGTCAACCTCCAGTCTCACGTGGCCGGCCCCTCTCTTGTCCAGGAGATCCCGCATGGCGGCGATCTTTTCAAAAGAGTGGGGAATGAAGGACTGTCCCCCGAACCCGGGGTTCACCGTCATGACGAGGACCAGGTCGATCATGTCAAGAATATCGGACACCATGGTCACGGGGGTTGCCGGGGAGAGGGCCACGCCCGCCCTCATGCCAAGCTCCCGAATCCGGGAGAGGACGTAATGGAGATGAGAGGAGGCCTCCCAATGGACAGTCACCCGGTGCATCCCGTATTGCGCGAGCTCCGGAAGGTAGAGCTCCGGGTGTTCCACCATCAGGTGGGCTTCAAGGGGAACATCGGTGATTTTCCGCAGCCCGCAGATGACGGGAGGACCGAATGTCAGGTTGGGAACAAAATGGCCATCCATCATGTCCAGATGCAGAAGGTCGGCCCCGGCGGCGGAGACCTCCCGAACCTCCTCTCCCAGGGCAAGAAAGTCGGCGGAGAGAATGGAGGGGGCGATCAGGATCTTGCGGTCGTTCCGGGAAATCCCCATCTAAAAGGCATGCCGCGAGAGGGAGAGGCTGGAGCCGGCCATGGCCTCAAGTCTCCGGATTCGCTCTTCCGTTGGGGGATGGGTCGAAAAAAGGGCCATCAGACCTCCGGCGTGGAAGGGTTCGAGAATGAACATGTGCGCAGTGGAAGGGTTGGCGGCCATGGGGACGGCATCGATGCCCCGTTCAAGCTTCGACAGGGCCCGGGCCAGGAACAGGGGATTTCCGCAAAGCTTCGCCCCCCCTTCGTCGGCCGCGAATTCCCTCGAGCGGGAGATCGCCATCTGGACCAGCATGGCCGCGATGGGAGCCAGGATGATCATCAGGAGATCCCCGAATCCCCCCCCTTCCCGCTCCTCGCGTTCACGGCCTCCGAAGATGGCCGCCCACTGGGCCATGTTCGCCAGCATCGTGACGGCTCCCGCGATGGAAGCGGCCACCGTGGAGGTCAGGGTGTCGCGGTTGATGACATGGGTCAGCTCGTGGCCCAGGACCCCCGACAGTTCTTCCGGCGTCATGAGGTCCATGATCCCGGTCGTGACCGCAACCGCCGCATGGGACGGATCCCGGCCCGTCGCAAAGGCGTTGGGAGAGGGATCGTCGATGATGTACAGGCGGGGAAGAGGGATCCCGCCGCGCCGGGCCAGACCTGCCAGGAGCTGCTGGATCTCAAGGATCCGGGGGTTCCCGGAGTCGCCGGTCACTTCATGGGCCTGGTACATCGAAAGGACGATCTTGTCGGAAAACCACCAGGAAAAGAAGTTCATCCCCACCGAGAGGACCAGGGCGATGACCATGCCTGTCTGGCCTCCCAGCTGTTTTCCGATGACCAGGAGGAATCCCGTCAGAAGTCCTAAGAGAAGAACGGTCTTGAAAGAGTTGAACATTGTCTTGAAACTCCGCTATGGTTTCTGTCGTTGGTTGGTCTTTTTCAAAGCCTCATGCCCCGAAAATCAGGATCTCGCCTTTTTCGAACCGGCGACCTGCCATGAACTCCCCCGAGGAAATCATCCTCCCCCCTTCGCGCTGGAGGGAGAGAATCCGGTAGACCCCTTTTCCGCAGGCCACATCGATTCCTTCCGGCCCCTGGTCAAGGATCTGTCCGGGAACGGAAGGAGAAGAATCCTCCCGAAGGACCTCTCCGGATCCGACCCGGATCCGGCCCAGGGAGGAGCCAAAGGTCGCCCCTGGCCAGGGATTCATCGCCCTGACATGGGCATCCACCTCCCGGGCGGAGGATTCGAAAGGCATCCGCCCGTCCTCTTTCCGGAGAATGGGTGCCAGGGTCCCCTCCTCGGGCTGGGGAACCGGGCTGAGAGTTCCTCCGATATATCCCTCAAGGCCCCGGATTAGAAAGGAAGGACCCCGTTCCTTCATCTTTTCCGCAAGCGAGACCTGGGTTTCCCGGGGATCCAGAGGAATCTCGAGACGGTCGAATACGGGTCCCGTATCCATTCCCCGGTCCAGGAGCATGAGGGACAGACCCGAGACTGTGAGCCCCTGGCGGATGGCCCAGACGATGGGAGAGGCTCCCCGGAGGGAGGGCAGGAGGCTGGCATGGACATTGATGCACCCCCATCGGGGAAACTCCAGAATCTCTCCTGGAAGTATTTTACCATAAGCCACCACAACGATCAGGTCGGGGGACCATTCCCCCAGAAAGGCCCGCCCTTCCGGAACCCGGAGGGAGGAGGGCGTGACCGTGGGGATCCCTCTTTCCAAGGCCCAGGCCCTGACCGGAACCGGAGCCGTCACCTGCCCCCGTCCCCGGGGGCGGTCGGGCTGGGTCACCACCCCCCGCAGGTCAAAACCCGCCAGGACAAGAGAGGACAGGAAAGGGACCGAAAAGTCGGGGCTCCCCATGAAGACCGTCCGGATTCGGGAAAAGTCGGTCACAGACAACTCTCCATCCGTTTTTCCCAGAGGGTTCGGCGCCACAGGGAGAGGAAACGCGAAAGGGAAGGCTGGCGGTCGGGAAGGAGAATCCCCTCGAGGTGGTCCACCTCATGTTCGATCATCCGGGCAAACAGTCCTGATCCGGTGTAGACCACCTCTTCTCCCTTTTCGTTTTGTCCGGAAACGGTCACCCTTTCGGGGCGCCGGATCGACAGGTCGAGGCCGGGAAAGGAGAGACACCCCTCGACCACCGGCACTGACCCGGTCCGCTCCCGTATTTCCGGGTTGAGGAGGACTCCCCGGGCGGGAGGACCTCCCGGATCCCGGGGTCGCTTCAGGTTCCAGACGAAAAGGCGGCAGGAAATGCCGATCTGGGGCGCGGCCAGGGCCACCCCCCGCTGGGTGGCCAGGGTGTCCCATAGATCTATGATCGTCTGCCGGACCTCGATGGAGCATGGATCGGCCCGGAGAGCGACAGAGCGGAGAGAGGTCTCCCGGTGGCCCACCAGGGAACGGATCGGCATTCTTCCGGCCCTCAGGACTCTTTTCCTGTCGGGGGACAGGAATAGGGAGCCCCTCCGGGAACGACGACGGGAACCGGGACTTCATCTGTTTTGACGATCTGGTCCCTTCCCGCCAGCTCATACCCCAGCCGGTGGCGGCCGGCGGACAGATGGCCGACACAGACCATAATCGAATGGCCCGGTATAACCTTCCTTCCCATCAGACGCCCCCTGTCCACCGTCAGATGCAGGAACCGGCCAGCCGGTTTTCCGGGAATCGCAAGCGTCAGGATGACGGTCGAGCCCTGGACAGAGACAGAGGAAAGGGTCGGCGGAAGAGGGGAGCTGTCGCCCTCCGCCCTTCCCGAACCGGGAAAGGGGAAGACCAGAACGGAAAGCCCCAGGACAAGACAGAAAAGGATGAGGCGAAAAGGGCCGGTCGGGTGATTCATCGGGCGTCGATATCCTTCTTTTGGAGGGACAAGGTCATGGCCCTATCCTATCCCGACCCGGGGGCAGGACTCAACACCTCGTGGCCGTTCAAGGCCGTCTCCCTCCCTCCTCTTCGTCCCCTTCCAGAATTCCTCCCATCCACTCCCCGATGGCCCCGATCTCCGGAAGGCAGACGGAATGGCCCATGAGATACTGCTGCCACTCCCGGACTCCTTTGCCGCCCAGTCTCTCCAGGGCCTCGAAGGTCTTCCGGCCAAGGCCCAGCGGAACGACCGGATCCTCCGTCCCGTGAACCATGAGCAAGGGTGTCGGACTGTCGGAGAGAGGAATCCCGGCATCGACCGGAAGATAGGTGGAAAGGGCCAGGAGGCCCCCCCAGCGCTCCCCCCCGTCTCCGAAGACGGTCAGAAGGGCGATCACTCCCCCCTGGGAGAAGCCGGCCAGGATGATCCTTTCCCTGGGAATCCCCCGGTTCATTTCATGTCTTGCCAGCTCCCGGACGTGCCCCACCGAGCGCCTCATTCCCTCGAGGTCGGGGGACCTGGAAAGGTCGGGGAGGGCCACATCATACCAGGCCCGCATGGGGGCCCCCCCGTTGATCCTGACCCGCATGACCGGAGCATGGGGGAAGACGAAGCGAAGGGGAACCGGGGGCAGGGGCATCTCGGGGACAATTCCGGCGAAATCGTGGCCGTCGGCTCCGAGCCCATGGAGCCAGATGACCGCCCATCGCGGATCGGGGCCCGTTTCGAGGGTGACCGACTCAAGCATGAGCGCCTCCCCCTTCCCCGACCCCGGAGAGTCTTTCCAGAAGGGTCTCCAGACCGTCGTCGACAGGAGGGAGGCATCCGAAGGTCCCGCAGATCCAGGCCCGGGTCGATTCCTGTCCAGCCGGACTTTTGCCTGCGATTTCCCTTCCCTCTGCAGAAAGGATTGTCCAGACGGGGATGTGAGAGGAGAGAGCCCGACTTTGCCACCGGGCGGCCTCCCTCCCCTGGAGGATCACTGTCGGAGCCCCGGCAAGCCTGTAGGACAAGGCGGACAGGAGGGAATCGAAACCCTCGGGCCGGCTGTTGAATGTGCCCGCAAAAAGCGTGAGGGCACGTTCGGCCGACTCGAGCATGGGAAGATCCCCGAGAAGGGATCCCAGACGAAGGAGGCCCCGGACCGCGACCCCGTTCCCGTTGGGAAGGGACTGGTCATGGCCGGTCTTGATCCGGCACAGGAGCTCCTCGTGGTCCCGGGCGGTGAAGAAGAATCCTCCTTCCTGCCGGTCCTCGAAGGCGTCGAGAAGGACCGCGGCGATCTCCCGGGCCCAGAAGAGACGGTCGTCGGAATAATGGGCCGAAAGGCTTTCAAGGAGGGCGTCGAGAAGAAAGGCATAGTCGTCGAGATAGGCCGGAAGACGGCTTTCCCCCTGCGTCCGGACGGCCAGGAGCCGACCATTTTTCCAGAGATGGGTCCGCACGGCCGAAAGGCCGTCCTGGCCTCTCCTGATCCACTCTGGCCGTTCGAGGATCCGTCCGGCTTCGAAAAGCCCGCGCAGGTAGAGCGCATTCCAGGCGGTCAGGATCTTCTCGTCTCGACCCGGATGGACGCGCCTTTCCCGGGCCTCGAAAAGCCGTCTTCTGGCGGAGGCGAAGAGCCTTTGGAATTCTTCTTCCTCCCCTCCCTCCTCCCGGGCCAGTTCTTCCGGCGTCCGGGCAAGGACCGGATTCCAGAACTGGTGCTCGAAATTGGGCTCTCTTGAAAACCCCAGGCAGGCCATGGCGATCCGGCGCTCCTCTCCCGCCAGGACCTCCTCGACCTCATGACGGCTCCAGCGGGCGAATTTTCCCTCCTCCCCCTCCGAATCGGCGTCAAGGGAGGCATACCAGAGCCCTTCAGGTGCCAGCATCTCCCGGTCCGCCCAGGCCACGATCTCCTCCGCCACCCCCCGGAAGAAGGGATCCTTCGAGATGTCAAAGGCCCGGGCATAGAGGCCGAGAAGCGGGCCGTTGTCGTAGAGCATCTTTTCGAAATGGGGAATTTCCCATCGCTCGTCGACGCTGTACCGGGCAAATCCCCCGCCGATCTGATCGCAGATTCCCCCACGCCCCATCTTCCGGAGAGTGAAAAGGGCCATTTCGCGGTCTTTTTCCAGGGGCGAGTCGAGAAGGAAGGAGAGCCCCTGGGCATGGGGGAATTTCGGAGCCCCCCCGAACCCTCCCCAGACCGGATCAAAGACCTGGCGAAGATGGGCCCGGAGCCCCTCGACCGGGGCCGGAGACAGGGAGGCCCCCTCCTGACGTTTCGGAACGAGGAGGTCAAGGGTTTCGATCACCGAGCGGTTTTCCGGACTTTCGAGCTGGTCTTTGTGCTCGGAATAGAAGGCATGGATCCGGGTGAGAACCTCGGAAAATCCAGGCAGGCCGAAGCGTCCCGTCCTGGGGAAATAGGTCCCGGCGGCAAAGGGGACCTTCCGGCCGGTCAAAAAGACGGTCAGGGGCCATCCCCCTCCCCGCCGGGCCAGAAGCTGGTGGGCGGTCTGGTAGATATGGTCGAGGTCGGGGCGCTCTTCCCGGTCCACCTTGATGTTGATGAAGAGATCGTTCATCAGCCCAGCCGTCTCCGGATCCTCGAACGACTCGTGCGCCATCACATGGCACCAGTGACAGGCGGCGTACCCGATGGAGAGGAGAACCGGCTTTCCCGTCTCCCTTGCCGCCGTCCAGGCCTCCTCTCCCCAGGGAAACCAGTCCACGGGGTTGTCGGCGTGCTGCCTTAGATAGGGACTGGTCTCCCGTCCCAGCCGATTTGACATGAATATCCTCCCTTTCCGCAAAAATATCCTGTTTGTCCGATGGCTCGCATTCACAATACTGGAATTTCATTCTAACGGCCCCTCTCCGTCCCCGTCCAATTAAACCCGGTTGAAGCCCCCGGGCCAATCCGGTATGATCCCTCGAAAAAGGAGACGAGATGGGGGTTCGAGAGGAGACAGAGCGCCAAGCGGATTTTTCCCTGTCCCCGGAGAGTCTCGCCGGTCCCCGGGATCTGGGTCCTCTGGGAGCCCTTCCCCAAGAGACGGGAACACTCTTCCGGGTCTGGGCCCCGAAGGCTTCTTCCCTCCACCTGGTCCGGGAGGGGCCGGGACCCCGAAGCGAGATTCCGATGGAACGGGAGTCGGACGGATATTACCGCCTCTTCCTGGAGGGGGCCCTTCCCGGCACGACCTACCGCTATCTGATCGACGGGAAGATCCTTCGCCCCGATCCCGCCTCCCGCCTCCAGCGGGAAGGCGTCCATGGCCCCTCGACGGTCTGGGGGGCCCCGGAGGCCTTGCCCGTCGCCTTTTCCGGCCATCTCCTCCGGGACCTGCTCTTCTACGAGCTCCATGTCGGAACCTTTTCTCCCACCTCCGACTTCGACGGAATTCACCCCCACCTCGACCATCTCGTCCGGACCGGCATCACGGCCCTCGAGCTCATGCCGGTGGCCCAATTTCCCGGGCGCCGGAACTGGGGCTACGACGGGGTCTTCCCTTTTGCCGTCCAGTGGTCCTACGGGGGACCGGAGGCTCTCTGGCGTCTTGTCAGGGAATGCCATGTCCGGGGCCTCTCCGTCTTTCTCGACGTGGTTTACAACCATCTGGGTCCCGAAGGGAACTATCTTCAGGACTTCGCTCCCTATTTTTCCACGACGACCCGGACCCCCTGGGGGGACGCTTTAAACTTCGACGGTCCGGAGAGCGACCATGTCCGCCATTTCTTCCTGGAACACCTCCGGACCCTGACACTCCTTTTTGATCTGGACGGATTCCGCCTCGACGCCATCCACGCCATCCGGGACCAGTCTCCCCATCCCTTCCTGGCCGATCTTTCGCATCTGGCCAAAAATATGGCCTCCCGGCGGGGCCGCCCTCTCCACCTCGTTGCAGAATCGAACGCGAACGACCGCCGGACCGTCCTGCCCGTCCGGGAAGGCGGCCTGGGTTTCGACTCCCAGTGGAGCGACGACTTCCACCACGCCCTGCATGTCTTCCTCACCGGAGAGCGAACCGGCTACTATCAGGATTTTTCGGGACAGGAGGACCTGGCAGAGGCCCTGTCGAAGGGATTCGTCTACCGGGGACAATACGCTCCCTCCTTCCGCCACCGCCGGGGATCGGACTCTCTCGACCTGCCGGGGCAAACCTTCGTCTTCTTCGCCCAGAACCATGACCAGACGGGAAACCGGATGCAGGGCGAAAGGCTTTCCTCCCTCCTTTCCCCGGAGGCTCTCCCGGCGGTCGCCGCCCTGGTCCTCCTGTCGCCGGGCCTTCCGCTCCTCTTCATGGGGGAGGAGTACGGAGAGACCCATCCCTTTCTCTATTTCACCGACCACGGGGATCCCGATCTCATCGAGGCCGTCCGGAGAGGGCGAAGGGAGGAATTTGCGGCCTTTTCCTGGTCGGGGGAGGTGCCCGATCCCCAGGATCCCCTGACCTTCGAGCGCTCGAGGCTTTCTCTTACGTCTCCCGGGCGCCCTCTCTCGACATTCCAGGAGGATCTTCTCCGTTTTACCTCCCGCCTTGCCGAAATCCGAAGGACCCGACCGGAACTCTCTCCTTCCGACCGGATGGGAAGCCCCCGAAACCGGGTCGGCTCCCCTGCCGGGGGGATCCTGACCCTCTTCCGGGGCGACGCCTCCATGGGAATTCTTCTATTGGTGAACCTCTCCGGGACTCCCCGGCCTCTGGGACCCTTTCTCCCCGAAGAATGGGATCCCCTCTCCCCCGAGATCCTCCTGGACTCGGCCTCCTTTTTCGGAATCCCCTCCCGGCCCTTCTCCCCTTCTGCCGGACCGGGGGTCCTTCTCGAGCCCTTCCGTGTCCTTGTTCTCTCCGGGAGAAAACCGTGAAGCCCTACACAAGCGGGGGAACCGCCGGCCTGCCGGTTTCGACCTACCGGCTGGGCTTTCACCGGGGCTTCAGGCTCACAGCCGCCTCGCGCCTCCTCCCCTATTTCCAGAGGCTTGGCATCACCACCCTCTATGCCTCCCCCCTCTTTGCCGCACGCTCGGGAAGCTCCCACGGATATGACCTGATCGATCCCACCCGCCAAAATCCTGAAATCGGAAGCCCCCAGGAGATGGAGCGTCTCTCCCGGAGCCTCAAGGGCCGGGGGATGGGGATGATCCTGGACATCGTCCCCAACCACATGGCGGCGCATTTTGAAAACCCCTGGTGGCGTGACCTTCTCGAGAACGGAGAAGCCTCCTCCTTTTCCATGTTCTTTGACGTGGACTGGACTCCTCCCCAGCAGGCCCTGGCCCACCGGATCAGCCTTCCCGTTCTGGGAGACTCCTACCGGAAGGTGCTGGAGAACCAGGAACTTGAACTGGTCTTTACCAAAAACGGCTTCGCCGTCCGCTACTACGGGACCCTCTTCCCGGTCGACCCGGCCACCCTGGTCCCCGTTTTGGGAGAAATCCGGGATCTTCTCCAATCCCGGGGCCAGAAAGACGGCGAAGAGGCACGGCAAAGCCTCGACCTGTGGCTCGCACGGACAGGATCCCTGCCCGAGCGGAGGGCCGATCTCCTGGCCCGGCGCCAGAGATCCCGGGCCCGCCGGACCATCCTGAGCCTTCTCAAATCGCTCCATCGGGACAGTCCCTCTTTCCGGGAGGCCCTGGAAAAGGTTCTTGCGGAATACCGGGGGATCCGGGGCATTCCGTCCTCCTTCGACCGGATGGAGGCCCTGCTTTCCTCCCAGGTCTACTGGCTCTCCCACTGGAAAACGGTCACGAGGACCCTGAACTACCGGCGTTTTTTCGACGTGGCGGACCTGGTGGGGGTCCGGATGGAGGATGACCGGGTCTTCGAGGCCTTCCATCGCCTGGTCCGGGAGTGGGCCGGGAAAGGCTTTATCGACGGAGTCCGGGTGGACCATGTCGACGGGCTCCGGGATCCTGCCGACTACCTCCACCGGCTCTCCCGTCTTCTCCACGAGGAGCGTCCGGACCACCCTCCCCTGATCTGGGTCGAGAAAATCCTGGGCAGGGATGAAACCCTGCCCGACTGGCCGGTCCTGGGAACGACCGGGTACGAGTTCGCCGCCCGGGTCCTGGATCTCTTCACCGACCCCGGGGGCGCCCGGCACCTGAAGGAATGGTACGAAACGCGCCTCTCGCCGGACCGGAGCTTTGAAGAGATTTCCTACCAGCAAAAAAAAGTCGTGGCCGAGACCCTGATGGGAGGAGAGCTCAGGCGCCTCACCCTCCTTCTCGAATGGATCGCCATGGAGGAGCGCGACGTCCGGGAGACCGGGTTTCGAGAGCTCCAGACCGGTCTGGTCGAGGTCACGGCCTGCCTGGACGTCTACCGGACCTATATCCGGGAGGACAGCGTTCCGGATGAGGCGAAAATGCGGCTCGAGAAGGCCCTCAACCGGGCCCGGGACCGCCACCCGACCCGCAGAAAGGGACTTTTCCGCTTCTTTGAACGGGTCCTGACCCAGGGCCATCCTGCAGGCGCCAGCCCCGAAAAAAGGAAACGCTGGACGGACTTTGTCCTCAAGTGGCAGCAGTTTTCCGGAGCCGTCATGGCCAAGGGGGTCGAGGATACGGCCCTCTACCTTTACTCCCCCCTCCTCTCCGCCAACGAGGTGGGAAACGATCCCGGCCTTTCCCCGAGCGGCCCGGAGGACTTCCACCGGTTCAACCGGAAACGGCTGGAAGACAACCCCCTTTCCCTCTCCGCAACCTCGACCCACGACACGAAACGGAGCGCCGACACGAGGGCCCGGATCGCCGCCCTCTCCCTTCATGCCGCGGAATGGGTCTCCCGGGTCGAACATTGGCGCCGCCTGAACCGGAGGCTTCGCCACCCTCACCGGGGAACTTTGGAGGTTCCCGACTCCTCCCTTGAACACTTCCTCTACCAGACCCTGATCGGGGCGTGGCCCCTCGAGCCCCGGGACGAGAGCTTCGATCGCCGCATCGAGGCCTATCTCGTCAAGGCCCTCCGGGAAGCCAAGCAACACACCAACTGGATCTCCCCCGATCCCGCCTACGAGGAGGCGGTCTGCCGTTTTGCCCGGGAGATCCTCCGGTCCGACCGGAAGAGCCCTTTTCTTGAAGACTTTCTCTCCTTCCAGCGGAAAATCGCCCGGGAAGGAGCCCGGATCTCCCTCTCCCAGCTTGTCCTGAAGGCCACGGCCCCGGGAGTCTTCGACCTCTATCAGGGGGAGGAACTCTGGGACCTCTCCCTGGTCGACCCGGACAACCGGCGGCCCGTGGACTATGCCCTTCGCGCCCGTCTTCTGGAGAGCGTCATCGACCAATGGTCCCGGACGCCGGCCGGGGCCTTCCGGGACTTCCTTTTGCACTGGACCGATGGCCGGATCAAGCTTTTTCTCACATGGATCCTCCTTTCCGTCCGGAGAAATCTTCCGGATCTCTTTCTTAACGGAGAATACCGCCCCCTCCCCCCCGAATGGGAAAAGGTTCATGGTATGCTGGGGTTTGTCCGGAGTCTTCCGGAACGTGACCTCCTGGTGGTGGTGGCCCTGTCCGGAAGAAACCGGCTTCAGGAGGGCTCCGGAATCGCCGGCGGGGAGGATCCCGAAGGCTTGATTCCCCTGCCGGAGGGAGGGGAGGGGCCCTGGGTTCATCTTTTTTCGGGAGAGACCCTTCATCCGTCGGTTTCGGATCGGGGTTCCGCCCTGCCCCTTGTCCGGGCCATGGGAAGGGTCCCCTTCACCGTCCTTTACCGGGGACCGGACCCGGTCTTGCCCAAGGAGCGCCCCTGATGGACGATGCCGAACTCTGGATCTCCCGCGGAATCCTCTACGAGATCTATATCCGGAGCTTCTACGACAAATCCGGAGATGGGGTGGGAGATTTCCGGGGGATTCTCGAACGGATGGACTACATCGCCCGCCTGGGCGTGAAGGCCATCCTCCTCAACTGCCCCTTCCAGTCCTTTCCCGGAAAGACCCGCCACCCCTTGACCGACTGGATGCGCCCCGATCCCTCCCTGGGATCCCTCTCGGAGCTCCTGGTGATCATCGAGGCGGCCCACGGCAAAGGTCTCAGGGTCCTGGCCTCTCTTCCGATCAACGCCACCAGCGACTCCAACACCTGGTTTCTCGAGTCCCGGAACCGGAGTTCCCGCTATCTCAGGAAAAGCTTTTTCTGGTCGGACCGCCTGAAGCTCCCCACCTCCCCCGACCAGGAGACCCCGGAGATCTCGAACTGGGCCAAGGATGAGGAAACCGGGCAGTACTACTGGTACCAGGACCACAAGGACGAACCGGCGATCAACTACGGAGATCCCGAAATTCTGGAGGAGATCCGGCGTGTCTTCGAACACTGGTTCACCCTGGGGATCGACGGCTTCCGTCTGGCGGGCTCAGGCCGGCTTCACCGTCTGGGAAAGAACGGAATCGAACTGGTCACCGATCCCTTCCGCCAGCTCCAGCCCATTTTTCTTCCTCTCAGGAACTCCTACCCCGACCGGGTCTTCCTTTTTGAAACGGGCCAGCCTCCCAAGGGAGCCTTCGGCCAGGATCCCCGTCTCTTTTACCACTTCAACGGATTCTTCCCGTCGGTGATCCGGTCGGTCCGGGACGAAAACAAGGAACCTCTCGAACAGGCGATATCCTCGGGAGGGCGGGAGACCCACAGCCGGAAGGATCTTCCGGTCCGCTGGACCCTCGACCAGAGGGAGCGCTCCGAGGAGACCTTCGAGAAATTCCTCGAAGAGGACGGAGAGGATACGGTCTTTCCCCTGGCGGCGGAAGGCTCAAAGGACCGGCCGATCCTGGCCCGCGTCGCCCGGATCATGGAGAACGGACGACGGCGCATCCAGCTTGCCGCCAGTCTCTTCTTCACCTTTCCGGGCATTCCCGTTCTCTATTACGGCGATGAAATCGGAATGGGGGACCATCCTCATCTTTCGGGGCGCAACCCCGTCCGGACCCCGATGCAATGGTCCTCCGACCGGAACGCCGGATTTTCCACCGCCGATCCCGAGGAGCTCTACAATCCCGTCATCGACGATCCCCTCTACAGCTACACCATGGTCAATGTCGAGAGCCAGGAACGCTTCATCGATTCCCATCTCTGGAACGTCCGCCGCATGATCGAGGTCAGAAACCGCCAGCCGGCCCTCTGGAGCCAGGGCCAGTTCGGTCTCGTCGAAACGACCCATCCCGCCCTCTTCGCCTTCACCCGGCAGTCGGGAGATGAAACCTGTCTTCTGGTCCACAACCTCTCCAAGACCTCCGTCTGCGGAGAGCTCAGACTCGGAAAGTTCGCCTCCCTCGTTCCCCGGGAGCTCTTCGGAGGAGCCATGTTCCCCCGCATCCCCCGCCATCCCTATCTCCTTACCATGACCCCCTACTCCTTCATCTGGTTCGAGCTTCTTCCCGGAACCGCTCCGGCCCGGAAGAAAAAGGCGGAGGTGACCCCATGACGACCCTCGGGGGAGCCCGCGACTGGTACAAGGACGTGATCATCTACGAAATTCCCGTCAAGTCCTTCTTCGACTCCAACAGCGACGGGATCGGGGACTTCGCGGGCCTTTCCGGAAGGCTCGATTATCTGAAAGGGCTGGGGGTCACGGGCCTGTGGCTCCTTCCCTTCACCGACTCGCCCCTGAAAGACGACGGCTACGACATCCGGGACTACTACAACCTCTATCCCCCCTACGGGACGATGGAGGAATTCCAGCGGTTCCTTTCCCTAGCCCACGACCGGGGAATCCGCATCATCACGGAACTTGTGCTGAACCATACCTCCAACACCCATCCCTGGTTCGTCTCCGCCTCGGCCTCCCGCTCCTCCCCCTTCCGGGACTACTATGTCTGGAGCGATACCCCCGACCGCTACAAGGGGACCCGGATCATCTTCAGCGACACGGAGAAATCGAACTGGACCTGGGAACCCCGCACCCGCCAGTATTACTGGCACCGGTTCTTCTACCACCAGCCCGACCTGAACTTCGACAACCCGAAGGTCCAGGAGGAGCTCCTCAATGTGGTCAAGTTCTGGTTTTCCTTAGGCGTGGACGGCCTCCGGTGCGACGCCGTCCCCTATCTCTTCGAGCGGGAGGGGACGAACTGCGAAAATCTCCCCGAGACCCATGCCTTCATGAAGCGTCTCAGGAAGGAGGTCGACCGGGAGTTTCCCGGGCGCATGCTCCTGGCCGAGGCCAACCAGTGGCCCCAGGACGTGCTTCCCTACTTCGGATCAGGCGACGAGTTCCACATGGCCTACCACTTCCCCCTCATGCCCCGCCTCTTCATCGCCATCGCCCGGGGCGACCGGACTCCCATCATCGACATTCTCGAACAGACTCCGGAGATTCCGGAGGGGTGCCAGTGGGCGATCTTCTTAAGAAACCACGACGAGCTGACGCTCGAGATGGTCACCGACCAGGAACGGGACTACCTGTGGTCCACCTATGCCCAGGATCCCCGGATGCGTCTGAACATCGGGATCCGGAGGCGCCTGGCCCCCCTCATGCAGAACGACCGCCGGAAGATCGACCTGATGCACAGTCTCCTCCTGACCCTTCCCGGAACCCCCATCCTCTATTACGGTGACGAAATTGGGATGGGGGACAACATCCATCTGGGAGACCGGGACGGGGTCCGGACTCCGATGCAGTGGTCTTCCGACCGGAACGGGGGATTTTCCCGGGCCAACCCCTCCGACCTCTATGCTCCGGTCATCCAGAACCCCATCTACGGCTTCCAGGTCGTCAACGTGGAGAACCAGGCGCGCTATCCCACCAGCCCCCTCAACACTCTCCGGCAGATGCTGGCCGTCCGCCAGGAGGCCCGCCTCTTCGGCCGGGGGCGAATGACCCTTCTTCCCACGAAAAACCGGAGCATCCTGGCCTATCTCCGGGAGATGGGGGGAGATGTGGTCCTGGTGATCAACAACCTCTCCGACCGGACCGAATCGGTCACGGTCGACTTGAAACGCTTCAAGAACCATATTCCCGTGGAACTCTTCGACAAGAATCCCTTTCCCCCAATCCGGAGCCCCCGTTTTCACTTCACCGTGAGCCCGTACGGATTTTTCTGGCTCAAGCTTCTTCCTCCGGCTTCCCCGGCCACAGCCCCCCTCCGTCATCCTTCCCGTCGTCTCGGGGACCCTTCCGGGACGGGAGGCCCCCTCCGTCCCGCTCCGGGAAGGACTGCCCCGGCCGGCTCCCCTCCATGACGGCCAAAGCCGGCCCCGGCCGGCTCCGTGATCCGGTGTTCAAAGCCTGCGTGATCCTGTCTCTCCTGTGGGTCCTTCTTGTCTTTCCCGAATCCTCTCCGGCCGCGAAAGGCCCGGACACTTCCCCGATGCCCCGGAGACCGGTCGCCGGACCCTCCGCCTATCGCCATTTTTATGGACGCCTCGAAAGCCTGGATCTCTCCCGCCATCCCATGACCCTGTCGGCCGTCATGGGCGCGGGCCGTCCGCTGGTCTTCCGCTTCGAGGGACTCCTGGTCCCGGACACGATGGTGATCTCAGGGGGAAAGGCCGTGGGGGTGAAGTCCCTGAAGAAGGAACAGCTCATAAGGATCGACTACCGGGAGGGGGCGAAGGGAGGCCTGATCGGGAAAATCTTTATTCTTCCCGTAAAGGCTCCGGGGGCTCCCGGGAAAACGGGGATCTCCTCCCCCGGGAAGAAGGCCTCCCCGGAACACTGATCCCGGTTCTTCTCCCTTTCCCGGGACTCACCGGGACGACTCCAGGTTGTCCGGCATGAAATGGAAGAAGATTCCGGCTGCCAGGGCGGCGATTCCCGCAAAGACGAGAAAGGCAAACCGGAACCCCACATTCCCCACGGAGACCCCCTGGAGAGCCGGCCCCACCACCGACCCCAGAGCCATGGCGATTTGGGAGAGCCCCATCAGTAGATTGAATCCCTTCTTTCCCCGGGTGACATCGCTTACGATCAGAGCCACCGAGACCCCGTAGATCCCTGCGGCGATTCCGTCGAGGATCTGGGTCGCCAGGAGGATCTCCGTATTCATCGTTGTGGCGCAGATCATCGAGCGGACCGGCATCAGGAAGAAGGCCAGGGAAAAGACCAGCTTGTGCCCCCACCGGCCGCTGACCCTGGCGGCCCACCAGGCGACCGGGATCATGGTGGCCTGGGCCAGGATGACCACCCAGGCCAGCTTGCCGTTTCCTCCGTCGAGAAATCGGAGATAGAGCATGAGAAGGGGCATGACCGGGGCATTGGCCACCTGGAACAGGGCCGTCGCCAGAAGGAGGGTCCGGATGGCGGGGTCCCGGAAGAAATCGGCAAAGACCCGTCCCAGGGGCCGGCCGTCCCGGACCTCGTCTCTTTCCTCTGGCCCCGGTCCGCTCTTCGCCTGATGAAAGATCATCTCCCTTCGACGGATCAGTCCGATCGACAGGATGGCCAGAACCGAGCCCAGGGTGATCGGGATAAAGCCTGAGGCGAGCCCCAGACGGTGGATCAGGGCGGCGGTCCCCGCCGCCGAGAGGAGAAATCCCGCATGGTTCCACATCTGGGTCTGCCCCATCGTCCGGGCGAAGTTTTTATGGCCGGAGAGAGAAAAGGCCAGGGTCGAGGAGAGGGTGAAGAAGAAGGCGCTGGCCCCTCCGGAGAGAAAGAGGAGGCCATCGGCGGCTATGGGATGATTCCCGGCCAGGGGGAGGAGGGTGAGGCCCAGGCCATAGAGAAAGACGACCAGGGCCA
>DAIBTC010000300.1 GCA_027415345.1 Nitrospirota bacterium
CTAGGGTTCGATTTCGACCGGCCTCCGCCGCGTCCTTCGTCCGGGAATGTCCTCTCCTGATTTCCGGTCTTCTTTCCGTTTACATTCTTCGATCCCGGGAAGGACGCGACACGGACGGCTCCGGTAAAGCCAGTCTCCGGATTCTTCCGGACACTGGCTTTTTTTGCGGCCGTTCCTTTCCTTTTTCGGACCCTTTTCCGGGACCCTTTCCCGACAACCTCCATGATCCCGGTGCGCGCACAATGACCCCTTCCGACCGACCCCCGACCCCCGTTCCTGCCCCCGGTCTCCTGATCGTCTTCGAGGGCGTGGACGGCTCCGGTAAGTCCACCCAGCTCAGGCTCCTGGCCGCGAGGCTCTCCGGTGCCGGGATCCCCCATGCCGTGACCAAGGAGCCCGGCGGCACCGCCCTGGGGGCCAAGCTTCGCGAACTCCTTCTCGACCCCGCCCTTCCCCTGGATCCCGAGGCCCAGCTCTTCCTCTTCCTGGCCGACCGGGTCCAGCACCGGAAGGAGGTTCTCCGGCCGGCTCTGGACCGGGGGCTCATNGTCGTCT
>DAIBTC010000301.1 GCA_027415345.1 Nitrospirota bacterium
GCCGATATCTCTGGTACGCACCCGGAGAACATCGCCATGAGTCCGCTCGACATGCAGCCTGCCGCGACCGCGCAGGAACTATCGCTTTCCGCCATCATCGGCTCACTGAGCTATGCGCTCGACCTGACCGAGGGCCTGCCGGCGGGCCACAGCCTGCGCTGCTGCTGGGTGGGCATGCATGTCGGCGAGCGGCTGGGGATGGACAGCGAGGCGCTGTCGCATCTGTATTACACCTTGCTGCTCAAGGACGCGGGCTGCAGCAGCAACGCCGCGCGCCTGTTCGAGCTGTACGGCACCGACGACCGGCAGGTGAAGCGGGATTTCAAGCGGGTCGACACCGACAGCCTGATGCGTCTCGGCCGCTTCGTCATGTCGCACGTCGGCGTCGGCAAGTCGCTGCACGAGCGGGTCAGCCGCATCCTCAACCTGGCGCAGAACGGCGAGCAGTTCGCCACCGAGCTGATTGCCACGCGCTGCGAGCGCGGCGCGCATATTTCGATCCAGCTGGGGTTCGACGAGGAAGTCGCCGCCGGCATCCGTTGTCTCGACGAG
>DAIBTC010000302.1 GCA_027415345.1 Nitrospirota bacterium
GAAATGCAGAAGTCCTCCAGTCTGAAAACGCAGATCAGAGCCCAACAGGAAATGTTTCACGAATTGACCGAACAACACGAGGTCCGGACGGACAAAAGCGGGGAAAAAACGGAATAGGACACGCAGCACGAAATCCATCGCTTAGGAGTGCGTTCCGATAAGCGGGATATATCGGGATGACCGTCACCTCCTCAGGGAGGATCACGTCGGTTAAAAGATCAGCGGTGTGGCTCTTTCGACGCGTTCCGGGAAGGGAGAAAGAAATTCCGGTCCTGTTGACATCCTCTCCTTCCTTACCGCTTTCGCGACGAGCGAAGCGAGAGGGAGGGGCGGATGTCAATGGACCCGACAACCTGCCCAGGCTCTTGAGAGTCCGGGACAAGGTCGAGAGCCCTTCCTTGGGGAGAAGATTCGATTGGGACGCAGGGAAAGGAAAACGCGGAAATCCAACCCCGCCATCAGAGGCTTCCCGTTCCCGCGATCCGTTGAGGGAGAGGGGAAGGTCAGCTCATGGGGGGGCTCAGAGATGGATTCCCACCGTCAGGGGAAAG
>DAIBTC010000303.1 GCA_027415345.1 Nitrospirota bacterium
CTGGCGGGAGGGGGAGGAGGCGGTCAAACGCCTGCTTGTCCTCTCCCGGTACGAGCAGGAGGTCAAGTACTGGACCAACCGGGTCGGCCACGGACCGCTCCTGTCCCTCTTCGGCCTCTTCCCCTCCCTCTCCGGCGAGATCCTTCACCACGAGGAGGAGGCCCGGGCCTTCGTCGAGTTCTGCCGCGCCCGCTACGGGGAATCCTCCGGCGGCGGGGTTCTCGAGGGATCGGTCCATCCTGTGGAGGGCTCCGGCGACACCCCGCTCTTCCGCCTCGTCTTCGAGACCCGCCAGCTGGGCTACGAGTCCTCCCTGACCATCGACCCCGCCCTCTTCGGCGGGATGGTCGGCGGGAGCCGGTCGCTCCGGATCCTTCGGACGGAGGGTCTTCAGGGACCGTACCGCCTCAAAGACCGCGAGTCCGGGCAGGAGAGGAGCTTCGCGAGCCCCGACAAGCTCCTTGAGGCGGTGACCGCCCCCGTGCGCTCCAAAGTCTCTCTCCAGCGCTACAAGGGGCTGGGGGAAATGAACCCCGAACAGCTCTGG
>DAIBTC010000304.1:0-264 GCA_027415345.1 Nitrospirota bacterium
GAGGGCTGTGGCAATTTCCTCCGGATGCAAGAAATGGTTGCCCTGCACATGCTCGGTCAGATTTTGAAAGGCCATGCCGCGTAACGGCGGCTCACGCAGGACGCGGTGATCGTCGGGCCAGGCCGGCTCCCAGATGACGATGGCGCCTTCGGGTTTCAGGCTGGCGTGCAGTCGCTGAAAAATCTCACCACGGTTTTCCCAGACATGATGCAGGGCGCGATTCATGGCGATGAGGTCGGCGGGCTCTGGCAGGGAAAACTGATG
>DAIBTC010000304.1:274-546 GCA_027415345.1 Nitrospirota bacterium
CAAAATGCAGGCGATCTGCAATACCCTCGCTTTGGGCTTTTTCCGTAGCTTGGCGGATGTTTTCGGCGAAACCATCCAGCCCCAGACCGTGCAGATGTCCGCAGCGTGCGGCGAGGGCCCGCAAATACCAGCCATTGCCGCATCCCAGGTCCACCGCCAGCCCACCGCGTGCATCGACTTCGGCAAAGATGGGGACGGCCGGGCAGATTTTCTCCTCGAACGTCTTGCGAAAATTGTTCTCCAGCATCAGCCCGAACCAAGGCAGAATAGTT
>DAIBTC010000305.1 GCA_027415345.1 Nitrospirota bacterium
AAAAGACTGAAAAGGCTTCCGGCCAGAAACAATGCCCTGAGGGACGGAAAAGAGAAAATCGCCGGACAGGTCATCTGCTTGCCGGCTCCAACGAAAATTCTTCTGCGATTTCTGGAAATATCATTTGTCCAATGTAACACAGGTTCCCTGCCCCGTCATCCTCCCTCCCCAAATACGGCCGGCATTTTCAATGAATATTTTGTTCTTCCTTGTATTGCTCTCCTTCTTCCTGGCTACCGAATGGCTTGAAGTGGTATTCGAAGATCGTCTTGAAGACAAAAGGAGCGCTGGCCTGGGTCAGTCCGGTTCCCACACCAACGTTCCAGTCAATATGATCGCCGATGGCAAAGTTCCAGGACTGGAAAATATAGTTTTGCTGGATATTGGCCGAACCAACCGGTCCTCCGAATGGAAGCATGGCGGTGACCGGCCCCAGAGCTCCGAACGCTTCGACTCCAAAGTTCACATTGTCCGCCAGGAGATAATAAAGGCCGCCGGCATACTCCATATCCGGCGGTATTCCCTCGGCCGCTCCCCCCGGATTC
>DAIBTC010000306.1 GCA_027415345.1 Nitrospirota bacterium
TCTATGATGGCCGCCAGGTTCACGATAACGTCGAGCGGATCAAGGCATCATACCGGTCGGCCGGATATTACAACTCGAAGGTTGTTCCCATTCTCAAACGCATGGGCCGTCACAAGAGAGAGCTTGTTTTCATGATCGACGAGGGCGGTCAGACCAGAATCACGAAAGTGACCTTTTCTGGCAACAAGCACTTTTCTTCTTCCGTTCTGGCAAAACAGGTGAAAACAAAGCCTTATTTTGCACTGACCTCCTGGTGGACCGATGCGGGAATCTACAAAAAATCGGAAACGGACCAGGATGTCCAGCGGCTGAGGAACTTTTATCTGAACAATGGGTATATCAATATCGGAGTGGGACAGCCGAAGGTCGTTTTTACCCACCACCGGAAATCCATGACGATTGTCTTTCCCATTCAGGAGGGTGAGCAGTTCCATTTGGGATCGATCGCCATTTCGGGCAACAAGCTGTTTTCGAACAAACGTCTCCTGAAGGCGGTCAAGCTCAAGCCGCCGATGGTTTTTTCGAGGAAGATGCTGCAAAAGGA
>DAIBTC010000307.1 GCA_027415345.1 Nitrospirota bacterium
TGATCCTTCCCCGCTCCTTTTCGAGCGCCCTCGAGTCTGTCAGGATAGCCCCCCGGCGGGTGGGATTTGGCTCCGAGGGGCGATCGCCCCTATTGACGGAGCCTCTCTCCTACAGTCAATGGAAGGCCCTGGGTCTCCACCAGTCGACCTATCACGAGTCCCTCGTAAAAGCGCTGGCTCCGGAGGCCTCCTACGCCTCTCCTCGCCTGGACTTTTCTCCCGGGCAGCTGGCGGAGGCGGGAAAGAGGTTCGAAAAGATCGTTCCGGTGGGGGGACCGGTCCTGGCCGTGAACCCCGGGGCCTTTTACGGACGGGCCAAGACCTGGCCCTCGGCCCACTTCGTCAGACTCCTTTCGGAGCTCATCGGCGAAATTCCCGACCTTACCGTCCTCCTCTTTTCGGGGAAGGCCGACCGGCCGATGGCCAGGGTTCTTGAAGAGGCGATAGGGTCGCCGCGGCTCGTCTCGCTCGCCGGGGCCCTCTCCCTTGCCGAAAGCGCCGCTCTTCTCTCTCTCTGTACGCTTCTTTTGACAAACGACTC
>DAIBTC010000308.1 GCA_027415345.1 Nitrospirota bacterium
CCTCCGATATCGCGGTCGAGTTTTTCACCATGAATCCCACGCGCCACCCGGCCATGTTGTAGCTCTTGCTCATGGTGAAAAACTCGACCGCGATATCGGAGGCGCCCGGGACTTCCATGATCGAAGGAGCCCTGTAGCCGTCGAAAACGATGTCGGCATAGGCGAGATCGTGAACCACGTAAATGCCGTGCTCCTTCGCCAGGCTGACGACGCGCTCGAAAAAGGGCAGTTCAACGCACTGGGCGGTCGGGTTGCTGGGGAAATTCAGGATCAGCATTTTCGGCTTGGGATAGGAATCCCTGATCGCTTTTTCCAGCTCCTCGAAAAAATCGATTCCCGGCGTCATCGGAATGTGGCGTATGTCCGCCCCTGCGATGACCGGGCCGTAAATGTGGATCGGATAGCTCGGATTGGGAACCAGCACGATGTCGCCTGAACCCAGGGTGGCGAGCGCGAGATGGGCAATGCCTTCCTTGGACCCTATCGTGACGATGGCTTCCTTTTCCGGGTCGAGATCGACATCAAAGCGGCGCTTGTACC
>DAIBTC010000309.1:0-284 GCA_027415345.1 Nitrospirota bacterium
AGCCGGTGATGTGGCTGCCGACGAAAGACGGGGTGTGGGCGAAAGGCACGTCGAAATTTTCCGGTATGGAACCCTTCTGTTTCGCGGTCTTGATGAAGCTGTCCAGGTCGTCGCCGATCACTTCCGCCATGCAGGTGGTTGAAACCGCGATCATCTTCGGTTTGTACAGGCTATGGCTGTTGGCCAGGCCATCGACCATGTTGTTGAGGCCGCCGAATACCGCCGCGTCTTCGGTCATGGAGCTGGATACCGCCGAGGAGGGTTCCTTGAAATGGCGGCTGAAG
>DAIBTC010000309.1:294-538 GCA_027415345.1 Nitrospirota bacterium
CAGCCCTGCGAACCGTGCACGAAAGGCAGCGTGCCCTCGAAGCCGACGGCGGCGAAAATCGCCCCCAGCGGCTGGCAGGCCTTGGCCGGGTTGATGGTGAGGGCCTCGCGGGCAAAATTCTTCTCGCGGTATTCCCAGCTCTTGGTCCAGTCGGCGATTTCCTGCACCTTGATGTCCGGGTAGCCGCCCTCGAAACAGGTTTTTTTCGACTCGAACATGTCAGTGTATTCCGGCGCGCGGAACA
>DAIBTC010000030.1 GCA_027415345.1 Nitrospirota bacterium
TGCGGATCGTTTTCTGGTCCATCGGAGGTGCTCCTTCCTGTCTTTCCGTATTCCGGACCGGATCAGGGATTTCTGGGAGATCCCGGACGCCTGAACCGGATGACCCGGCCCCGACGCTTCACCGTTCCGCCCATCCATCCCAGCACCGGATCGCCGGGATCCCCCACCGCCTTCTTGACGCCCATCCGGTAGAGGAGGTACTCGAGGGGACCCAGGAGGGCGTAGAGAAGGATCACCACGAAGAAGCTCGAGCTGGGGTAGAGGAAAAAGGAGAGGGCGACGATCATCACCGTGACGAAGGTCGGCATGGGCTTTCTCAGAAGGTGGACCTCCTTGAAGCTCCGGTACCGGAGGGGGCTCACCATGAGGATCGACACGAGGTAGGTCGCAAGCAGGAAGAATCCCGGAGGAAAGGAGAAGAGATGGGAGAGCGGACCGGTCCGGGCGAGTTCGGCGGAGACCAAGACCAGGGCGCCGGCCGGAATGGGAAGTCCCAGGAAATATTTGGAGGAGATCTTGGTCGTCATGACGTTGAAGCGGGCGAGCCGCAGGGCCCCGCAGGCCAGGAAGAGAAAGGCCGCCGCCATGCCCAGCCGATGGTAGGCAAAGAGGTCGGAGTTGTAGACCAGAAGGGCGGGCGCCGCCCCGAAGCTCACAAGGTCGGCCAGGCTGTCGAATTCGACCCCGAAGGCGCTGGTGGCCCGGGCAAGTCTCGCCACCTTGCCGTCGAGGTTGTCGAAGACGGCGGCAATCAGGATGGCCAGGGCGGCATCTCTCCACCGGTGCTGGAAGCCCGCAAGAATGGAGTAGAAGCCGAAGAAGAGATTCCCGGCCGTGAAGAGATTGGGAAGAATATAGATCCCCCGGCCCCTGTGGCGTTCCGGGGCGGGAGCCTCGTCATTTCGGTAGGATTCCAAGAACTGTCTCCCCTCCTTTGACCGTCTCACCCAGACGAACGGACAGGGTCGTCCCGACCGGAAGGTCGAGATCGACGCGGGACCCGAAACGGATGAGACCAAAAATCGTTCCTGCCGAAAGAGTGTCGCCTGCCTCGGCATAGCAGAGGATCCGGCGGGCAATCAGTCCCGCCACCTGAACCATTATAACCTGCTCCCCCCCCTTCGTGCGAATCTCGACCCGGTTTCGCTCGTTCTGCTCGGAGGCCTTGTCGAAGGAGGCGTTCAGGAAGGCGCCCGGAAAATAGGTGATCCCGGTGACCGTTCCGTCCACGGGAATCCGGTTCAGGTGGACGTTCAGGACATTCATGAAGATCGAGACCCTGACCCGGCCCGAGACCGGGTCGGGGCCGGCCACGACGATCTTGCCGTCGGCAGGGGAGACCACCTGCCCGGGCGGTCCCGGTGGGAGCCTTCGGGCGGGATTCCGGAAAAAATTCACCACGAAGGCCGGAAGCAAAAGGGAGACCCATCCGAGCGGGGTCCAGGCCCAGAACAGGAGCGCCGACAGCCCCGCAGCCGCCAGGATGAAGGGCCCTCCCTCCCGGGCCACGGGAGTCCGGAAATGATCGGGACCGACCTTCACCGCCTTATTGCCCCGCCATTCAATTGCGGCTTCGGTCGACGATGCGCGTGCTCTTCATCCAGGGCATCATGGACCGGATCTCCTCCCCGACCCCTTCGATCGGGTGCTCCCGTCCCTGCCGTTCCAGGGCCTGGAAGACCGGCTTTCCGGCCTTGTTCTCCAAAACAAACTCCCGGGCGAAGACCCCGGTCCGGATTTCGTCCAGGATCTTCTTCATCTCGGCGCGGACCGACTCGTTCACGATCCTCTTTCCCCGGGTGAGGTCGCCGTACCGGGCGGTGGTGCTGATGGAGTAGCGCATGTTGGAGATTCCGCCCTCGTAGATCAGGTCCACGATGAGCTTCACTTCGTGGAGGCATTCGAAATAGGCCATCTCCGGCGCGTAACCTGCCTCGACCAGCGTCTCGAAGCCGGCGGTGATGAGGGCGGACAGCCCGCCGCACAACACGGCCTGCTCCCCGAAGAGGTCAGTCTCGGTCTCCTCCCGGAAGGAGGTTTCGAAGATTCCCGCCCGGCCTCCGCCGATGGCGCCCGCATAGGAAAGGGCCGTTTCCTTGGCCGATCCGGAGGCGTCCTGATGGACGGCGATGAGACAGGGAACGCCCGAACCCTTCTGGTATTCCGACCGGACCAGGTGGCCGGGTCCCTTGGGGGCGACCAGCATCACGTCCACATCGGCCGGGGGCTGGATCTGGCCAAAGTGAATATTGAAGCCGTGGCCGAAGGCGAGGGTCTGGCCAGGCCTTAAATTCGGGGCAATCTCGTTTTGGTAGACCTCGGACTGCTTCTCGTCGGGAAGGAGGATCATGATGAGGTCGGCCTTCCGCACGGCGTCGGAGACAGAGGCCGGAACGAAGCCGAAGCCTTCGGCCTTCTTCTTGGAGCTTCCCGACCGGATGCCGATCGTCACGTCGACCCCGGATTCCTTGAGATTCAGGGCGTGGGCATGGCCCTGGCTTCCGAAGCCGATGATGGCCACTTTCTTGGAACGGATCCGCTCGATGTTCGTGTCGGCTTCATAATAGATCGAGGATTTCAAGGACGACTCCATGGATAAAGTGTTTTTTTGTCGGGGAATAAGAGACCGGCAATCAGGCGGGGAGCTCCCCGTCGTGCTTCTGGGTCCGGGTCGCATGGCGGGGCTCCTCCCGGGCGATCGCGATCGCCCCGGACCGGACGAGCTCCTTGATCCCGAGCGGCCGGAGAAGGCCGATCATGGCCTCGATCTTTTCCTCCTCCCCGGTCACCATCAGGGTGTAGGTGGAGGGGGAGGTATCAACGATATGGGCCCGGAATATCTCCGCGATGCGGAAGGCCTCCTGCCGGTCTTCCGGACGGGTGGTGGTGTTGACCTTGACCATGACCGTCTCCCGGGAGACGAAGGAAGACTCGGAGAGGTCGACCACCTTGATGGTGTCGATCAGCTTGTTGAGCTGTTTGGTGATCTGCTCCACCACCCGGTCGTCTCCCACCGTGACGATGGTCATCTGGGCCACCGAAGGATCGATCCCCTGCCCCACCGAGAGGCTTTCGATGTTGTAGCCCCGGGCGCTGAAAAGGCCCGCCACCCGGGTAAGGACCCCGAAGCGGTTCTCGACCAGGATCTGGATGTGATGCTTCTTCTGGGGAGAGTCGGGGGTCATGCAGTGATCACCGCGTCCTTCTCCTTGCGGCCGGTCTTTCCTCCCTTCGCCGGTGCCGGGGGAGGAGCCTCGAAGATCATCTCGATGTTCGAGCCGCCGGCCGGGACCATGGGGAAGACGTTCTCCTCGGGGTCGACCATGAACTCCATCAGGACGGGGCCCTTGGTCGAGAGTCCCTTCAGGAGCACCTCCTCGACCTGGTCGGCCCGGGTGGCCCGGAAACCGGCCACCCCGAAGGCCTCCGCGAGCTTCACGAAGTCCGGGCTCTGTCCGATGAAGGACGAGGAGTAGCGGCTTCCGTAGAAGAACTCCTGCCACTGCCGGACCATGCCCAGGTACTGGTTGTTCAGGACGATGATCTTCACGGGGATCTCAAGGGAGGCGACCGTCGCCATCTCCTGGATGTTCATCATGAAGCTCCCCTCCCCCGTGACGGCGATGACCCGCCTCTTCGGGAAGGCCCGCTGGGCTCCGATGGCGGCTGGAAAGCCGTACCCCATTGTTCCGAGGCCGCCCGAGGTGAGCCAGGTCCGGGGAGTGAGGAACTTGAAGAACTGGGCCGTCCACATCTGGTGCTGGCCCACATCGGTCGAGACGATGCAGTCGCCGCCGGTCAGGTCGAAGGTCTTCTCGATCACGAACTGGGGCTTGATCACCTCCGGATCCTTCTTGTAGGTCAGGGGATGCTCCTCCTTCCAGGCCTCGATCTGCTGGTGCCAGGGCTCGAGGGGCGTGAGCCCCTCCTCGTCGCGGATCTTCCGGAGGTCTTCAAGAAGGTCGGAGAGAATCAGCCGGGCATCTCCCACGACAGGGACGTCCACCCGGAAGTTCTTCCGAATCGAGGTCGGGTCGATGTCGATATGGATGACCTTCGAGTGGGGAGAGAATTCGGCAATCTTCCCGGTCACCCGGTCATCGAAGCGGGCTCCGACGGCGATCAGGAGGTCACAGTGGTGGACGGCCATGTTGGCGGCATAGGTCCCGTGCATTCCCAGCATTCCCATGAAGAGGGGGTGGGTTCCCGGAAAGGCCCCGAGGCCCATGAGGGTCAGCGTCACAGGGATCCGGGAGAGGGAGACCAGTTCAGAGAGCTCCTCGTGGGAATCGGAGGCTATGACCCCCCCTCCGACGTACAGGACAGGCTTTTTCGCCTTGGCCATCAGCTGGGCGGCCTTCCGGATCTGCCAGCGGTTGCCCTGGACGGTGGGATTGTAACCGCGCAGGGTCAGGGTCTCGGGATAGCGGAAATCCCCCCTGTCGGTGATCACGTCCTTGGGAATGTCGACCAGGACGGGGCCGGGGCGCCCGGACCTCGCGATATAGAAGGCCTCCTTGACGATTCTCGGAAGCTCGGAGATGGAGCGGACAAGAAAGTTGTGCTTGGTGCAGGAGCGGCTGATACCTACGATATCCGCCTCCTGAAAGGCGTCGTTTCCGATCATCTTCGTGGGAACCTGGCCTGTGATGACGACGAGGGGAATGGAGTCCATATTGGCGTCGGCCAGTCCCGTCACGGTATTTGTGGCGCCGGGACCCGAGGTCACGAGGACCACGCCGACCTCCCCCGTGGTTCTTGCGTACCCTTCGGCCGCGTGAACCGCTCCCTGCTCGTGGCGGGTGAGGACGACGGAGAGGGAGGGATCCTTGTAGAGAGCATCGAAGACCGGGAGCACCACCCCTCCCGGATATCCAAATATCTGGGAGACCCGCTCCTTCTTCAAGCATTCGAGGAGCATCTCCGCGCCAGTCATTTTCACCATCTGGGAATCTCCTAGGGGGACCTTTTTTTGAGGTTCAAAATTAAATTGTAGGAAATAGAGGGAAAGGCGGTCAAGTTTTTCATGGAGAAATGGAAATCCCAAGGGGTCCGGGGAGGGATTCCCGGCGCCCCTTGGAGGGCCTTTGGAAAGGGGGACAGGGAATCTGACCTCGGGGAGCCGTTTATCCTCTTCTCTTTTTGGGCCCTTTTTCACAAAGGACCGGTTCCGTCTATATCTTTTGGGTTTTTGTTTTATTTTTTTAATTTGGAGGAGATTTTTAGTTGCCCCATTAGGAATGTTCCTTTTTCGGGAATTTTTGACCAATCCCTTTTGATATCGATCTCTTGAGGTTATGGAAAGATTGTGGAAAGAGATGATCAAAATCACGTGAATTGATTCTTCGGGTCATCTTTGATAGGATCATCCCCGCCCACGAAAGATCCCAGATCCGGCTCATCAGGATATGATTTAATCGTTTCAATTCAAATATTTAATTTGTAAGGTCCTGTGACTTCCGGGAAAAATTTTCTCCCGGATTTTGAGCACTCATTCAACAGTTTTTCCACAGACTGTTAAAAACTTTTCCTGACCAGTGGTTCGGGTCTTCGATCGAGAGATTCTTCATGCGGGATTTATGGCAGAACACACTCAAGCACATCGACGACTGCGAAGGACCCAGCGTTCTCGATGGGGTTCGGGAGATCTACCGGGAATGCCGCCTGGAACAGGAAGACAACCGGCTCACACTCGTGGTCCCCAACGGCTTTGTCAGCCGCCTTGTCTCCGGACGGCACCAGGAATCCATCCTCAAGGCCTGCAGGACGCTCCTTGACCGTGACAACCTGGACTTCTCCATCCGGGTCTCCGAGGAAAAAAAGGCAAAAAAATCCCGGGAATCCGGCCGGAAGGCCGGTCTCCCCATGAAGGAGATCTCCCCGAAGGTCCCGGAGCCGGAGTGGGACAACCATCTCATCACCCGGTATCTCTTCGAGAACTACGTGGTGGGGGAGAGCAACCGCTTCGCCCACGCCGCGGCCTACCAGGTTTCGGAGAATCCCGGCAAGTCCTACAATCCTTTTTATATATACGGGGGAGTCGGACTTGGAAAGACCCACCTGGTCAATGCCGTGGGGAACGCCATCTTCCGGAAGTCGCCGGAGAAGAAGATTCTCTACCTGACCACCGAGTCCTTCCTGAACGAGATGGTCAACGCGATCAAGTTCAACAAGATGAGCGAGTTCCGGGAACGCTATCGTTCCATCGAGGTCCTGATCGTCGACGACATCCAGTTTCTTTCCAACAAGGAGCGGACCCAGGAGGAGTTCTTCCATACCTTCAACTCCCTCTTCGAGAGCGGACGGCAGATCATCCTGACCAGTGACTGCGCTCCCAACGAAATCATGACCCTCGAGGAACGTCTCCGGTCCCGCTTCTCCTCCGGGCTGATCGCCGACATCCAGATTCCGGACTTCGAGACCAAGGTCGCGATTCTTACCGAAAAGATGAAGCAGGAGGGCATCAATCTCTCCGAGGACGTGATCTACTTCCTCGCCACCAGCATAAAGTCGAATATCCGCGAGCTCGAAGGGGCGATGATCCGTCTCGGGGCCTATCAGACCCTCATGGGAAAGCCGGTGACGATCGAGGTCACCCGGAGGCTCCTTTCGAACATCATCCAGAATACCTCGATGCCCCTTCACACCGAGCTGATCGTCAACGAGGTGTCGACCTTCTACAAGGTCTCCCCCAAGGAAATCCGGTCGAAAAAGCGGAACAGGTCGATCTCGCTTGCCCGCCAGGTTGCGATCTACCTGCTCCGGGACCTGACGCAGATGTCCTTTCCCGAGATCGGCCGGGAGATGGGGGGCCGGGATCATTCCACCGCGATCTACGCCTTCAGGACGGTGGACGAGAACCGGGATTCCGATGCGATCCTCTCCCGGGACATCGAGATTCTCAGACGGAAACTCCTGCAATCCCTGTGATACGGACCATGGATTCACGACGCACGCCCTACCAAGGAGCCGGTTTGTGGAATTTTCAATAGAACAGAGCGTCTTTCTAGAAGGACTGGAAAAGGTCTCCATCCTGTCCGATCGCAAAAACATCGCCCTCCTGGCCTCCCACATCCTGATCGAGGCCGGGGAGGGCGAGATCACCCTGGTCTCCTTCGACCAGTCCGCCGGGGGGCGCCTCCGGCTTCCTGCCGCCGTCACCGTCCCCGGCCAGACGACCGTTCTGGGAAAGAAGCTCTTCCAGATCGTCCGGGAACTCTCCCCCGGTCCGGTCCGTCTCTCCAAGGATCCCTCCGACAGAAAAGCCATGACCACCCTTGAAAAGGACAGGGCCCTCTTTCATCTGAAGGGGATCGATCCCCGGGACTTTGCCTCCTTCCCGGAAATCGCCCCCGAATATTCCTTCGGCCTTCCCCTCCGGGAGCTTCTCCGGCTCCTCCAGCGGACGCTTCCCTTTGTCGAGGACGAGGAGAAGGACTACATGAACGGGGTCCTCTTCCAGAGGGAACGGGAGCCGGGAGGGCGGACCACCCTGAATGTGGTGGGGACGGACGGGAGCGGCCTTCATCACGGCCAGGTTCCCCTGGGGGAGGAGGGGGGGATCGATCTCTCGGAACAGGGACAGAAGCGATTCCTGGTCAAGCGCCGCCACATCGCCGATCTCGTCCGGATCCTCGAGACCGACGCGAAGGACGAAAAGCTGACCGTCGACATCTCGGTCAACCCCCGGTATGCCCTCTTCCGGTGGCTCGGATTCTATTTCTTCGTCCGGCTTCTCGATCTCAGGTTTCCGAACTACCGGGACGTCTTTCCCGACACCCACAGCGTGACGATCGACATGTCCCGGGACTCCTTTGCCGCCATGCTGAAACGGGCCTCCCTCATCTCCGACCGGAACCTCGAAGTCGAGATGCTCTGGAACGACAGGACGGTGACGGTCAAGTCCCAGAACCTCGACATCGGGGATTCCCGGGAGGAGTCCCCGGCGATCGTGAATGGTCCGGGGAGCTCCTTCTTCTTCAGCCTGGAATCCCTGTCCAAGCTTCTGGGGGTCGTGGGCGGCGTGACCCTCCGGATGGAGGCCATCATCTCCGAGGACCCGGAGGAACACAACCGGGTTCCCGTCATCTGGAGCTCCCTCGAGGAACCCCAGTCGCGGTATGTTATCATGCCTTTGGGGGCCGAAAGCTGAGAGAAACGGTCCGCACCCCCCCAGTCGGCCAATGTCGCGAGAATCCCCCCCACCTGAAACGGAGCGTGTGCCCTTGAATTCATCGGCCGAGCCAGTCTACGGAGAACAGCAGATCCGGGTCCTCGAAGGACTCGAGGCAGTCCGGGTCCGTCCCGGCATGTATATCGGAAGCACCGGAATCGACGGGCTTCACCATCTGGTCTACGAGCTCGTCGACAACAGCGTCGACGAATCTTTAGCCGGCTTCTGCTCGGAGATCAATGTCATCCTCCATGCCGACCGGTCGGTGACTGTCCGGGACAACGGGCGGGGAATTCCGACCGGCCTGCACCCCGAACAGAACCGCTCCGCGGCGGAGGTGGTCCTGACCGTCCTCCACGCCGGCGGAAAGTTCGACAACAATACCTACAAGGTGTCAGGTGGTCTCCACGGGGTCGGTGTCTCGGTCGTCAATGCCCTCTCCGGGACCCTCATTCTCGATATCGACCAGAAGGGACAGCACTTCCGGCAGGTCTACCACAAGGGGGTGCCCGAGGCTCCCCTTTCTGTCACCGGCCCCTCCGACCGGACCGGCACGGCCATCCGCTTCTATCCCGATCTCACCATCATGGAGACCGACCAGTTCGCCTTCGACGTCCTGGCCCACCGGTTCCGGGAGCTCTCTTACCTGAACCCCTCCCTGACCATCACCCTGGCCGAGGAGGAGACCCTTCGGGAGTCGCTCTTCCACGACGAAGGAGGCATCCGGTCCTTCCTGGCCTTCGTGAACGAGAACAAGCGCACCATCCACGACCCCCTCTTCTTCCGCAAAGGTCTCGACAACGGATCGACCTTCGAGGTCTCCTTCCAGTACCAGGACACCACCGATGCCGAAACGCTCCTGAGCTACGTGAACAACATCCCGACCCGGGAGGGCGGCTCCCACGTCCGGGGCTTCCGGTCGGCCCTCACGAAGGTCGTCAACCGCTTCATCCGGGAAAAGAACCTGAACAAGGGGGAGGAGGTGAAGGGGGAGGATATCCGGGAGGGACTCTCCGCCATCATCAGCATCAAGATCCCCAATCCCCAGTTCGAAGGGCAGACCAAGGCCAAGCTGGGGTCGAGCTGGGTCGCGGGCGCGATGGAGACCTTCCTGTCGGAATCCCTCGAGGACGCCTTCGAGAAGCAGGGAGCGGTGGCCCGGGCGATCGCCGACAAGGCGATCCTTTCGGCCCAAGCCCGGGAGGCCGCCAGGAAGGCCCGGGAGCTCACCAAGCGCAAGAATGTCCTCGAGGGCTCGAACCTTCCCGGCAAGCTCGCGGACTGCCAGGAGAACGATCCGGCCCGCTCCGAGCTTTACATCGTGGAAGGGGATTCGGCCGGCGGCTCGGCCAAGCAGGGCCGGGACCGGCGCTTCCAGGCCATCCTGCCCCTCAAGGGAAAGATCCTGAATGTGGAAAAGACCAAGGGGGTGGAGAAGTTCATCACCCACGACGAGGTCCGGGCCCTGATCACCGCCGTGGGCTGCGGGCTGGGGGACGAGGAGTTTTCTCTCAAGAACCTCCGCTACCACAAGATCATCATCATGACCGACGCCGACGTGGACGGGGCCCATATCCGGACCCTCCTGCTCACCTTCTTCTTCCGCCACATGAACCGGCTGATCGACGGATCCTACGTCTATATCGCCCAGCCCCCCCTCTACAAGGTCGTCTACCAGAAGCAGGAGCGCTACCTCCTGAACGACCAGGCCCTGGAGGCCTTCGTCCTCGAAAAGTCGGTGGAGCGGATCTCCTTTGCCAACGGACAAAATGGAGCCTGGATGGACGGCGCCGAGGCGGTCCGCCGTCTTCTTGTCCTTTCCCGCTACGAGCAGGAGGTCCGCTACTGGGGAAACCGGGTGGGACACCCGGCCCTCCTTCGCCTCTTCGGCCTCTATCCGGGTCTCTCGGGGGAGATTCTCCACCGGGAGGAGGAGGCCCGGGCCTTCATCGAGTTCTGCCGGAGCCGCTACCAGGAGACGACCGGTGGCGGCGAGCTCACCGGAAGGGTGGAGCCGGTCCCCCATTCCGAGACCCCGCTCTTTCGCCTGGTCTTCGAGACCCGCCAGCTCGGGTATGAATCGACCATGGTCCTGGATCCCGGCCTCTTCGGAGGGATGGTCGGCGGTGCCCGGTCCCTCAGGAGCCTCAAGGCGGAGTCCCTCCAGGGTCCCTACCGGGTCCGCCAGAAGGAGTCGGGGGAGGAGACGGTCTACGAGACTCCCGACCGGGCCCTTTCGGCGATCACGGGCCAGGTCCGCGCCAAGATCACCCTCCAGCGCTACAAGGGGCTGGGGGAGATGAACCCCGAACAGCTCTGGGAGACGACGATGGATCCGGCCAAGCGGACGCTCCTCAAGGTCTCCATTCCGGACTACATCGAGGCCGACCGGATCTTCACCATCCTGATGGGTGACCAGGTCGCCCCCCGGCGCGAGTTCATCGAACAGAACGCCCTCGACGTCTCCAACCTCGATATCTGACACCCTGGAGGTCCTTTTTGGAACAGCTTCCCTTTGAAACAACGGTCTCGATCGATGAGGAAATCCGGACAGCCTACCTGAACTACTCCATGAGCGTCATCGTGGGCCGGGCCCTTCCCGATGCCCGGGACGGCCTGAAGCCGGTCCAGCGACGGGTCCTCTATGCCATGCACGAGATGGGAGTCCGTCCCGGCACGGCCTACCGGAAATCGGCCCGCATCGTCGGCGACGTCATCGGAAAATACCATCCCCACGGGGATACCGCGGTCTACGACACTGCGGTCCGCCTGGTCCAGCCCTTTACCCTCCGCTACCCCCTGATCGACGGCCAGGGAAATTTCGGCTCGGTGGACGGGGATGCCCCGGCCGCCATGAGATACACCGAAATCCGCCTCACCCGCCTGGCCGAAGAGATGATGACCGAGCTCGACGAGGAGACGGTGGACTGGGCGCCGAACTACGACGAGTCCATGGAGGAGCCCCGGGTCCTGCCCGCCTCCCTGCCCCTCCTCCTCCTGAACGGGTCGTCCGGCATCGCGGTGGGAATGGCCACCAACATCCCTCCCCACAACCTGACCGAGGTCCTCACCGCCCTTCTCCACCTCATCGACCATCCCGACGCCACAAGCGAGGACCTCATGGCCTTCGTCACCGGTCCGGACTTTCCCACGGGCGGGATCATCCTCGGCCGCTCCGGGATCGAATCCGCCTTCCGCACCGGCCGGGGCTCCATCGTGATGCGGGGAGTGGTCGACGTCGAGGACAGCACCCGGGGCGACCGGCAGAGCCTGGTCATCCGGGAGATCCCCTATCTGGTGAACAAGGCCCGCCTGATCGAAAAGGTCGCCGAGCTCGTCCGGGAGAAGAAGCTCGAACACATCTCCGACATCCGCGACGAGTCGGACCGGGACGGGATGCGCATCGTGATCGATCTCAAGCGGGAGGCCATCCCCCGCATCATCATGAACCAGCTCTTCCTCCTGACCCCGCTCCAGAGCTCCTTCGGTTACAACGCCGTCTCGATCGTCAACGGCCGTCCCGAGACCCTGTCGCTGGCCGAATCCCTCCGGGTCTTTCTCCACTTCCGCCAGGATGTCGTAACGCGGCGGACCCTCTTCCGCCTCAAGAAGGCCCGGGAGCGCTTCCATATCCTCGAAGGGCTGCGGCGGGCCATAGACCTGATCGACGAGATCATCACCCTGATCCGGGCCTCGGGCTCTCCCGAGGAGGCCCGGACCGGACTGGTCGCAAACTTCCAGTTCTCCGAAATCCAGGCCCAGGCCATTCTCGATCTTCGTCTCCAGAGGCTCACCGGCCTCGAGCGGGAGAAGATCGAGGCCGAGTACCGGGAGGTCGAAGCCCTCATCGCCTCCCTCGAGCTGATCCTCTCCTCCCGCCAGAACCTTCTCGAGGTGATCCGCACCGAGACCCGGGCCCTGCTCGAACGGTTCGGGGACGCCCGAAGGACCCGCATCGTGCCGGACGAGGGGGAACTGACGCCCGAAGCCCTGATCCCCGACGACCCCTATCTCGTCACCCTCTCCTACGAGGGCTACATCAAGCGGATGCCGGATGCGGTCCTGCCCACCCAGCGGCGGGGAGGCAAGGGACGGATCGGGGTGACGCTCAAGGAGGACGACTGCCTGATCGCGACCCTCACCGCCCATGCCCACGATACCCTGCTCTTCTTCACCGACCTGGGCAAGGTCTACCGGCTCAAGGCCTACGAGCTTCCGGAAGCCCAGCGGACCGCCCGGGGGAAGCACCTCCTCTCCCTTCTCTCCCTCTCTCCTGACGAGCGGGTCGCGGCGATCCTTCCCGTCCGCTCCTTCGAAGGGGAGAACCTTCTCCTTTTTGGCACCGCCCGGGGCTACTTCAAGCGCACGAAGCTCTCGGAATATGCCAATATCCGCCAGGGAGGCCTCATTGCCACCGTTCTCGAGGAGGGGGACCGTCTGGCCCGGGTCTTGGTAGCCCATCCCGACCGGCGGATCGTGGTCGCCACCCGAAACGGGATGTCGATCCGGTTCGATTGCCAGGAGGTGCGGGTGACCGGCCGGGCCACCCGAGGGGTCCGGGCGATCCGCCTGGCTCCCGAGGATTCGGTGGTCAGCTTCGAGGAGGTCGGGGAGAGCGACTTCCTTCTGGTCACGACCGAGCAGGGCTACGGCAAGCGGGTGGACAGCAACGTCTTCCGCCTCCAGAAGCGGGGAGGAAAGGGAGTCCGGATCGCCCGGGTCACCTCGAAGACGGGGGCTGTCGTTGCCATCCTCAAGGTGACCGAACGGGACGACATCGATGTGGTGACCAACACCGGCCGCGTGATCCGCATCCCCTCCGACCAGGTCCGGATGACCGGCCGCATGGCCCAGGGCGTCCGGCTTGTCAATCTCTCGGACACGCCGGGGGAGACGATCGTCTGCGCCGCCGTGAACCCCAAGCGGGAGCCGACTCCGATCGAGAACTTCATGGAAAGGGAATCGGGGGATTAGCGCGAAATCTCTGGCCGCCTTTCTGGTCCTCTTCCTCTGTCTTCCCCTTGCGGGGTGTTCCAAGTCCCAGTCCCGGATCCTCTATCACGAAGGGATGAAGGCGCTCCGGGACTTCCGGATCGCCGATGCCGAGAGGGATTTCAGAAATGCCATCCGGATCGCGCCCCGCTCCGGGATCGCCGGCCTCTCCTATTACCGGCTGGGGGAGATCGAGGACCGCTTCGAAAACCGCCCGGACCGGGCGGGGGAGGACTACATCCGGGCCCTCGAGAATCTCTCCGATTCCGAGATCCGGCAGAAGGCCTCCTTTTACCTGGCCCGGGATCTCGTGAGCCAGGGACAGCTGGCCAACGCCTTCTCCGTCTTGGGAAAGCTCGAGGACGGACACCCGTCGCGGAGGATCCTCCTCCGGGCCACCGACCTCTCCGCTGGCATCCTCGAGCGTGAGGAGCATTACCGCCAGGCGCTCGGCCTCTACCGGAAGCTTCAGGAAAAGGCGAAGGGGGAGCCGGTCGGTCGCCACGCCTGGCTCAAGGTGGGCCTCCTCGAGGGAAATCTGGGGGATCATGCCGGCGCCGCCCGGGACCTGAAGGAATTTTTGCGGGCCAATCCCCATGGCCCGTCCGCGGCGATCGCCGAGTTCAACCTGGCCCGGGACCTTTCGGCCCTAGGCCACGACCGGCAGGCGCTGGCCCTCCTCTCGGACGTCATGGGCCGCTATCCCAACCCCGACGAGGTGAACGCCCAGATCGCCGCGGTCAGGAAGAAGATGAAGGAGGCGGAGAGCCATCGGGAGGAGACGAACTCCGCTCCCCCGCCGGCGCCGAAGAAATGATGCGCATCAACGAGACCTTTTTTTCCATCCAGGGAGAATCGACATGGGCGGGCTGGCCGTGTTTCTTCATCCGCACCACGGGCTGTCCCCTGCGGTGCCGGTGGTGCGACACCGCCTATGCCTTCTATGAAGGAGAGGAACGCACCGTCGCCTCCCTTGTGGAGGAGGCGGCCGGATATCCGGCTCCTTTGGTCGAGATCACCGGGGGAGAGCCCTTCGTCGCCCCCGGACTTCCGGAGCTTGCCTCGGAACTTTTAAATCTGGGAAAGACCGTCCTGATCGAGACCTCCGGGGCCTTTCCCGTCCCGGCTTCACTTGACCGGAGATGCCGTATTATCATGGATGTCAAGCCTCCCGGATCGGAGATGTCCCACACGATGCGGGAGGAGACCTTCCGGGACCTTCGCCCGGGGGACGAGGTCAAGGCGGTAGTGGCCGGACGGGAAGACTTCGACTGGACCCTGGATTTCCTCTCCCGGACGGGCTTGCCCCCTGAAATCCCCGTGACCTTCTCCCCGGTCTTCGGGGAATGCCGGCCGGAGGATCTGGCCCAATGGGTTCTCGCCTCAGGCAAAAATCTCCGGGTCCAGGTCCAGCTTCACAAGATCCTGTTCGATCCGCAAAGAAGGGGTGTCTAGGTGTCGGAAAAGACCGGGGGACGGGGAGTGGTCCTGGTGAGCGGAGGAATGGACAGCGCGGTGACCGCGGCCCTGGCCCGGACGGAGTGCGCCTTTCTGGGCTTCCTCCATGTCCGGTACGGGAGTCGGACCCAGCGCCGGGAGGAGCGGGCCTTTCAGAACCTGGTCGGGCGGATGGCTCCGGAGCGCCACCTGGTGACCGACTGCCCGGCGCTCGGGGAGATCGGGGGCTCGGCCCTGACCGACCGGTCGATCGCGATCCCCGAAGGGGAGCTCGGCCGGGAGGGGATCCCCGTGACCTATGTCCCCTTCCGCAACGCCCACTTCCTCTCTGTGGCCGTCTCCTGGGCCGAGGTCCTCTCCTGCGACCGGATCTATATCGGGGCGGTGGAGGAGGACAGCTCGGGCTATCCGGACTGCCGGAGGATCTTCTACGACGCCTTCGAGCAGGCGGCCCGCCTGGGGACCTCTCCCCAGGCCTCCTCCCTCTCCATCCGGACTCCGGTGATCCGGATGGACAAGGGGCAGATCGTGCGCGAAGGGCTCCGTCTGGGCGTCCCCTTCGAACTCACCTGGTCCTGCTATCGCGATGGCGTTAAGGCCTGCGGCCGATGCGACAGCTGTCTTTTGAGGCTCCGGGGCTTTGCCCGGGCCGGGGTGGCCGATCCCCTCGACTACGAAATCGACAAAAACGGCTCCTCCGGGAGCCCCTGATATCCTGACCGTTCCGGGAGAGGATCCCGGAACCCTGACCCTTCGCCGAAAGGATGCTCCATGACGAAAACCGAACTTTTAACCACCGATCCTCTCAAGAAGAAGACCGCCGCCCTCATCATCGGTCTCCTCGAGGAGGAAAAGACCCTTTCTCCCCTGCTGGGAGCCGTCGACAGCGCCCTGGGAGGCGAGATTGCCCGAATGCGCAAGAACGGGGAAATCCGGGGCAAGGCCGGCGAGACCACGCTTCTTCCGACCTATGGCCGACTTCCCGCCCGATTCGTCCTCCTTGCGGGGCTGGGCCGGGCCGAGGCCGTAACCTCCGAATCCCTCCGGAAGGCCTCGGGCACGGCGGCAAGCGTGCTGAGGGGCCGGAACCTTCCGGAGGCCGTCACCACCCTGGCCCTGGAAAGCCGGGATCCCGCGGCCGACACGGAGGCGGTGGTGGAGGGCACCCTCCTCGCCCTCTATCGCTTCGAGACCTACAAGAGCGACCGGGGAGAGGAGGCGCCCTACGAGCTCAAAACCCTGGGGGTGGCCGTCGACAGGAAAAACCTGAAAGGGGCCGAGGGCGGACGCCAATGGGGAGAGGTCATCTCCAAAAACACCCTCCTGGCCCGGGATCTGGGCAACCATCCCGCCAATGTGGCGACTCCGACCATGATCGCACGGACGGCCGAGGAGGAGGCCCGGAAGCGGGGAATCACCTTCCTCTCCTACGACCGGGAGAAGCTCGAGCGGATGGGTTTGAATGCCCTGGTGGGCGTGGCCAAGGGTTCGGATGAGCCCCCCCGTCTGATCGTCCTCGAATACCGCCCGGAAAAGCCCGTAAACGACCGGCCCATTCTCCTGGTCGGCAAGACCCTCACCTTCGACAGCGGGGGGATCTCGCTCAAGCCCGCCGACAAGATGGAGCTCATGAAGGGGGACATGAGCGGCGGGGCCGCCGTTCTGGGGACCATCCTCTCCGTGGCCGACCTGGGCCTTCCCGTCCATGTGGTGGCGGTGATGCCGGCCACCGAGAACATGCCCTCCGGCCGGGCCAACAAGCCGGGGGACGTGGTCAGGGCCTACAACGGCAAGACCATCGAGATCATCAACACCGACGCGGAGGGCCGGCTGATCCTGGCCGACGCCCTCTCCTTCGGGGTCCGGACCTACCATCCCCGGCTCGAGGTGGATGTGGCGACGCTCACGGG
>DAIBTC010000310.1:0-284 GCA_027415345.1 Nitrospirota bacterium
TCATGCTGGCGTTGTTCATCGTGTCTTTCTGGCACAGCGCCAAGGGCCGCTTCGAGAGCAAACCATGGCTGCTGAAATGGGCCTTCTGGTCGCTGCCGCTGCCCTGGCTTGCCGCCCATGCAGGCTGGATCGTCGCCGAATATGGCCGCCAGCCCTGGACGGTGCACGGCATGCTGCCCACCCACCTGTCGGCGTCTACCCTGTCTTCGGGCGATCTGATCGGCTCGCTGTTCGGCTTCCTCGGCTTTTACACCCTGCTGCTCAGCGCCGAGATGTTCCTGATG
>DAIBTC010000310.1:294-537 GCA_027415345.1 Nitrospirota bacterium
GCATGACGAACCTGCCGCCTCGCTGAACATGGCTGCCGCTAACGCATAATCGAAAAGGAAACGAGATCATGCTGGATTACGAAACCCTGAAACTCATCTGGTGGCTGCTGGTGGGCGTCCTGCTCATCGGCTTTGCCATCATGGACGGCCACGACATGGGGGTGGGCATACTGCTCCCGTTCCTGGGAAAAAACGACACCGAGCGGCGGGTGATGATCAACACCGTGGCGCCGCACTGGGACG
>DAIBTC010000311.1 GCA_027415345.1 Nitrospirota bacterium
GAGCCAGGAGCTCCGCATCGACACCTTCCGTGCCTCGGGGGCCGGGGGACAGCACGTCAACAAAACCGAATCCGCCGTCCGTCTCACCCACCTGCCGACCGGGCTCGTGGTGGAGTGCCAGGACGAGCGGTCCCAGCACAAGAACCGGGCCCGTGCCCTGTCGTTGCTCACGGCACGCCTGCTGGCGCTCCGACAGGCCGAGGAGACCGAGCGGGTCCATACGCAGAGACGGGACATGATCGGTGGCGGGTTACGCGCGGAAAAGATCCGCACCTACAACTTTCCCCAGAACCGGGTGACCGACCATCGCATCGGTCTCAGCCTTTATTCGCTCGAATCCCTGCTCGAAGGCGATCTCGACCCCCTGGTCACCGCACTGCGCGCGGCCCAAGCCGCCTCAACCGGGGGCGGCGGGAGTTCCGGCTGAGGAAACAGCCTGGGCACGCCGGGTCTTGAGATCCCGGTACAGCACCCACAGGTTCGTGATCACGTAAAGGACGGCCAGCCCCTCGAGCAGGGGCCCCACGCCCCACTGGT
>DAIBTC010000312.1 GCA_027415345.1 Nitrospirota bacterium
ACCTGGGCCCTTTTCGAGAGGGCCATGGAGGAACGGGCCCGGGAGGCCCAGACCATCCGGGAGGAGTTCTCCCGGGCCCTGGCCTCCGGGGAGCTCGTTCTCCACTACCAGCCCCAGGTGGACCTCCATTCCGGGCGGATCGCGGGGGTCGAGGCCCTCGTCCGATGGAACCATCCGGAGCGGGGTCTCCTGCCGCCGGCCGCCTTCATCGAGGTCGTCGAATCCTCGAACCTGACCGCGTCCCTGGGGCAATGGGTCCTCTCGGAGGCGCTCGCCCAGCAGGATCGATGGCGGGCAAAAGGGCTCTCCATCCGGATGAGCGTGAACATCGGCGCCCGCCATTTTCTCTCCGAGGACTTCCTCTCCTCCCTCCGGGAAATTCCGGCCCTCAAGACGCGCAGGGACGATCCGGAGGCCCCGGAGATCCTGATCGAGATCCCGGAGTCCGAGATCCTCCGGGATCCGGTCCGGGCCCGCCGGGGGATTGACGGATGCCGGACGCTCGGACTTTTGGTGAGCCTCGACGACTTCGGG
>DAIBTC010000313.1 GCA_027415345.1 Nitrospirota bacterium
CTCACGAGGTGATCGAGGAGCGCGAGCGCATGCTCGCCTTCGCCGACGGCGTGCGCAGCGGGCGCATCCTCGCCAGCGCGGGCAAGCCCTTCGCGCTCATCGTCAACATCGGCATCGGGGGATCGGACCTGGGCCCGGCGATGGCGGTGCAGGCGCTTGCGCACCACGCGCGCGGCGCGCCGCGCTGCGAGTTCGTCTCCAACGTCGAGGGATGCCGCCTCGCGGACCTGCTGGCCGTGGCGGATCCGCACACGACCCTCTTCATCGTCTGCTCGAAGACCTTCACGACCCTCGAGACCCTCACCCATGCGCAGGCCGCCCGCCAGTGGCTGCGCGAGCAGCTCGGCGAGCGCGCCGTGCCGCTGCACTTCGCGGCCGTCTCGGTCAATCACCACGCCATGGACACCTTCGGCGTGCACCCCGAGCACCGCTTCAAGATGTGGGAGTGGGTCGGCGGGCGCTTCTCGCTGTGGTCCTCGATCGGGGTGTCTCTCGCCATCGTCATCGGCCGCGAGGGCTTTCTCGCGTTCCT
>DAIBTC010000314.1 GCA_027415345.1 Nitrospirota bacterium
GGAGGGACATTGCGCCAGGAGATCGGCGTCGGCCTTGGCCGTCAGCGTCGTTGGCGAGGTAAGGTGGAGAACCCCCAGATCTCCTTCCTCAACGACGCGGACCGTCGTCGCATTCGACGCCGGAGGCGTATCAGAGAGGGTGGAGGAGGGGATAGAGACGCATCCCGACAGGAGGGCGGCCCCTCCCGCGAGACAGGTCACCAAGAGTCGTTTCACGCGTTCCTCCTTTTTTTCCGGAGTCGGAGCGTGACTGGGCGGGCAATCTTGGAAAGGCCCCCAGCCCCTCCGACCGGATCGTGGTCGATAAACCTCTAAGTCCATCCTTATCGATTGCCGGTTGAAATGTACTGCACTGTTTGGTTTGTGTCAATGAATCGGGCCGTGTTTTTCGTCACAGAGAATCGTAGGGGGTAAGGAGTTTCTGGCCTGACATGATCCTCCGGGATCCATACACCGAGCCCGGGGTCGAGTCTCCCTTCCCGTTTTCCCCTGTGGCCCCCCAAGGCCCCCCAAGGCTAGGACTTTCCGG
>DAIBTC010000315.1 GCA_027415345.1 Nitrospirota bacterium
GGCCAAGTGGGTCCTGGTGATGGAGGAGGGGCTGTCGGAGGAGAAGGCTTACCGGCGGATCCGGGCCGATAGCATGAAACGACGAAAGTCCATGAAGGATGTGGCACTCGACATACTTGCCCGATCGGGTGGCGAGGTCATCGCTGACCCATGGGGCGGGGGGAAGGAGCCCTCCTCTCCCCCTTTGTGGGGGGGGAACAACATCATCCGGAAGTGAAGGAGGCAGGATGGATCAGAAGGAGCTGGAGGCCCGATTCAGAAAGTTGACGCGACAGGCTGCCGAGACGGCCATGGAGCTTCACGATCTGACGGAGGAGCTCCCGGGAGCTTACCTTCGCATTGAGGAAGTGGCCCGGAAGGCCTTCCTCAAGCACAAAGAATGGGCCGAGGCCAGGGAGGCCTTCGAGAAGGCCTCCGGCTCCTGACTCAATCGGCCACGGGAAGGAGGGTTCAAGATGGAGGAGCCCAAGGAGGCACCGGCGGGAGCGCCGGTCTTTGTCGACACGACTCTCCGGGACGGAGGCCAGTC
>DAIBTC010000316.1 GCA_027415345.1 Nitrospirota bacterium
CTTCCCCGATCTCTTCGAGAAACCCGAAGAGGTTCCGGACCGGAAGGGCCCGGTCGTATCCGGGAGCCTCACGAGCCATGCGGATGGCCCTTCGACGGTAATCATTCATCGTGCTGTGAAGGGGCATGCGGTAGTTCATCGCAACCTCCTCCACCAGAGGAAGGCAGTCGAGGCCGAAGTGGTCGAAATAGGCGGAAACGATCTTCGAAAAGAAGACGAAGTGACGGGACTCGTCCTTTGTCAGCAGGTGAAGAAGTTTGATCAAAACGGGCTCGCTCACGTTTCTCGCAAGGCTCTGGTAGTAAAGCTGGGTGGCCTTCTCCTGGAGAAAGGCAAAGGTTGTCACCTGGAGAAGATTCCTGTATCCGACCTGATACTCCTTCTGGCTCTCGAGGATGAGCGTTTCGGAGAGCCTGTCCCAGTCGGACTCGATTCCCGAGTGAACTTGGTAGAGCGCCAGCGCCTGGGCATGACGATCCTCCTCGAGCCCCCAGCGCGAGACGAAATGAAAAAGCTCCCGGTTGTGCAT
>DAIBTC010000317.1 GCA_027415345.1 Nitrospirota bacterium
TGTCGAGATCGACATTGAGCCGGTAGCCCTCGCTCGCTTCGCATTCGCGGAACAGGCGGTCGACCGCGGCGGCGTCGAGCACGATGGGCAGGATGCCGTTCTTGAAGCAGTTGTTGTAGAAGATGTCGGCGTAGCTCGGCGCGATGATCGCGCGGATGCCGTAGTCTTCCAGCGCCCACGGCGCATGCTCGCGGCTCGATCCGCAGCCGAAGTTGTCGCGCGCGAGCAGCACGCTGGCGCCCTGGTAGCGCGGGAAGTTCAGCACGAATTCGGGGTTCGGCTGGCGCGTGGCGGGGTCCATGCCCGGCTCGCCGTGGTCAAGATAGCGCCATTCGTCGAACAGGTTGGGGCCGAAGCCGGCACGCTTGATCGACTTCAAAAACTGCTTGGGAATGATGGCGTCGGTGTCGACGTTGGCGCGGTCGAGCGGCACCACCAGCCCATTCAGCGTGGTGAAAGCCCGCATGCTTACTTGCTTCCGGCGCGTTCGATCGCGCTGCCGGCCTTCTCGATGTCCTGGCCGAGTCCC
>DAIBTC010000318.1 GCA_027415345.1 Nitrospirota bacterium
ACCGCCAGCGCGATTCGGGTAAAGACATTGACCTTTCCCGCCCCCCCCTGGGAGAGGACCCATTCCCGAGCCCGGACAAGGACCGGATCTGACGCCTCGAAGCCACACAGTTTGAGGGCCTGATAGGCCTTGACGGTGGCACTTATGTCGGGATCTCCGTCCCGAAAGAGTGGCCAGGCCCCCTCCTTCCCCCGCACAGCAAGGATGGACCGCACAATCTTTTTGCGACGGTCAGGATCCAGAGGGCGACCCAGAATTTCATGGAGAAAAATATACTCCGAGGGAATGGTCGCATCGGCCTCGAGAGGGGCGACCCAATGGCCAGCACTGTCCTGAGCGGACACCAGCCAAGAGACCCCCCGGGCGATGGTTCGGGAGAGCAGATCCGGAGCCTCTGCAACCCCGATCTTTGGAGCGGTTTTTTCCAGGAGTGCCGGCGCTGGTCCCACGGCTTCCTCGGACGGAGACATTTTATTGACGCCAGAAATATTTGATTGCCCCGACACCCCGTCCCCCATCCCCGATTAT
>DAIBTC010000319.1 GCA_027415345.1 Nitrospirota bacterium
CTGGCCCCACCGCCGAATAGTCGAGACCGGCGGAGACGGAGTGGGTGTTTTCGATCTGCCCGTCCCCGTTCTGGAGAACATAGGTTTTTGTTCCCTGCAGGACCCCCACCGATCCGCCGGCGAATCGAGCAGCATGGAGCCCGGGAGCAATGGCGATTCCTCCGGCTTCCACCCCAAACATCCTGACGGCCCTCTCACTGACGAAGGGGTGGAAAAGGCCAATGGCATTGCTCCCTCCCCCCACACAGGCAACGAGCACATTCGGAAGACGACCGACCCGCTTTAAAAATTGTCGGCGAGCCTCCTGACCGATCACCGACTGAAAGGTGCGAACCATGAGCGGAAACGGGTGGGGGCCAAAGGCTGTCCCCAAGAGGTAATGGGTCTCCCCCACGCTCCGGGACCAGTCCCTCAGGGCCTCACTGATGGCATCCTTAAGGGTCCGCCCCCCAAGGTCAACCGGACTCACCACAGCCCCCAGAAGCTTCATGCGGAAGACATTCAAGGCTTGCCGGCGAACATCTTCT
>DAIBTC010000031.1 GCA_027415345.1 Nitrospirota bacterium
GTCGGGACGGATCCGTCCCGTTTCAGCCCCTGACTGGGCCTCCCCCCAGGAAAAGGTTCGGGCTCTCTCTCGGTCAACCTCCTGGGGTTCCGGACGCACAAGCTCCCTCGACTCCAGGCGCATCTCCCGGGCCGCCGCCCGGGCCGCGATGGCCCCTTCCGCAAAACAGCCGCTCACGAACTTGTAGGGGGCTCCTCCTGCCACATCCCCTGCGGCAAACAGGTTTTCAAGGGTGGTTTTTCTGTCGACCCCGACCCAGTACCCGGCCTGGCAATGGCCCCCGACAAGATAGGGCTCTGTTCCGCAGATCTCGACCGGAGAAGTGGTCAGGTCGATCCGGTTGGAGGCCCAGTAGAGAACTGTGTTGGGATACATGTCGAGGTAGGCTTCATAGAGCCGCTTCAGGTCTCCCGCGGTCAGATGGCGGGTATCCATGAAGCAGGGACCGTTTCCCGCGGCAATCTCCTTTAGGGGTCCCTCCAGCCTGAGGGGAGTCGGGGCCCCTTCTCCTCCCGCTTCGGCCCACCGGATTTTCATGAATTCTTCCCCCTTCGAATTGACCTGGGGCGCTCCGAAACCCAGGGCAAGGGTCCCTGTCGGAGCGATGGTGTCCTTGGTCCGCAGGGCGATAAAGCGGTGTTCGAAGCTCGTCATCTCGGCCCCGGCCCGGATCCCGATGGCATATCCGGCCCCGGTATTGAAGGGGGAATACCACATCTTGTGGCGGGAGAGACCTTCGTTGTTCGGGCGGTAAAGGCCGGAGGCCCCTCCGGTCGCCACCAGGGTTTTCCGGGAAGTGATCACGTAAAAGGTCCCGTCGGAGAGCCCGAATCCGTAGGCACCGTGGACGGCCCCTTCTTTGACAATGAGGTTGGTAATGACAACGCGGTTCAAAACCTCGGCCCCGGACTTTCTGACCTCCCGCGCCAGAATCGGTTTTAGGGACTCTCCATGAATCTTGATATTCCAACGGCCCCGGGGGGAGTACCGCCCATCGGCATCCTTCACGATGGGAAGGCCCATCGCCTCCACCGTTTCCACCACTTCGCGAAACAGGGCTGCCTGGGAACGGACCAGATCTTCCCTGAGAATCCCCATCGCATCCATGCGGACATAGTCGACGAAGGAGTCGACCGTTTCCCCGGGATTGATGTAGGCATTGATGGCATTCATCCCCCCGGCGAGACATCCCGAACGGTCGATATGGGCCTTGTCCACGACAAGGACCTTTTGGTCAGGATTTTCCCGGCGGGCGATGATGGCGGCATAGCATCCGGCCGTTCCTCCGCCAATGATCAAAAGATCTGTCTCAAGAGTTCTGGTTTCCATGGAGTCTCCTTTTAATTATTACATTACTAATAAAATAACATATAAAAAAAAATCCATTTTGTCAAGGCTCTGAAAGGGAGGTTTCGGGAGGAAAGTTCCGATCTCCGGAAAACCCCCATAAATTTGGGCCCAGGGTGATTGATGGGGAAGGAGGAATCCAGGAAAGAAAAAGGGCCGAAAGAAAAAAAGCCTGAAGGCAGACTCAGTCCGCCTTCAGGCTTCAGGAATAAAAAAGGGAGGATTACTTACGGTTGGTCGAGGTCGCGTATCCCCAGGCAAAGATGATGGCGACGATCGTGAGAAAGCCCATCCAGCCCATAAAGCTCGGATTAGAACCCACCAATTTGTGAGCATCGTACATTTTGGCCCCCTTGCTCAAATCCAGGAAAATAGTTTATGATGAGAACGTCAACACATACCCAATATAGGCAGTCAGCGTCCACTTGTCAAGACCGATCGATTCATCCCCCTGTCCCATCGTCAGACCCTCTGGACACACGATGGGCCTCGACTTTTATTTTTAAGGCGCGTCAGGGCCGGATCCCCTCCGGGGAAGACCAGCATGATCGGCGGGGGACCAACACAGGAGTCCTGCATCAGAAACAACCGATTCCCTTCAGGATTTGACTCTTCACCGATCCGGGGCTGTCCTGACTCCTTTCGACTTCAACGGATCGCAAACCGATGACGCCACTCTGGATTGACGCGCTTGCCATAGCGGTCCTGGTTCTTTTCAACGCGATCCTGGCGGCCGCCGAATTGTCGATCATCTCCCTCAGGCTTTCCCGGGTTCAGCAGCTCTCGGGGTCCGGCTCCCCGGAAAGCCGGGCCCTTTTAAAGCTCAGAAAGGAACCCGAACGTTTCGTCGCCACGGTCCAGGTCATGATGACCCTTTCGACCGGTCTTGCCTCCGGAGCCACCGGAACCGTCTCCTACGAAAAACTTAAGCCTGTCCTCGGGATGTTCATCGACCTGAAGGAGCACCATGTCGTCCTTCCCCTTTCGGTCTTTGCCGTCATCCTCTTGCAGGTGTTCGGCATGCTCGTCCTGGGAGAAATCGTCCCGAAGACCCTCGCCATCCAGAACAACGAGCGGATCGCCCTTCGCCTGGCCCGTCCCGTTCTTCTTCTCTCCGAACTCATCGTGATTCCGGTCCGGGTCGTCACCCTGACCAGCCGACTCGTTCTCCGCCTCATCCGGGTCACCCCCGGACCAGCCTCCTATCCCATCAGCCCGGAAGAGCTCGAACTTCTTCTCAAGGAGGGGGGGGAGCACGGAATCATCAACCGCACCGAGCAGGACCTTATCCAGAGCGTCTTCAAGTTTACCGACATCTCCGTCCGGGAGGTCATGGTTCCCCGGGTCCGGATGGTCACCCTCCGGACCACGATGACCCTTTCCGAAATCCAGGGAATCTTCTCAGAACATCGATACTCCCGCTATCCTGTCCTCCGGGGAGACACGGAGGAGGTGGTAGGCATCCTTTATTACAAGGACCTTGTCGACATCCTGACAGAAAGCTCTCCCTTCCGGATCGAGCGCATCCTCCACCCCCCCTATTTCGTGCCGGAGTCCATGAAGGTTCCCCATATCCTTAAGGAGATGCAGAAACGGCGAACCCAGATTGCCCTTGTCCTAAACGAGTACGGAGCCCTCGATGGCCTCGTGACCATGGAGGACCTTCTCGAGGAAATCGTAGGGGAGATCGAAGACGAGTCAGACGAAATCGTCAAGCCCGTTGAACGGCTCCGGGACGGATCCTATCTCGTGGATGCTTCTCTTTCGGTTCGTGACCTCTCCGAGGACTATGGAATACCCATCCCCGAAGGGGAAGACTACGAAACCCTTGCCGGATTCGTCCTCTCCCAGCTCCAGACTATTCCCCGCGGAGGTGAGTTTTTCTTTGTGAAGAACATGAAGCTCACCGTCGTGGAAATCGACCGGCAGAGGGTCGCCCGCGTCAAGGTGGAATTTCTCGACTCCCAGGACCATGCCCCCGAGCCATCCGTCGCCCGGGAAAAAAACGGAGGTCCCCGTTGAAAAGGCTATCCGGCTCCCCTCTGATCAAGATCCTTCTCTCTCCCACAGGCCTTTTGATTGTGGTCGGACTGGCGGGAGGATTCTTCGTCTCCGATCTCTTCCGGGGGATTGCCGAACGCCAGGCTCCCCCACCCCAGATGATGACGGGCCCTCTCAATGCCTCCCAGGCCCCCCTGGCCTATTCGGATGTCTACTCCCCTGTTTCCGACAACAAGATCATCGGATTCACCGCCGAAAAGCTTCTCGAAAAGGACGGGAAAACCTTTGTCGAGCTGACGGTCCGATTCCATCGCCACCCTGAATTCAAATTCTATGAAATCGGAGCCTACGAACCTCCCAGCCTTGTCGACAGGAACGGAAACCTCCTCCTAGGGACCGTGAACTTTCCCGCAGACCACCACTTCACGGGGGGGGAGACCTTCCATACGCTCCTCTCCTTCCCCGGGAAGCCGGCCTCCTACCCTGTCACACTCTCCCTTTTCGTGGGTGAGCGCTTCGCAGGCCAGTACCATATGCTCTCCGTCTCCATGACGGGACTCTCCCCCTCCCCTCCCTCCACACTCAGCAAAGGAATGTCTGACCGTGTCCAATGACCCGTCCTTGCGGATCATTGATCCGGAAGCAGAGGACAAAAACGAGAAGTTTTCTGCGGCCCTGATGGGGGCGGCCTCCGGCCAGATCTTCGGCCTCGTGGCACTCCTGATGGGACTGGTGGGCGGACTCATGTCGGACCAGCAGACCGGGCTCGTCGATGTCGGTATCGGCATGGGAATCTTTTCCGCCTTTTCGCTCCTCCATTACGGGATCTCCCGCCGGTGGCTCGGTCCGGCGGACCCCCAGCGCCTCCAGGCAAGCCTTGCCTTCTTCGCCCCGGCCTTTCTGGGGGGCTTGCTATACTTTTACGCGACATTCGCCGACACCGCATGGCCTGTCATGGGATTTGCCGGAGGATTCCTGTTCATTCTCCTCCTGGGAAAGGGAATCCTTTTTCTCGAACACGCTCCACCCCGCTCCCGGAAGACGACGTATGTCTTTTCGCCCTTTGAGCGCCAGTCTCTTCTGATCGTTGTCCTCGTTGGGTCAATCCTCGGCGTGGGCGTCGGGATGAGCTCCCAGGGGCACCGGGCCATCGGCCGTGGACCCTTCGCCCGGACTTTCCTTTCCGAACAAATTCTTTCCTCCCGCCATCAGGCGGATCTTCTGCTTTTTGGCCTGCCTCATTCCTATCGCCTCATTCGCGCCCTGAGGGAGGCGAGTGGGCGGGGACTCCCCGTTCGGGTCCTCGTCACGGCGGAGGCGGTCGGGCACTTTCCTGTCGAAATCCGCTCCCTGACATCCGCGGGAGTTCCCGTCAGGATTCTCCCGGACCACCTCCCTCCTTTCGTACGGCCCATGGCCATAATCGACCGCCGAATTCTGCTGACCGGTTCGGCTGGATGGGGATCTCTCACTCCGGACTCCGGAAATCTCATGCACATGGAAGCCAATATTCTCTCCCAGGGCCGGATTCACGCTTCCCAGAGGGTCTTCGACAACCTCTGGAACCAATCCTCCCTCCCCGTGAAGGGCCCGGCTTCTGCCGGCCCTTGACGCCCTTTTCTCCTCCTGCTATAGTAATGACAGACCAAAATGGTCTGCGATAAATCAGGTCGGAGAATTCGATGCTCAAACTGACAAAAAAAGTCGACTATGCCCTTCTGGCCCTGAATCTCATGGCCAGAAACGAAGAGGGCGGGATATCGAATGTCCGGGATATCGCGGCCCTGTACAGTATTCCCCCGGAAATTCTGGCCAAGGTGATGCAAAAATTGTCCAAATCCGGACTTATCCAGAGTCATAATGCTCCAAAAGGGGGATATTCGCTCAAGATTCCGGCGGAAGAGATTTCCGTTCTCAAGGTTCTGGTTGCCGTCGAGGGACCGGTCGGAATCGTCAGCTGCTCGGACGGAACTGACAGAACATGCCAGCAGAGGGACCAATGTGATATCCGGTCTCCGCTGGAGAGACTACAAAACAATATTCTATGGTTTCTTGAAGCCCTCTCCATCCGGGAGCTGGGACAGGAGCCGGCCGTTCTGAAAGGAGTCACTGATGGATCAAGTCTATTTGGACAACCACTCCACCACAAGGGTTGACCCGCGCGTCGTCGAGGCGATGCTTCCGGCCTTTACCGAGATTTATGGAAATCCAAGCTCCCGAAACCATGCCTTCGGATGGCAGGCGGAAGAGTTGGCCGAAAAGGGTCGCGAGGAGGTGGCTGCCCTCATCGGCGCCGATCCTAAGGAGATCGTCTTCACCTCCGGGATGACCGAATCGGACAATCTCGCCATCAAGGGAGCGGCGGGAATGTACCGGGAGAAAGGGAATCATATCATCACCGCCGAGACGGAGATCCGATCCGTTCTCGATCCCATCCGGTCTCTCGAGGCCCAGGGATTTGTGGTGACCGTCCTCCCCGTCGACAAGACAGGGCGGGTGGACCCCCTGGCTGTCCGGGCCGCCATCAGGCCGGAGACGATCCTGGTCTCCATCATGACCGTCAACCATGAAGTGGGAACGACCCAGCCGATTGCCGAGATTGGCGCCATCACCCGGGAAAAGGGCGTACTTTTCCATACAAATGCCGCCTATGCGGCGGGAGTGATGCCGATCGACGTCAACGCCATGAATATCGACCTTCTCTCCTTCAACGCCCACCTGATCCACGGGCCGAAGGGGGTAGGAGCGCTCTATGTCCGGAGAAAACCCCGTGTGCGTCTTGTTCCCCAGATCGAGGGAGGGGGGCATGAGCGGGGCTTCAGGTCGGGGACACTCAATACCCCAGGCATTGTCGGATTCGGAGCCGCCTGCCGGATCCTCCGCGAGAACCTTCCCGCCGAGATCGCCCACAGGAAGGCCCTTCGCGACCGTCTCGAAAACGGGATCCTGGAATCGATCGAGTATGTGGAGGTGAACGGAAGCCGGGAGCACCGGAGTCCGGCCGTGAGCAATCTTTCCTTCGCCTTCGTGGAAGGGGAGGCCCTTCTCATGGGTCTTCGCGAGACGGCCCTTTCTTCGGGTTCGGCCTGCACCTCCGCCACTCTCGAGCCTTCCTACGTCCTCAAGTCCCTGGGGGTCGGAACGGATCTCGCGCATTCCTCGATCCGGTTTTCAGTTGGCCGCTTCAACACCATGGAGGAGATCGAGGCCGTGATTCACAGTGTCCAGAAGGCGGTCGGGAAACTTCGCGACATGTCTCCCCTCTACGAAATGGCCAAGGAGGGGATCGATCTCAAGAGCGTTCAGTGGAGTCCGCACTGATCGCAGGCTTTTCGGGAATTTTCCCCCAAGGGGGTAACGACGGACGAAAGATCCGAACACAAACATATGGAGTGGTGAGATGGCATACAGCGACAAGGTGATTGATCATTACAACAACCCCAGGAACATGGGATCCTTCGACAAGACGGAAGAAAATGTGGGGACGGGGATCGTCGGAGCCCCCGAATGCGGAGACGTCATGAAGCTCCAGCTCAAGATCAACGAAGAGGGGATCATCGAGGAGGCCCGCTTCAAGACCTTCGGTTGCGGATCGGCGATCGCCTCGAGCTCCCTTGCCACCGAATGGGTCAAGGGCAAGACGGTGGAGGATGCCCTCAAGATCAAGAACACCGAAATCGCCAAGGAACTCAATCTTCCCCCGGTCAAGCTCCACTGTTCGGTCCTGGCGGAGGATGCCATCAAGGGAGCGATTTCGGACTATCAGAAAAAGAAGGAACAACACGCCTGAAAAGGGAGGAGACTATGATCCAGATTACAGAAGCGGCCGCCAGCGAAGTGGCCCGTCTCAAAAAGAATCAGAACAAGGAATCCCACTTTCTTCGTCTGGGAATCGAGGGAGGAGGCTGCTCCGGGCTCTCGTATCTCATCAAGCTCGAGGAGACTCCCCAGGAATTCGACGAGGTGATCGACGGTCCGAAAGACATCCGTATCGTGATCGATCCCAAAAGCAAGGTCTACCTCGATGGGTCCACCCTGGACTATGTCGGCGGGGGCCTGATGGGGGGGGGATTCAAATTCGAGAACCCGAACGCCAGCCACAGTTGCGGGTGCGGATCCTCCTTCTCGGCCTGACAAGTCCTTGAAAAAAAAGAAAAAAGATATTGATGACATGTCCGGGAAGGGAGAGATTCGCTCTCCCTTCTTTGGCGTAGGGAGATTCTGATGTCCGAAACGGGAATTGCTGCAAAAAAAATGACTTCGGAAAACCTTTTGCACCCCGATAGCCGGGGGGCCAGCCATTCCATTTGCTGGAACTGCGAAAAAAGTCTGGGAGACGAGGATGTCTGTCCTTCATGCGTCCGGGTCCAGCCCTTCGGGGAGGAACGGGATTATTACAGCATTCTTGGCCTTCCCGTCAAGCTGACGCTTGATCCGAGGCTTCTTGTTGCCGCTTACCATGAAAAGAGCCGGACCTTTCATCCCGACCACCATGTGGGGGATTCGGAAAAGGAACAGGAAATCACCCTGGCCAACTCATCGCTCGTGAACCTGGCGTTCAGGACCCTTCGGGATCCCTTCCTGAGGGCCCACTACTTCATAGGTCACGTCAAGGGGGAGGCGGCCCGTCCCAACCGCAAGGCCACCCTTCCCCCAGGCGACCTCATGGAGATCATGGAGCTTAAGGAAGAACTTGAATCTCTCCTTTCAGCCCAGGGACCCCAGGCAGCTGAACAGCGTCTTCGGTCAGTGATGGACCCCATCGAACGTGAGATCTTTGACTCCTTCGGGTCGATCGACCATCAGCTCGGGGCCCACGAAAGGGATGAGGCGGCCCTTTCCCGGGCTCTGGCCACCCTGGCCGGACGGCTCGAAAAGCGTTCCTATCTTCAGAATCTGCTCAGGGAAATAAAGGAGGCGCCGTGAACAGGACCGTTGTGGGCATCGACCTCGGAACGACGCATTCTCTCGTGGCCTATCGCCACGAGGATGGCCGGGTCGAAGTTCTTCCCGACAGGGAAGGACGCCTTCTCCTGCCGTCTGTGGTGGCTCTTTCAAGAGACGGAGTGCGAGTGGGGTGGAACGCGAGGGAGAGGGTCAACGATCCTGAAACGACAGTCATCTATGCAGCAAAACGGCTCATGGGCCGCTCCTTTGAAGAAACGGAATCGGAGCGCCGGCACCTGACCTATCCCATCGTCGACCGGAATGGCTCTCCCGCCGTTCCGGATCCTTTCAGAAATCGATTCCTGACCCCGCCGGAGATCGGAGCCCTCGTGCTTCGGGAACTGAGGAGCCGCGCGGAAGAGGCCCTGTCCCGCGAGGTGACCGAAGCGGTCATCACGGTGCCGGCCTATTTCAATGACGCCCAGCGACAGGCGACAAAGGATGCCGGGTCCCTTGCAGGCCTGAGCGTCCTCCGGATCATCAACGAACCGACGGCAGCAGCCCTGGCCTATGGCCTGGGGTCCGGAAAGGACGGACTCTTCGCCGTCTTCGACCTGGGCGGAGGAACCTTTGATTTCTCTCTTCTCGATATCCGAAAGGGCATTTTCGAAGTGAGGGCCACCAACGGGGACACCCACCTGGGCGGCGAGGACTTCGACAGGGCCATCGTCACGGAATGGCTCGGGGAAAGCCCGAAACTTTTGTCCCTGGCGGAGCGCTCGGAAGTGCGGGATCTTCTGCGAAAGGAAGCGGAACGGGCCAAGATTGCCCTTTCTTCACGGACAGAGGTGGAGGTTGCGATCCCGGCGGCGGGGTTTCGGACTACCCTGACACGGGCCCGGATGAATGAGCTCGTCGAACCTTTCGTGGAGAAGGCCCTCTCCTGCGTCCGGTCTGCCCTCGCCGACAGCGGAACGCCCCCGTCGGGGGTGGACGGTGTCATCCTTGTCGGGGGATCCACCCGCTTCCTGCGCTTCAAGGAAGCTGTGGCCACCTTTTTCGGAAAGCCCCTCTTCGACACCGTGGACCCCGACCTGGTCGTCGCCGAGGGTGCGGCCGTCCAGGCAGACATCCTGTCCGGCCGACGAAAGGACCTCCTCCTTCTTGACGTGACCCCCCTCTCCCTTGGCATCGAGACCATCGGAGGTGTCACCAGCACCCTGATTCCCCGGAACACCACGGTTCCGGCCCAGGCCAAGGAGCTCTTCACCACCTATGTCGACGGACAGACGAACGTGGACATCCATGTTCTTCAGGGAGAAAGGGAGATGGCCCGGGACAACCGGAGCCTCGCTCGCTTCACCCTGTCAGGCATCCCCCCCCTTCCCGCAGGAACGCCGCGGATCGAGGTCACCTTCCAGATCGACGCGAACGGGATTCTCGAGGTCACGGCACGGGAGCAGACCACCGGCAAGATGTCCAATGTGGTGATCCACCCCTCCTACGGTCTGGGAAAGGACGACGTGCGAACCCTTCTCAAGGAGGCCTTTTCCCACGCCCAGGAAGACTTTGCCACCCGTCTCCTCGTCGATGCGAGAACCGAGGCTCAGACCGTCATCAATGCCACGATCCGTGCCCTCGAACGGGTCGGCTCCGACATTCTTCCCGATGCTGACCGGGAGGCCATTTCCCGACAGGTGGAAGCCCTGAAAAAGGCGATGGAGGGAACGGACGGGCGGAAGGTTCGCGATGAAACCCGGCTTCTCGACAATCTGACACAGCCCCTGGCCGAACGGCTGATGAACCAGTCCATTTCTAATGCCCTTTCGGGAATGGCCCTCCCAAAAGAAGGAGGATCCCATGCCTAAGGTCTCTTTTCGACCCGATGATCGTCTGACCGAGCCCTTTCCCCCCGTGACCGTGGAGGTGGAGGAAAATACCACCATCCTCGAGGCGGCCAAAAAGGCCCATGTTCCCCTGGAGCACAACTGCGGGGGAGTGTGTGCCTGCTCGACCTGCCATGTCATTCTTGATGACGGCTTTGACCGGCTCTCTGTCATGGAAGAGGACGAGGAGGACCAGCTCGACGAAGCCGAGGGGCTGACGCTCAAGTCCCGCCTCGGCTGCCAGGCCCATATAAAGGGAGACATCACTGTCCGGGTTCCCCCCTGCAGCAAGGGGTCCCACGAACACTAACTAGGGATACAGCCATGAACTGGAACGAACCCTATGAAATCGGATATCAGCTTTATGAACACCACCCGGAGGTCGATCCCCTGACAGTCCGTTTCACCGACATGCACAAGTGGATCCTCGATCTTCCGGGGTTTTCGGGAGACCCTCGAGCCTCGAACGAAAAGATTCTCGAAGCCATCCAGATGGCCTGGCTTGAAGAATGGAAGGACAACCAGTAGCCCCCCCCAGAATCCTGCGGGTCCGGAACCGTCCTTCCTCGGCCTCCCTTTCTCCCCAGGCCTTGGTCGCCCGACTTCTGTGGGCCCGTCGGGGAACAGGACATCCCGTCACCTGGGAGGATTACAGGAAGGCCCGCGAAAGCCGGGAAGGGGGAGTCGACATCGATCTTCCCACCTTCCGGTCCCTTCTCGAAACAACCCGGCCCGACCCCGGCTTTCTCTGGCGGGACCATCCGTTTCGTCCCGGATACCGGGATGCCGACGGACGGGAATATGAAGTTCTCGCCACCTCCCCGGATCGGATCGACCTTCTGAGGGAGGACGGAGTGACAGGATATTCGTCTTGGGAAGAATTTCGGGAATTTTTCATACCGATTGTCCAAACCGAGGAACCATAAGGGATAGAAAGCCCCCACAACCAATCAGGGAGAATCCATGAATCAGGAAAAAGACCAGGAAATAGGACAGGCGGTTATGAAGGCCCTGGGCCGCGTGATCGAACCGGATTTCAAGAAGGATCTTGTTACCCTGAAGATGATCGAGAATCTCGGGGTCAAGGATGGCCATGTGACCTTTACCGTCATACTCACCACACCGGCCTGCCCCCTCAAGGAGGAAATCAAGAAGGCCTGCATGGAGGCCCTGGCCCCCATCGAGGGCATCCGTTCCGTCGACATCCAGATGACGGCCCGGACGACCGGGGGCGGAGCCAAGGAAGGAAAGGCCGAAATCGAAGGGGTCAGGAACGTGATTGCCGTCTCCAGCGGAAAGGGAGGGGTCGGAAAATCGACCACGGCCGTCAATCTCGCCATCGCCCTCACCGAACTGGGTGCGAAGGTCGGAATCCTCGATTCGGATGTCTATGGACCCAACATTCCCATGATGCTGGGAATCAAAGGGCTCCCGAAACAGGTGAACAACCGGTGGTTTCCGCCAAAGGCCTATGAGATCCCGGTCATGTCCATGGCCTTCATGGCCCCTCCGGGCGCCCCCCTCATCTGGCGCGGCCCCATGCTGCACGGAATCATCACCCAGTTCGTCCGCGACGTCGAATGGGGCGAGCTCGACTATCTGGTCGTCGACATGCCTCCCGGCACAGGGGATGCCCAACTCTCCCTCGCCCAGCTTGTCCCTGTCACGGGGGCCATCATCGTCACCACTCCCCAGGAGGTGGCCTTATCGGATTCCCGCCGTGGTCTGGCCATGTTCCAGAAGGTGAATGTCCCCATCCTGGGAATCGTGGAAAACATGAGCTCCTTCCACTGCCCTCACTGCAACCATGAGACCCCGATCTTTTCCCAGGGAGGAGGGGAGAAGGCGGCCGCCGAACTGAAAGTTCCCTTTCTCGGAAGGATTCCCATCGATCTTTCCATACGCCAGGCCGGGGATGAGGGGAGGCCGATCGGCATCGCCCAGCCCGACAGCCCGCTCACCGCGGCATATCTTAAAATCGCGGGAAACATCGCCTCCCGCATCAGTATCCTGAACTCCGAGTTCCAGCCAATCACCCTCGGAAATCTGGCCTGAACCCAACGAGAGGAGGGGTTTCCCCTCCTCTTCTCCATGACCAACGACCGACATGACCTGAATTCTTCCAGGGAGACGCCTCATGGACCCACTCAAGGTGCAACGACTGGCCGTTTTCGACGAACGCCACCAGGCATATCGCCTGGCCCGACACCGTGCGGAAATGGCCTACCGGAAGACCCTGGGGGAAGGTGAAACCCCCGCCGGCGCGGGATCTCCGGAGGACTGGAAGGGGTGGGAAGAAGCCCTCTCCCTCGAACTCGAAGCCTTCCTGGATCTCAAGGAGGCGTGGGAGGCCCTCTGTCGCAATGAACCCTGGACCGCGCCCTGACGGGGAATGAACACCTTCCGGATCGCCCTTCTTCTGGCCTATGACGGCCGATCCCTGTCGGGCTGGCAAATCCAGCCCCGGGACGTGACGGTCCAGGGGCTCCTCGAAGAGGCCCTGACATCCCTTGCCGGAACTCCGGTCAGGGTCACAGGGGCAGGGAGGACGGATGCGGGGGTTTCAGCCTGGGGCCAGGTGGCCCATGTCGACCTTCCCGGAGGCTTTCCCGTCCCTGTCGATCGTCTCCCACGGGTTCTGAACACCCGCCTTCCCCCGGAGATCCGCCTTCTCGAGTCACTCCGGGTCCCCGGAACCTTCCACGCACGCCACAGCGCCACGGGGAAAATCTACAAATACACCTTTCGCCTTCTTCCCGAGGGACTGGCCAGCCACCCTCTGGCCGACCCCTTTTCTTCACCGATCAGGGCCGGATTCGACCTGACAAAGGTCAGGGAGGCCTCGAAGGCCTTCATCGGTCAGCATGATTTTCGGCATTTCTCGGTGGCCTCCTCCCTGCCTGAGGACCCCGTCCGAAGAATCACGGGAATTTTCTGGGAGACCCTTCCGGCAGGACTGGCCCTATGGATCGCGGGACCAGGATTCCTTCACCGAATGGTCCGCATGGTCGGCGGGTTTCTGAAGGAGGTGGGAGAGGGAAGGAGAAGCGGCTCCGAGATCCCTTCCCTTCTCCATCGTGGAGCCCCTCCCCCCTATCGTCCTGTTTCCCCCCTTCCTCCGGAAGGACTGGCCCTTGTCCGGGTCCTTTATGGAGTCAATGACCCGTTCGACCCGAGGCACCAAAACTGGTATCCTTCATCCATCCACGACGAACCCCCTCCCGAAAGGCCCAGATGACCGCTGAACCGGAATCCTCTTTTGTCCGACTCGGAAAAGATCCCTCCCCCGTGGTCCTGGGAGGCGGATCCTGGGGCACGGCCCTGGCCGCCCATCTTTCGGCTGCAGGCTGGACGACGACCCTCTGGGTCCGGGATCCCATCCTGGCCCAGGACATCTGCCGGACAGGGGAAAACCGGGTCTATATGCCGGGCATTCCCCTGCCGGAGACCCTTTCAGTCACTCCGGACCTTCCGGCCGCCCTCGAACGATCCTCCCTTCTCGTCCTGGCCGTTCCCTGCCAGTCCTGCCGGGAGGTCCTTTCGACAGTGCGGGCCCATCTTGCAGCTCCGGTTCCGATCATCGGGTCCACCAAGGGGATCGAACAGGGAAACCTGTCCCTCGTCTCGGAGATCGTCGCCGAAGCCTACTCTCCCGACCGAGGCGCCTATGCCATTCTTTCGGGACCCTCCTTTGCCAGGGAGGTCCTGAAGAAAACACCGACCGCGGTGGTCGCCGCCTCCACCGATCCCCTTCTTGCCCGTGAGGTCCAGCATCTTTTCAATACCCGGTGGTTCAAGGTCTACACCAGGCGGGATGTCCGGGGGATCGAAGTGGCCGGAGCCCTGAAAAATGTCCTGGCCATCGCCACGGGAATCTCCGACGGGATGGGCCTGGGCGACAACGCCCGCGCCGCCCTCATCACCCGGGGGTTGGCCGAGATGACCCGGCTCGGACTTCGCATGGGGGCCGACCCCATGACATTTTCAGGCCTGGCCGGAATCGGGGATCTTCTCCTGACAGCGATGGGTGACAAAAGCCGTAACCGGACGGTCGGGCTCCGGCTCGGCCAGGGGGGAGAACTCCGGACCATCCTGACCGAGCTTGGTCAGGTGGCCGAAGGGGTCACGACCACGGAATCGGCCTATGAGCTCTCGCTCCGTTTCGGTGTCGAGCTTCCCATCACCCGGGCCGTCTACCGGATCCTCTATGAAAAGGCCGACCTGAAGGAGACTCTGGCCGAGCTGATGAGCCGCCCCCTTCGCTCGGAGGAAGAAATTTCCTGAAGAGGCCGGGGGCCTGTTTTTTTGCACCTTCTCTGACACATTCGACCGAAAGGATCACGCATGGCGCAGGTTTCGCCCCAATCCATCAACGCTCCCGATTCACAATCCGTCCGCATCCTCTGGAGGGATGGCCACGAATCCCTTTACCTGAACCGTTTTCTCCGTCTTGCCTGCCCCTGCGCCGCCTGCGTCAATGAATGGACGGGGGAGCGGACCGTCAAGGAGGCGGACATTCCCCCTGATGTCCGTCCTCTCTCCTGGCACCTCGTCGGAAACTACGCCCTCTCCATCGGCTTCTCCGATGGTCACGACACAGGCATCTATTCCTTCGAGCTTCTCCGGAAACTCTGCCCCTGTCCGGCCTGCCATCCCCCGGCCCACTGATCCGGCACCCTTTCCTTATGGTAGGATAAGGGCACGGAAATCGTCCTGGAACATTCATCTCTTCGCGGGAGGCTCTTCTTGGGAAAGGAAGCACTTCTTATACTGGTCAGGCATGGGGAAAGCGTCTGGAACAAGGAAAACCGCTTTACGGGATGGGTGGATGTGGATCTCTCTCCCCGGGGCGAGGAGGAGGCCAGGATCGCCGGGCGGCAACTTACGGGCTACCCCGTCTCCCGCGCCTTCACCTCGAACCTGCTTCGAGCCCAGAAAACCCTCTCCCTCATCCTCGAAACCTCTGGCCACAGGGGAGTCCCCGTGGAAAAGTCGGAGGCCCTGAATGAACGGCATTACGGAGACCTTCAGGGTCTGAACAAGGATGAAACGGCGAAAAAATATGGGGCGGAACAGGTTCATATATGGCGCCGGAGCTATGATGTGGCCCCCCCCGGAGGCGAAAGCCTCAAGATGACAAAAGACCGGGTCCTTCCCTATGTCCATTCGGCCATCCTTCCGGCCTTGCTGCGGGGAGAAAACTGCCTTGTGGTGGCCCATGGAAATTCCCTTCGCGCCATGGTCATGGAGCTCGACCGGATGACCAGGGAGCAGATTCTGGAGCTCAACATTCCCACCGCCACCCCGATCCTCTACCGTCTGGGCCTCGTGGCCCCGGATGCGGGAACCGTTCCCGGCCTGCCCGGAATCACGGTTCTGGAAAAAAAGGTCCTTGATGGACCATCCCCCTGCTGACGACCGGGAGGATGCCCGGCACAGGCGGCTCAAGATCCTGATTCTCATCGTCAAGGCGGGCTTCGGGATCCTTCTTTTTTATTCCGTCTGGTCCTATCTCCATTCTCCGACCTGAATTTCCCGAAATGAAAAAGGCCAGGGTCAAGACCCTGGCCTTTTTTCCTTTATACCTTCAGGCCTTACGAATCAGTGGCCGATAAAAAGGGCTCCGCCATGGGAGGAGGCTCCCATAAAAAAGAGCATGGGAATGGAAAGCATCACGTTGACCCGGCTGGCCAGGAAGGCAATCCGACCGGCCTTGGCCTTTGCCGCCGCTTCCGCAGGGACAAGCCCGATGACTTTCTTCTGGTTCGGCCAGATCAGGCCCCAAACATTGAAAAGCATGATCGTTCCCAGCCAGGCCCCCATGCCGATGACAGCCGCGCTCCCCTGAAGGGTATAGGCCTGAATGAGAATATGCCGCTGACCAAGAATGGAAAGTCCGAAGAGAACGGTAAGAAGAGCCGCCCACCGGAAAAAAAACAGCGCACGGGGAACCAGATTCTTGAAGGCGTCGGCCTTGGCCTCGGGTGAGGCGGCTTTCAGGAAGGCGCCCTGAACAAAGTTGAAATAATAAAGGAGGCCGATCCACATGATACCGGCCAGAAAATGAAACCAACGAACAATCAGTTCGGGTGCCTGGGATTCCATTTTGTGTAACTCCTCATTTTTTAGGGGAAAGGTAATCGGTTAATGGTTGACGAGACCCTTGACAACAAAGAAAAGAATACCTGTCAGCACAAATCCAGAGATGACCGTTCCCCACAGGGAATCCAGCGGATTCTTCATTTCTCCTCCATTTGGATCA
>DAIBTC010000320.1 GCA_027415345.1 Nitrospirota bacterium
CGGAAGCAATGTCCGGGCGACCTCGGGCCTGTCCTATGCGACCTGGTTTGTGGAGGCGGACTGGCAGCCGACCTTCGGGGGCGTCTTTTCGGAGGAGGGCGCCGGATCGAACATGGTGATGCTGACCTACAACCAGCTCCAGATGCTGGCCCAGCCGGTGTTTGCGGGCGGCGCCCAGCACCTTCCCGGAAACTTCGACGATGTCCTGTCGATGGGTCTCGCCGACCGGTACTGGCTCTATGGCAGCGACCGGACGGCGATCTCCCTGTTTGCCGAATGGCAATGGATGGAAAACGACGGGGTCGGGTCGGTCGCGACGGACGGAGGAACCCGCTTGGAGGGGTTTGGGACGGCGACGGGGGCCTTCTCCAATGGCGGCTTCTTCAATGTCTTCTCCAATGTCTTCATCGCCGGGATCGACTTTTCCTACTGACCCTCCCCCAGACCTGTCGTAGGGGCGGATTTTGTGATTTTCGTCCTGCTTCAGTTGACATTCCCGGAGAACGCTCCTACAATTCACCCGTTG
>DAIBTC010000321.1 GCA_027415345.1 Nitrospirota bacterium
TCTTTGTCGCCTCGCAGTTCCATCCCGAGTTCTCCTCTCGCCCCCTCTCCCCCCACCCGCTCTTCATGGGCTTTCTCGCTGCGGCCAGCCGCTTTCGGGAATCCCTCACCCCGAGGATGCGGTGATCTCTCCGAGAATGACAGGCCCTGTGGCCATTGGACCGGTAGACTCGCCCTATTTTTGCGTGGGTGAAGGGGAGCCCCCGCTCTTTATCCTTGGCCCCTGCGTCATCGAAAGCCGAGACCATGCGCTTGAAGTCGCGCACAAAATCTCCGAAATCCGTGACGAACTCTCCCTCTCCATCGTCTTCAAGGCCTCCTACGACAAGGCCAACAGAACGTCAAGGACAAGCTTTCGGGGAATCGGACAAAAGGAGGGTCTTGCCGTCCTCGCGGAGGTCCGATCGCGCTACGGCCTTCCGGTCATCTCCGACATCCACTCTCCGGAGGAGGTTCCCGAGGCTGCCTCCGTCCTCGACATTCTCCAGATCCCGGCCTTTCTTTGCCGGCAGACGGATCTCCTTGTC
>DAIBTC010000322.1 GCA_027415345.1 Nitrospirota bacterium
TCCGGGAACCCAGCCGGGGACGGTCCGGAGGGTCCGGGGCAAGGGAATCGCCAACCCCCAGAGCCGGGGGCTGGGAGATCTGGTCATCCGCTTCAACGTCGAGATCCCCACCCGACTCACCCGGGAGCAGCGGGAGGCGCTCGAACGCTACTCCGAAGTCTCGGGCGAAGCCACAGCCGGCCAGGCAGGGGGAGACGGCGGGCTTTTTTCCAAGGTCAAGTCGATCTTTGAGTGAGTCTGCTTCGTTCCTTTTCGGGAAGGGGCGATGAGCGGTCCGGCCCTCTTCTGGATCGGGGAAGAGGATCGGGTCGCGGAAAGTCCCGAAGGGCGGGTTCTTGAGCCGGGGCCGACCCTGTCCCGCCACCTCGAAAAAAGTCTCCGGGCGAAGCCGGGGGACGTCTTCCGCTTTGTCGATCCGGATCGTCCGGATCTCCAGTTCCGCGGCACGGTTGCCGCTCTCTCGCCTCTTCGGATCCTTCTCGCTTCCGAGAGTCTCCCGGAAGCGGAGGAGTCTCGGGGGGGCCG
>DAIBTC010000323.1 GCA_027415345.1 Nitrospirota bacterium
GTCGCCCAGGACAAAGGGGGCGGTGAGGCTCTTGTGGATTCTCTCGAGGAGCGCCGGAAAGGCGGGGCTTTGCTCCCCTCCCGGCAGATTCTCCACCACGACCACGAACTCGTCGCCCCCGAGGCGGGCGACCGTGTCGCTCCCCCGCGTCGCCTGCGCAAGACGGCCAGCCACTTCGACGAGGAGCTCGTCGCCCGCGTCGTGGCCCCGAGCGTCGTTTATGAGCTTGAAATTGTCGAGGTCGATGAAGAGGAGGGCGACCCGCCCCGGCTCGCGCTCGAGGGACGCCAAAGCTCCCTGCAGGTGGTCCATGAGCGCCAGGCGGTTGGCGGCACCCGTCAGCGGGTCGTGGAGGGCCTGGTGGGCCAGGACTTCCTGCGCCTCCTTCAGCTCTGTCAGGTCGCGGGTGGCGGCCACGACCCCGACTACGGAGCCTTCTGCGTCCATATGCGGCACCATGCGGACCTGGAACCAGCTCTTGCGCCCACCTCCGCCGACGCTGTACTCGACCTCGCACATCTGCC
>DAIBTC010000324.1 GCA_027415345.1 Nitrospirota bacterium
CGGGTGCAACCTCTCCTGCCAGTTCTGCCAGAACTGGGACATCTCCCGGGCCCGGGAGACTCATCGCCTCACCGATCGGTCCCTTCCGGAGGAAATCGCCGAGGCCGCCGCATCACGAGGGGCGATGAGTGTCGCCTTCACCTACAATGATCCTGTGGTCTTTGCCGAGTATGCCATCGACGTGGCCCTGGCCTGTCGCGAAAAGGGGATACGGACGGTAGCGGTGACTGCGGGATATATCCACGAGACACCTCGGCGGGAACTCTTTGCCGTGATGGATGCGGCCAATGTCGACCTCAAGGGCTTCACCGACGATTTCTACGTCAAGCTGACCGGCGGCCATCTGCAGCCGGTGCTCGACACGCTGACCTACCTCAAGCGCGAGACCGACGTCTGGTTCGAGATCACCACACTGCTGATCCCGGGGCACAACGACTCCGACGCCGATCTCGCGGCGATGAGCGCATGGATATCCAAGGAACTCGGCCCCGACGTGCCGCTGCACTTTTCCGCCTTCCATCC
>DAIBTC010000325.1 GCA_027415345.1 Nitrospirota bacterium
TCCTCGCGCTTCTTTGGTCCACGGCTCCCCGCTCCCGCCTCTCCTCCTGGACGCTGGCCGGAGTTCTTCTGGGGGCAAGCATGGCGGCACTGACGACGGTCCAGCTTTTTTTCCGTCCTATCGTGCTTCCCGCGACCGTCCCTCTCTGGGTCGACATCACCAACGACCTCTTCGGCTACAGGAGGCTGGCCGGAGCGATCAAGGCAGAGTTGGCGCGACATCCCGAACGGGTGACGCCGAAGTTCTTTTTTGCCGCCGAGCACTTCAATACCGCCGATCTTTTGGCCTTTTATCTTGGGAATTCCTCCCATACAATATGTCTGTCCCATGAAACGACCGGCTTCGACTTCTGGAGCGATCCCCACCGGTTTGTCGGCCAGAACGGACTCTTCGTCTCGACCGACAAGTACAAAGTCGACCCGGCGAAATTCTATCCGCCGGGAACCTTCGACCGGGTGATCCCCCTCAAGCCTTTCGTGGTCATGAGAAACGGCCATCCGGCACGCATCTTCTACATGGCCT
>DAIBTC010000326.1 GCA_027415345.1 Nitrospirota bacterium
CGCGCGAGGAGACCGTGGTCCGCGGCTACGAGACGCGCCGGACGGACTCCTTCGACGCCCAGAGCGAAGCGCTCTCGGCGGTCTTCGAGGACATCCTGGACGGCGACACGGAGCGCGCCGTGCGTCACGCCCGCGAGCTCATCGCCCGGGTCCAGGCCGGGGAGGTGGCGCTCGAGGCGCTCGTCATCGCGCGGACCGTTCGCGAGGAGGGCCAGTACAACGAGGCGACCCGCGACGCGCTCCCCTTCCTCCGCGTCTTCAAGACCCTCCAGGCCGAAGGCTACCCGGTCTTCCCCGGCATGAAGGTCGCCTGGGTGGTCACCAACGCGAAGAAGACCCCGCAGGAGATCGAGCCGTACGCCGCGGGCCGGCCCTTCCCGGCCCAGAAGGTTCCGGACTACGCCTACTACGCCGAGCGCATGGCGCAGACCCTGGCCCGCGTGACCGAGGTCTTCGGCTGGGACGCCGAGCGCCTCCTCCAGGGGACACGCCAGAGCGCGCTCTCCGACCACGCCGGAGGG
>DAIBTC010000327.1 GCA_027415345.1 Nitrospirota bacterium
CGTTAAAGCAATCAGGAGCACTCATGACGCCACGACCCATACGCCAGCTTGTCCCTGCCTTCGAGGTCACCGAAGGCGCGGGCGTCACGGTGCATCGCAGCCTCGGCACGCCGGCGCTGAAGAACCTTGATCCCTTCCTGATGCTGGACCACTTCGGCAGCGACAACCCGGACGAGTACATCGCAGGGTTCCCGGATCATCCGCACCGCGGCTTCATCACCTTCACCTACATGCTCGACGGCCACATGGAACACCGCGACAGCATGGGCAACCGGGGCGACCTCAAGGCCGGCGGCGTGCAATGGATGAAAGCGGCCAGCGGCGTCATTCATTCGGAGATGCCGCAGCAGACCAACGGCCTGATGCGCGGCTTCCAGCTCTGGATCAACCTGCCGGCACGCGAAAAGATGTCCGCGCCGGCCTACCAGGAGTTCTCCGCTGCGGCCATCCCGGAGGTGGCGCTGGACAGTGCGGCGGTGCGTGTCCTGGCTGGAGAACTGGGCGGCAGGCGTGGCGTCATC
>DAIBTC010000328.1 GCA_027415345.1 Nitrospirota bacterium
GTCGGCTCCCCGCCAGCTGTACACCGATTGGTCGGGGTCTCCGACCACCGTGACCCGGCGATGCTCCCCCACCAGAAGGCGCAGGATGCGGTACTGGGCCCGGTTGGTGTCCTGGTACTCGTCCACCAGCACATGGCGGAAGCGGTCGCGGTAGCGCTCCAGCGCCTCCGCCGATGACTCCAGCATCCGAACCACCTTGAGCAGGAGGTCGTCGAAGTCGAGGGCCCGGTTGGTCTCGAGCAGAGCCTGGTAGCGAGGGTAGACGCGAGCCGCCTGGGACTCCACGAACCCTCGGGCCGAAGCGCCGAACTCCTCCGGCCCCCGGAGGTCGTTCTTGGCCCGCGAGATCTCTCCGGAGATGGAGGCCAGGCTGAAGCGCTTCTCGTCCACGCCGGCCTGGGCCATGGCCTCCTTCATCACCGCGGCGCGGTCGCCCTCGTCGTAGATGACGAAGTCCCTGGGCACCCCGGCCAGCTCCCCACGCTGTCGCAGCATGCGTGCCCCCATGGCATGGAAGGTG
>DAIBTC010000329.1 GCA_027415345.1 Nitrospirota bacterium
GTTATGTTTGTACTCACAAACCACAACTCGCAAACAATCTTTCAAAGTTTCCAGTTCGGTTGCAGAATAGGAAATCGAACTCAAGACCATCGGGAAAGTGACACATTATCCTTCCAGAATCCGGAAAAGTGACATGTTATGCTTCCGAAAAATTCTCGAAATCCGATTTTTACCCTGAAAAAAGCCAGAAAAGTGACACGTTATGCTCCCGGCGGGTGACAATTTATCGTTCGCCTCCCAAAGTGAGTTGGGAGCCATAAAGTGTCCGCTTCGGACATTTTATGGCTCTTTTTTTGGGCGGACATTTTTTAAGTAATTTTTAAATAACATTATTTTTCTAGGGTATGTGCAAAATCTGGTTGCACCAAACCAATCTCGCCTTTAGAGGTCACCTGTTTCAACGCGCAGGAAGCCCCGGCCTTTAGGCCGGGAAGGAATGCGCGTGTTTTTAGACAAGCAACTTCTGCAGTAGAATATGACGAATGAAGATCTCCTTGCAGACAAAACTTCTTCCAACGG
>DAIBTC010000032.1 GCA_027415345.1 Nitrospirota bacterium
GAACCGGGGCAGAGAGGACGGGAAGGGAGATGGACGGGGGCGCAGGAGGAGGGGGGGCCGGGGGAGTCGCCGATCTGGCCTCCATCGATTGTAGGCAAAAGATGAAAGGCGCAAGGGAAAGGGCAAGAAAAGCCTTTCTTGAGTCGATTCCGTTTTTTTCCGACTCCGGAGACCTCCGGCTCCCTGAAAACTCCTTTGCCATCCGCTCCTCCGCCCTCTCCGACCCTCCGGAGACATCCCGGGAGATCAAAGATGAGGGCAATTAAATTTCATGTGGTCACATTACACAAAAATGGCTGAAGATGCGAGTCGCTTCCCTGTATCAAAAAAATAGTTGAACTTTCATGGAAAGTTCGTAGAATAAAAGCAACAGGAGTCTTCTCCCCCCGAAATCGTGCAGGAAAGAGAGCCCCAGAATGCCTGATAAAAAGGACAAGACAGACAATCCTCTCCGGCAAGTCATCATCATTATGGGACTATTCTTTTTTCCCATCCTTTTGATCGCTCATTCCGCCCTCCCTGCCAAGGCGGACAATCTCTCCTTCATCGAGAAGGTACGGGTGGGCCTTCATCCCGACACGGTAAGGATTGTCCTCACCCTGGATCGCCGGCCGGACCGACCGGTCCTGTCCGGGACAACCACCGCCCGCCCCTCGGTCAGTCTGGTCGGGGTCATGCCGGGAGCAGGAGTTCATCGATCACTGGTCGTCCGGACCGCTTCCTTCCGGAAATACCTTTCCGCCATCAATATCAGCTATGAACCCTCGGACCGGACGACACGGCTTTCCCTCCGGTTCGTCCATCCAGTTCCACCCCCAAAGGTTTTCATTCTTTCAAGCCCCCACAGAATTGTGATGGATTTTGCGATCTCTGACGGAAAAAATCCCGGAAAGGTCAAAAAAAGCTCCACCGGCAAACGCAGCCGCAGAATCGTGATCCCGGGGAAAGCGCTTCCTTCAGCCCAAGTTCCTTCTTACGAGCCTCCGTCCCCTCACTCCGCACCGTCGGGCTCCGCCCCTTCTGTCGAAAAATCCCGCCCACCCCTCATGGCAGCGGGTTTTCCCACTTCAGCCAGGCCTTTCCGTGTTGTTCTCGATGCAGGACACGGGGGAAGGGATTGCGGAACGACCTCATTGAGCGGGATCTGTGAAAAAACACTGGTTCTGGATATCGTGAAACGACTGCGGAGGATTTTGGACCGTGATCCCAGATTTCAGGTCATCCTGACTAGAGCCGATGACCGTTTCGTCTCCCTGCCCGACAGGACCCGCATCGCCAACGAAAGCCATGGTGATCTATTCCTTTCGGTCCATGCCAATGCCGATCCGGATCCTGGCGTTCGCGGACTTGAGACCTTTCTCCTGAACCTTCATTCAAGCGATGCCCGGGCACAGAGAATTGCCCAGAGGGAAAACAGCGCCCTGGGAGTCTCCCGGGGCGACCTGTCGGCGATCCTTTTGACCCTGAAGATCAACCACAAGAAAAAACGTTCCTGGGAACTCGCCCAGGAGATCGACGACAATCTGGCCCACACCCTGGGGACAAACTATCCTGTCCGGAATCTCGGGATCCGCCAGGCCCCCTTCTATGTCATCATGGGAACCACAATGCCCGCCGTCCTGACCGAGGTCAACTTCCTCTCAAACAGAACCGACGCTCGCCTGATGGATTCCCCCAGATTCCGTGAGGAGACGGCCATCGCCCTTTACCGGGGGATTGTGGCCTATTACCTTAACGTTCATCCGGAATCGCGCCTTCCGGTGGTTTCGGCCAGACTCGCACGACAGGAGATCTCCTCCCGTGAGCCCTGAGGAGTTTGTCCTGACCCGGGAATCCCTCCTGACCCGGGAAAAAAAGGAGATGCGACGGGGGCTCGTAGCTCGCCGGGATGCCCTTCCGAAGGACGAACGCAAGCGACATTCCCGGATAGCGGGGGAACATGCGCTCTCCCTGATCCGGAAAATCCGGATGGGCCGGGAGGGGTCCTTCACAATAGCCCTATTCCTCTCCTTCGGGAGCGAGATTGATACACGTCCCGTCATTTCCGGACTCTTTGAGGAACATTTTCCCGGCCTGGTTCTTCTTCTGCCTTCCCTCCGCCAATCGAAAGAGATTGTCCTTCGTCCCTGGAGAAAAGACGATCCCTTGACTCCTGGTCCTTTCGGGATTCTCGAACCGGAGACCCGGGAAGCCGCTTCTCCCGAGGAAGTGGATCTTTTCATCCTTCCGGGTGTCGGGTTTGACCGTGCCGGTCATAGGCTGGGCTACGGGAGAGGATATTATGACAGGCTCCTTGCCAGAGCCGGTCTCCAGGGTATCAGGGCGGGACTTGCCTTCTCGGAACAGGTTGTTCCCAAGATTCCGGCCGGTCCCGGGGACGTTCCCGTCCACTATCTCGTAACCGAGAAGGGGTGGTTCGCCTGTGGTTGACCAGGACAAGATTGAGGCGGGATTCCGGCTGGTCCTCGAAGGACTCGGGGAAGACCTGGAACGGCCCGGACTCAAGGAGACCCCCAGACGGGTTGCCGTTCTTTTTTCCGATCTTTTCTCCGGACTTTTCCAGACTCCTTCCGAGACACTTTCACTGATCAAGGGGGAGAGTTTCGACGAGATGATCGTTCTGAAAAAGCTCCCTTTCTATTCGATGTGCGAACACCATTTTCTCCCATTTTTCGGCCATGCCAGCATCGGGTACATTCCCGACAACGGACGAATGACCGGACTTTCGGACCTGGGTCGCGTGGTGGAGGTTTTCGCACGCCGGGCCCAGATCCAGGAGAGAATGACGAGCCAGATTGCCGATTGTCTGATGGAAACCCTGACGCCGCAGGGGGCCATGGTCATCCTCGAGGCCGAGCACCTCTGCCTTTCCATGCGGGGACTCAAGAAACCGGGGGTTCCCATCGTCACCAGCGCTGTCCGGGGGATATTCCTGAAAAACGCCAAGACACGTCAGGAGCTCCTCTCCCTTATTCGCTCTTCCTGAACCATTCTGCTGCCCCTCCAAGGCCAACCGCCCCAACACCCAGAAGAATTAGGACCGTTCCGGCCCCTTCCCTGAGATCCATTTTCTCTCCCAGGAAAATGGCAGCCATGACAAGGGTCAGCACCGGCCCCAGAAAGGAGAGGAGGGCGGAGCGGCTTGCGCCGATGAGGGAGATCCCCACAGTCATGAAGAAGGTGGGAAGGGCGGTCGAAAAGATCCCCATGGCCCCGACAAGGAGAAGGGCCCTTTTATCCGCCGAGGCTGGGTGGAAGGTTCCGGAAACAAGGGACTGGGAAAGGATCGCACATGTCGCGACGACCATCACGAGAGAGGTCAGGTAGAGGGGATCGACCCGCCGAACCACTCGTTCCACCCCCACAAGGTACATGGCATAGAAGACGGCGCTCCCGAGGACCAGCAAGACCCCAGCCCTCTCTTCCGGACTTTCGGCCGCTCCTCCGCCTGTGATGACGGCAAGGCCAACATAGGCCAGGATGGAGGAGAGGATCTCCCCAAGGCCGATCCTCCGGCGGCCCAGGAGGGCCGACAGGAAGAGAACGAATGTGGGATAGAGGAAGAGGACCAGGCGCTCGGGGCCGGCGCCAATCCTTTGGAGCCCTTCGAAATCAAGGATTGCGGACAGGTCAAATCCCAGTAGTCCCAAAAGGACGACCTTCCAGAAATCAGGATGGCCGGGTCCGGGACGCAGTCCCGGCCTCTTTCGTCCGAAAATGAAAAGGCCGGCCAGGTAGACCGGAAGGACCGAGAGCATGCGAAGGTTCAGGACGGTGGAGGGATTGAGTCCTTCATGGTAGGCCATCTTGGCCAGGATTCCCTTGGCAGCAAACCCTGTTGCGGAAAGGAGGACGAGCAGGTTTCCCAGGGCCAGGCGGGGGGGAAAAGGTCCGGCAGGGGGCAACGGATGGCCGGGATCCGGGTCTGATGACATAGGCCCATTCTAACATTCAAGCAGGCTGTGAGTAAAATTCCCGCTCTGCCCGCATTGGACCCCAACCTTGAACAACAGGGGCCGGATGGGCTATTCTGAGCGGGGAATCAAGGAGAGGCGACAGAACCAGGCGAAAGGACGAACGACGATGGCGGAGATTCTGGACGGAAAGGCCCTTGCAGCGACAATCCACGAGGAACAGGCGGAAAAGGTGGTCTCCCTGGCAAAAAAGGCCGGACGTCCTCCGGGACTCGCCGTCATTCTCGTGGGCGACGACCCGGCAAGCCACACATACGTCGCCAACAAGCGGAAGGCCTGCCACAGGGTCGGGATCTACGCTCCGGACATCAACCTTCCCTCATCCGCAACGACCGAAGCGATCCTCGAGGCGATCGACACCTTCAACACTAATCCGGCCATCGACGGAATCCTCGTCCAGCTCCCTCTTCCCTCCCACGTCGCCAAGGACAAGGTGCTGCGGCGGATCTCCCCTGACAAGGATGTGGATGGCTTCCACCCCTTCAACCTAGGCCTCCTCGTTTCAGGAGAACCGGGACTGGTCGCCTGCACGCCCCGGGGAGTCATCACCCTTCTCGACCGCTCCGGAATCAAGATCTCCGGAAAGCATGCCGTAGTGATCGGCCGCAGCCTGATCGTGGGCAAGCCTATGGCCCTTCTCCTTTTGAACCGGGATGCCACCGTGACCGTCTGTCACAGCAAGACGCCCGATCTCGCCGCCCAGGCACGCCGGGCAGACATCCTGGTTGCCGCTCTCGGACGACCCGAAATGATCGGCCGGGATTATATCAAGCCGGGAGCAACGGTGATCGATGTCGGCATATCACGCGGATCCGATGGCAAACTTAAGGGAGATGTCCTCTTTGAAGAGGCCCGGCAGGTGGCGGGAGCAATCACGCCTGTTCCTGGCGGGATCGGACCCATGACCATCGCAACCCTGCTCGACAACACCATCGATGCCTATCGCGCCCATACCGGACTCACACAGTAACCCGAGGAGAATCCCTTGACCTTCCGCCAGGCCCTGGCAGAACGACGATTCCTGATCACCGCCGAATGTTCGCCCCCCAAAGGAACGGAGACCGGCGAACTCCTCCGGAAGATCCTGCCACTCAAGGGCCGGATCCACGCCATGAACGTCACCGACAACCAGACTGCCGTGATGCGGATGTGCCCCTTCGCCATGGGCCTCCATCTCAAGACCATCGGGATCGATCCGATTGTTCAGCTCACGCTGCGGGACAGGAACCGCCTGGCCCTCCAGTCTGACATCATCGGAATGTCCTCCCTCGGGATCCGGCAGGTTCTGTGCCTTTCCGGAGATCCGGCGGCCATCGGAGATCATCCGGAGACCAAGCCGGTCTTCGACCTCACCTCCCCTGAGCTTATCCGGGCGATCACGCTCTTGAACGGAGGAAGCGATCTCGCCGGAAAGGATCTGAACGGACCGACCGATCTCCTGCCCGGAGCCGCCACCTCTCCCGAAGGGGATCTGGCCACGGAGAAAAAAAGGTTCGAGGAAAAGTTCGATGCCGGAGCCCGCTTCTTTCAGACACAGGTGGTCTTCGACACGGACAGGCTGGATCGCTTCATGGAGTTTGCCCGTCCCTTCGGCGTTCCGGTCATCTGCGGAATCATCCTGCTGAAATCTCCCGCCATGGCCCGCTATCTGAACGAAAAGGTTCCCGGAATCCGGGTTCCGGCCTCCCTGATCGCCCGCCTCGAGTCCTGTTCCCGGGAGGAAAGGATCGAGGAGGGAATCCGGATCGCCGCCGAAACGATCAAGTCTGTCTCCTCCCTGGTCAGCGGGGTTCACATCATGACCGTGGGAGCGGAAGAACATATTCCGGCCATCCTCGAACTGGCCGGTCTCTGACGGACCCCGTGGACGCCCCTTCTGCCCCCACTATTCCGGGGCTTATCCGGAGAAAGACGACAGGCCCGCCGATCTCCATGGTGACCGCCTACGATGCCTTCCACGGACGGCTTCTCCGGGAAGCCGGAATCGACATTGCCCTTGTAGGAGACTCCCTCGGAATGGTGGTCCAGGGACATGACTCCACTCTTCCCGTGACCGTCTCCGAGATGGTCTACCACACACGAATGGTCTCCCGCGGCCTTGGAGGAGCAGCCCTCCTGGTGAGCGATATGCCCTTTCTTTCCTATCAGCCCTCGATCGAGGTCGCCATAAAGGAGGCCGGACGCCTGGTCAAGGAAGGGGGGGCCCAGGCTGTCAAGCTGGAGGGAGGAAGGGACTATGTTCCCACCGTGCGGGCCCTTGTCTCCTCCATGATTCCGGTCATGGGCCACATCGGGCTTCTGCCCCAGAGGGTTCACTCCATGGGGGGATTCCGGGTCCAGGGACGGAATTCATCCGAAGGAGAGTCCATCCTTGCCGATGCCCGCGCTCTGGCGCAGGCGGGGGTTTTTGCCCTGGTCGTGGAAGGGGTTCCCCTGGAGCTTGCCAAACGGATCACCTCCGAAGTGGCTGTTCCGGTCATCGGAATCGGGGCGGGTCCCCATACGGATGGACAGGTTCTGGTCATCCACGACCTCTTGGGGTGGACCAAAGAGGAGAGTCTCCCGCGCTTTGTCCGCCCCTTTTCCCGGGGCGGAATGGAAGCCGTTCGGGCCCTTTCGGAGTTTCGCAGGGAGGTGGAAAGCGGAGGATTTCCCAGAGAGTCGGAAAGTTACTCGGAAGCGGGGCCCGAAAATGCTCCTCTTCCCCAATAATCCTTTCATGGCCTGACGGGGCCGAACGGAGGAACAATGGCATGGATTTTCACTTATGACCAACTGATGTGGGACTTTCCCTACAGCTTCCAGGCCCGGCAGAAGGCTCTCCTTGAAGAGCACCATCGGGCATTCAACCATTTTCTCACCGAAAGGTACGGCTCACCTGAGGCTCCCTCACCTGGACTGGGGCTTGAGACAGCCGGCGACTGCACCGGAATTGCCTACCTGGTTCCGGAAGAAGAGGAGGATGAGGTTCTGGACTCCCTGACACGCCGTCACGGAGACCATTATCTGCTCCGGGAGAGCACCATCATCGTCAATGGACAATCGGCCGAGGAGGCCTACTTCTTTATCTCTGACCGGAACCATCCCGACTATATCGGAAAGATCGTTCCCCAGGAGGTTGTCAAGATTGCGCAAAACGGCAAGGGTCCCATGGGATCGGGGGTCGAGTTCATCCTCCTTCTTTCGGAGAAGATGACCGAGCTCGGCATCATGGACCTGGCCGTCGATGCGGCCACCAGCCTTCTCAAATGGCACGGGTTCGGGAACCAGCAGACTCACCGGACCCATTTCTAGGCCGGAAGGAGAGGCGGTGAAAATCGCCACATGGAATGTGAATTCCCTGCCGGTCCGCCTCCCTCAGGTCCTGGACTGGGTCAGGGAGCGGAGCCCCGACATTCTCTGTCTTCAGGAGACGAAGGTTGTCGACAGCCGCTTTCCCGGGGGGGAGTTTGAAAAGGCCGGATATCATTCCCTCTACAGGGGGCAACCCACCTACAATGGAGTGGCCATTCTCTCCAGGGCTCCCGTCTTCGACCCGATCCGGGGATTCCCGGGATGGGAAGATCCGGAATGCCGTATCCTCGGGGCCACGGTGGGAGATCTTCGGGTGATCAATGTCTATGTTCCCAACGGACAGGAGCTTGGAACCGACAAGTACCGCTACAAGCTGCTCTGGCTCTCCCATCTCGCCCGTCTTCTGGAAGACGAACGCACGCGTCATCCCCGTATCGTCGTCCTCGGAGACTTCAATATCGCTCCCGAAGACCGGGACGCCTGGGATCCGGCCCTGGCCGGACAGATCTTCCTCTCCCCGGACGAGCGGGACGCACTCTCCGCCCTCATGAACGACCATTTCGACGATGCCTTCCGGCTCATTCATCCGGAAGAGGGACACTTCAGCTGGTGGGATTACCGGCAAGGGATGTTTCGCCGGAACATGGGTCTCAGGATCGACCTTGTCCTGACCTCTCGCTCCCTTCGTAAATCCCTGAAGGACGCCGGGATAGACCGTCACATTCGAAAGAATGAACGACCCTCTGATCATGCCCCCGTCTGGATCGATCTCCTCTGAACCCCCGACCGCTTCCTGACCCTCTCTTTTCACAAAAACCCTGTCTTTCCCCAAACAATTCACCAGGTGCAGCCTCAAGGAGTGGCACACCACGTCCCCTCCGGAAAATGCGGGAAAGAAGGGTTCCAGCCGGAACCGGATCCTCTGGCCAAGGCGCTGGTGGAGCGAGCACCCCCTGCCTCAGGGAGCCCTGAAATCGGGCCGGGACGATTGTCCCGATCGAAAAGGTGATGTAGGGGAGAAAAGATCCCGAAGGTCCGGCTTCAGTCCGACAGTTCCGGAGATAGCATCAGGACCGGAAGCGGGAAGAGAAGGGTCCGGAGGGTCTCGGGGTTGAGCGTCGAGGCCAAGTCGCTGACTCCCGGCCGCGCGAAAAGCACGAGGGCCCGGGGAGGGTAACCCTCTTCCCGGAGAATCCGGACTGCGGCCAGGGTCCCGGAGAGAGTTCCCAGGTGGGGGTGGGAGACAAGAAGGAGATTTATGGGGCGGCCCAGACGCAAGGCAAGGGAAAGGATGCCTGTGCCGTCCGGAAAGAAAGGGCTCAGGATCCCTCCCGAACCCTCAACGATCACCTGGAAACCCCTATCATGAAGATGCCTGATCCGGTCTGCAAGAAAATCCGGATCGAGAAAGCTCCCTTCAAGTCGTGCCGCGGTCATCGGGTCAAGTGGCCGGGCAAAGGAATATCCTTCAAAGACCTGTTCGGGTGAGACTCCGGCCTGTAGATAACGGCGGAGGTCCCGTTCTTCCCCTGCCCCGGTCTGGGCGGCCTTTACGATCTGGAGCCTGTCCCTATCCTTGGCGCTCCGGATCAACGACTCCACAAGCAAGGTCTTTCCCACGCCGGTATCGGTTCCCAGCACAAAAAGAACCTGACCTGCGGGAAAGAGACTATCGTCCCAGAAAGGCGCGGACTGCGTCGATGACCCTTTCCTGTTCATTGTCAGTCAGCTCCGGAAATACCGGCAGAGAAATTACCTCGCGGCAAAGCCTCTCCGAAACCGGGAGAGGAGATGTCCCTGGCACGAGCCCGGCAAAGGCCTCCTGGCGATGGAGCGGGATCGGGTAATAGACCTCCGAGCCGATTCCCCGTTCGGAAAGAAAGGTCCGAAGGGAGTCCCGGCGTCCCTCTCCGTCGATCCGGAGGGTATATTGATGGTAAACGTGAAGGCATTCAGGCTGCGGAACGGGGAGAGCCGTTCCCGGGAGGTCCCGAAAGGCCTCGTTGTAGCGACCAGCCAGCTCCCGACGTCGCGTGGTCCAGTCCCCCAGACGGGAGAGCTTGACCGAAAGAATCCTGGCCTGGAGGGCATCGAGCCGGGCATTGTATCCCATCTCCTCGTGTTCGTAGCGCTTCCGGCTCCCGTGAACACGAAGCCTGAGGAGATGATCCGCAAAATCGGGGTTTTCAGTCGTCACCATGCCCCCGTCCCCTGCCCCGCCAAGATTTTTTGTCGGAAAAAAGGAATAGGCCGCCGCATTGCTGAAAAGGCCGGGAGGACGGTCCGAGTGGCGGGCTCCGACCGACTGGCAGGCGTCCTCGACGATCCAGAGGCCATGGGACCGGGCCACCCGATAGAGTTCTTCCATGTCCACCATCTGCCCGTAAAGGTGAACCGCCATGACTCCCGAAATCAGATGGTTCCCCCGTCGGGTCACCGGGCGCTCCCCCGGTCCGGGACGGGTCTCCTCTCGCAGAAAGCGGTCGAGAATCTCGGGAGTCATGAGAAAGGACGCGGGATCCACATCGAGAAATACCGGAGTTCCACCGGCCAGGGAGATGGCACTGGCGGAGGCAAAGAAGGTAAAGGAGGGGACAAGGACCCCCTGCCCGGGCCGAAGTCCCGAAGCGACAAGGGAGAGGACGAGCGCATCAGTCCCGGATGAGACCCCTACCGCCCGGGAGAGTCCAAAGGCGTGCGCAAACTGACCTTCAAATTCCGAGACGGCAGGGCCAAGAATGAACTGCTGGCTTCTCAAAAGGGGAAGGATTGCGTCCAGAATCTCTTTTTCCATCGTGGCATACTGGCGTGTAAGGTCGAAGAAGGGGACAGAGATCATGGTCAGGCGGCATCCGTGTCATAAGGGTGAATGATCCGGGCGGACCCGGGAAAAAGAAGACCTCCCATCGGAATCATCGAGGCGCGGTGGTGGAATTTCCGGACGGTCCTCTGGGAGGGGGTGAAGGAGGGAATCGTCAGGACCGCCCCCCAAGGCAGGTCGTTCGGGTTGGTGACGATGGACCGGTTGGCCTTCTCGAGAATCCGCCAGTAACGCGGAGAGCCGTAAACCGAAGCCTTGGCCGCAATGGACTGGAGGGTGTCGCCCGACTCGACCCGGTAAATTCTGAGAGGGCCAGAGGAAGGATTGAGCCTCTCCCAGAGTCGGACCGCCTTCCTGAGATCGCCGATGAAAGCCGGATCCTGGTGAATATACCAGGTCAGGTATCGGAGTACTCTCTTGTGACGGAGCGGATGAATCATGATGGATTCCCGCATGTGGTCCCGCGATCGGGAAAGCAGGAAGTCCGGAAGGGGGACGGAGGGGGTTGGCGTTCCTTTCGGGAGTAGATAGGACAGGAGGAGGACCTGTCTGTCGGAAGAAAGGGGATGAGCAGCGATTTCCATCGCCAGATGATGTTCGATTCGCCCTTCGTGGTCCAGAACGGTGGGATCGTGGGGCATGGAGGAGAGGGCCCGCGATTCTTCCCGGATCGCCTTCATGTAATGGCCCTGACGGTCATAAAGCCAGCCCAGGCTGTCCCGATAAGCCCCGTTTTTCGGATCGACGGTCAGGGCATGGAGAATCATGTAGCGGGCCTTGACCAGATCGCCGTGTTCAATGACCTCGGTGTAGCCAAGATAGTTGAGGGCATCAGCAAAGCCCTTGTCGATGGCAAGGGTTTTATTAAGAAGGGCGATGACCCGTGGCAGGTAGCGCTTGTGGTCCCACTGGTCGTAGAGGATGGCCTTGTTGAAGATCAGGATCGGATTCCTGGCCGAGAGTCGTTCGGCCCTTTTGAGGGCTTTCAGGGCCAGGGGATATTTTTTCTGGTCCATATAGGCCAGGGCGATGGAGAAGGAAATTTCCCACCGTTCGGGGGAGAGGCTTTTTGCATCGTTGAGATACAAAAGGGCCTTCGGGCTATTGTCCAGTCTCCTGTAAAGGTCCCCGAGATCATAGGCCCCCTCGTAGAGATTGGGAAAGCGGCGGATCATAAGGTGGTAGGTCGAGACCGCGCGAGTAAAATGGAGCGATTTCTCATAGACCGAGCCAAGGAAGGAGAGCAAGCGGGGATCCTCGGGATGGCTTCTGAGAATTTCCTCGATCTGCCGGATCGCCTCGTCATACCGGCTTTCCTGGACCAATAGCGAGGAGAGGATCAGGGGGAGACGGCTGTTCTGGGGATGTTCACCGATGGCCCTTTTCAGAAGTCGGACAGCTTCGGGATATTTTTCAAGGGAAAAATAGGTCTTGAGCAGCTTGACCTCAAGGTCGATCCGTCCCACCTCCTGGAGGGCCAGTAGGCTTTCGTATCTTTTTTGGGCCTTATTCCACTCCCCTTTTCGGGAATACAGATCTCCCAGGGATTCAAGGGCCGGGGCGAACCGGGAATCACGGGAAAGGGAAAGACGGTAGAGGGAGATCGCCCGGGCGTCGTCCCCCGCCCGTTCGTAACGGAAGCCAAGATAAAAGGGCAGATAGGCGGACTGGGAGCTTTTCTTCACCCCCTCCTCCAAAACATCCATAGACTTCCGGTTGTCCCCAAGCTTCGAATAGATGTCGGAAAGGGCAATATAGGCCTCGTCCTTCAGGGGATCGAGTTCAAGAACATGATCCCTGTAAACCGGGACTATCTGCCTGAGGAAAGCCTTCTGCCTTGCAGGATCGGGCTCCTTCACCGCCTCGAGCTGGAGAAGGGTTCCCAGAAGGAGCCAGGGTCTGAGGCGATTCGGATGGGCCCGGGAAAGATTTTCCGCAACCTTCTGTGCTTCTGGGAGATTTCCTGTCTTGGCGAGGACGCGGGCCTTGAGGAGACCCAAATAGACCGAATGGGGCTTATAGACCTCGGCCTTCCTGACTTCATCGAGGGCCTGGAATGGATTGTCGAGCGTCAAAGCGATATCCGCCTGGATTTCATGGTAATAGGCCTGCCAGGGGTAGGGTGGGTCGACATGGCCCACCTTCCCTATTCCGATCCTGGTTTCCTGCCGCACTCCCGTCGATTTTCCTGTCACGGAATATTTATCCGGTCGGGGGTGTCCGGCCGTCTGGCAGGATGCCAGGAGAAGGCACGCCACCGTAGCGAGATATCCGCGAAAAAACAGGGACCGGATCATTGAAACCTCATTGGTTGAGGCCGGCAAAACCGGCATACTTGAATGCGTTGATCAAGGATTGAAAGACGTTCCGGCCTAGCGTACGGGAGAGGCCGGCCGAGTCTGGACCTCCCGCATGTCCCCTCCCAGGACCGCACCCGGAACATAGTCATAGACCTTCTCCGTGACGACGGGACGGACCGTGACAGTCGCCGAGGCGTAGGCAAAGCCCACCACCTTCGGAGAGGCATTCAGAAGGCCCGCCAGGGATCCGGGCCAGGAGACATGGACCGAAACGACGGAAAAGAAAGTCCCCAGGTCAATTCTCGCCGTGACCATACCGCCACGGCAGTCGAGAAAGGGAATCGACTTCCTGACCGGAAGCCTGAACCCTGTGGAAAGGGTCAAAAATACCCCCTCCCGGGCAGTCTGCTCGAATAAGTAGACATTCCGGTGTCCTTCCCTGACCAGACGGTAGCGGAGAGGAAGAGAGGGCTCCGCGGAGGATGTCCAGAATCCCCTTGCCCCGTTCCATTCTCCATATCCCGGAAGAAGGGTGATCAGGGCCTTCTTGTTGTCCTGGAGCAAGATATGGATTCCTCCCAGAGTCCGGGAAGAACTTCCGGGAACCGGCAAGATTTTTCCGGGCCTGAATCCCAGACGCTGACGACATCCTTCGATCGGGAGAAGATACAACAGGAGAAAGGCATTCTGATTCACGGTCCCGCCATTTTTTGAGGCCCCTCGTGAGGTTTGCCGCTACAACTCCTAGGAAGCATTCTATCACAATGGTCCCCATCGAGAGAATCTTTCCCCGCCTCCCCTGACAGGCACTCCCGGAAAATCCAGTCCAGAGGCCCCCAGTCCAAGATTTCCGACCTGGAAAAATTCCGTCATTTGTTTCGGGCAATCTGGCCCCGATACCGGGAGAGGAAGAGGTTCATCTTGATCCTGTCAAGGGTGGAGAGCGGGAGAATCCTGCGCCAGGCCAAAAGAACAATCGGATCCCTGAAACGGGACTTTACAAGGATCACGGCATAGCCGATCTTCTGCTGCTGCGAAAATCCGTCGGAAGAGGCGTCACTGCTGGCAATTCCATGGAGAGTGGACAGTGATGCCGGAGTCATACGGGCGGGATCATAAAAAACAATGACGTTACCGCGGTGGATGACATTGACAATCGTGCAGGGAGAGAGCTGGGCATATTCCAGATCGTTCCGCGAAATGTAGGAATCGGTCATCAGTCCCGAACTGGGAGGGTTTGAGTTGTAATGAAAGGCTCGGCACTGCCCCGGATCAGGGGTCATCTGGTGGCCCTGTTCGGGATAGCGGAGAATTCCTGACCGGATCGGCTTGAAGGGCTGGTTGGTTCCTCCCCCAAAGGAGCCCATCATCGGCATGAAGGGGTTTCCACCCGGATTTACCCCGTTTGAGCTGTCCGCCCACAGAGGGGGTACTCCCTTGAAAAAAAAAGTGAGAAGCGTTAGGAATAAAAGGATTGGGACTATCGGCCGTTTCGCCCTCCGTTTTTTTCCTGCCAGTGGAGGAAAAAAACGGAAGAAAAAACTCTCCTCAAAGGAGTTTCTCATCAAAAAAACATTCGCTCTCCAAAGTCTTTTTGCCATGGCTCTTCTTGCCTCCCTTCTTCTCCCAAGTGGCCCCGGAAGATCAACTGCAGTGTTTGCCGATGCCCTGCCAGACATCTTCGGTGAGTATATACCGGGGGCGGTTCCGGGTTCCAATGCCCCCTACTCCTTTGGCCAGGGATGGGGAGCCGGGGTGGACTGGAACGCTTTCGTCACCGGCTCCCTGTTCGTGCGCGGCGGTATCCAGGTTGTCAATTTCGTTGCTCCGGGGATTTTTCTTCTGCCCATTTCCGCCGGGGCCGGCTACCGTTTCACCGAAGGCTCTCCGGGGGACTTCTATGGGGTGGCAGATATAGGGATCGCGCCATCCTTCTATCCCGGAGGCTCATCGGCCCAGTCCTATTACGACATTGGTGTGGGTTATTCCTTTACAAGGGTCTTCGCTGAATTCAAGTTTGCCATCATTCCAGGAACAAACTACGGAAACGGGACCTTCCTCTACTTCCCGCTGACCCTGGGAATCCACCTTTGATGCCCCTCCGCCGGAGAATCCGCCTGGGGTTGATCACTCAGGACTCTCAATTTTTCTATAGACTTGTATGATGAAACGAATCGACCTTTTGGAAAACACTCCTCCCCCGCCGTCACCCACTGAAATTTCCGGGCTCATTTGACAGGAGCAAACCTTCCCCGTTAGAATTTGATACGCACCAAAGAAAGCGAGGCGTTTATGCAGAATGCAAAAACGTTCCTTGTCGAGTGCGAGATTTGTGACCGGGTTTCAACCGTGACGTCCAGTCGGGAAGCGGGATTATACATCTGCTCATCTTGCTGGAATGATTTCAAGGAACTGGCTCACCACACACCCAAGGAACAAGATCCACAATCCGGCCACCCCGAACGTTCCTAGTTCCCGGTGGACCCGGATCCCTCCGGGATTTCATTTCCCCCTCCCTGATTCTGATTAAGGGTCGTCTGAGGTATCTGGACTTCTTCAAAAAAAATCCTTTTTTCCCCTTTTCCATCGACGACAACAATATCGAATCTTGTTAATAACGGAAGAGAATGGCTTTGAACCGAATTCCAACGGTCAGTCCAGAGCATTCCGTCAAAATACCGGATTCTTAGTGACCAGACATGTCCGAGAAGCTTTTCGGGAATGACTGCCTGAGTCCCGTAGGAAAGCAGATTGGTATTCTGTTCGTGGACAAGGGTAAAGAGGTCGGAGCCGGGGCTCTTGAAAAGAAGATACTGGATCCCTTCGAGATGGGAAACGGGGGAGGACTGGCTCAGCCTTGTCTGGGCCAGAGTCGTGAAAAGAAGGGAGTCCGTGTCCCTGTCCTTTTCCCTGTTGGGAAAACCGATGAATGTTGTCAGGGGATCATTCGGATTCAGGTAGGCCCCCAGAAGTTCTTCCCGCAACAGATACCGGATGATTTCCATCTTTCGTTCAAAGCGGCTTCCGGACTCAACCGAGGTGATTGTCCGTTCTGTCTGGTGAATCGCCACGAAAAGGAGGCCCAGGATGACCGAGAGGATCCCGAAAGCAACCAGGACCTCCATCAGGGTAAACCCCGCATCGGAGGATTCAGGGGAGTCTGAAGGGTCCGGCATGGACTCAGGGGATGTTCGAGACATAAGTCACCAGGGAGAAGGAGCGAGCTTCGGCGCCCGTTCCATGCCGGACGGTCAGCCGGACCTGCCGGACGATAGGAAGGGGGGAGGATGAGACGACCTCGACCCACCGGTAGTCACGATAGGGCGACTTGAATCGCCCGGTCAGGGTTCCTGGAGGTACGAATCCCCGGGCTACGATTTCAGCAAGTTTCATGTTTGCAAGATCAACCATCCGAAGCCGGAGACGGACCTCATCGTTCAACCGGACAGTCTGGGTTCGGGCGGCAAGAAGGGTCAGCACGGCCACTGAAAAAATGAAGAGGGCGACCATAACTTCGATAAGGGTAAAGCCTGCGTCTTTTCCCTTTTTCCCCAAAGACCTACTGGTCACCGTCATCCTCAAGCGATGGAATTTCCCCGGCAGGCGGACCGTAAAATGGGGGCAACTTTTCCTCCCGGAATTCTCCGGAAAAAACCTGAATTCGCCCCGTTATGGGACGGATAAGGACAGTCATTCGTCCACCTCGCGGTCCGGTCAGAAAAATCGTCGTGGATTCCACCGCTCCGCTTGGGAAAAACTGTGTGAAGGTCTTTCCGTCAGTCACCTTTCCTTCGTGAAGGACCCTGACTTGGGAGAGGTGGATC
>DAIBTC010000330.1 GCA_027415345.1 Nitrospirota bacterium
TGATGCTACGAATGTCCCCGAGGGCGAGAAGATGCTGCTCCACCTCATGGCGCCGACTCATGTTCCCGTCTCGCCGGCCGGCTTGCCGAGCCATTGCGTCACGGCACCGACCCATGCTTCGCGGGGGCTGTCCAGAGAGAGGTCCGCGTGCTCCACCAGTTTTTCCAGGGATTGCAAGCGGGTGGAAATATCTTCTGGTGGTGTATCCGCAAACAGCCCTTCATTGAAGGCCACCAACCAGGCGAGCTGGTACTCGATGGATTGGGGCGCGAGGCGGTCTTGCTTGAGAATCTCGCGCAGTATACGCCCCCGCCGTATGGTCGCCTCCATGGGGGCTTCGAGGCGTGCCCCGAAACGGGTGAATACCTCAAGCTCCAGAAACTGGAGGTAGTCCAGCTTCATCCGCCCGGCCTCCTCCTTGATGCGGGGGTGCTGGGCTTGGCCGCCGATGCGGGAAACCGACTTGGCGATGTCAATGGCCGGACGGAACCCACCGGCGAAGAGGTTTCGGTCGAGAT
>DAIBTC010000331.1 GCA_027415345.1 Nitrospirota bacterium
GGGAAGCGCATGAGGTGCGTCACATTCATTATGACCATCAGAATCATGCCGAGCATGTGCGGATTCGCGGCCATGCCATCAAGGATCAGGACGGCAACGCTTATCTGGGGGAGGAAATCATCCGTCTCCCGCGTCAGGAGGAGGAAATCACCTGCGGTGAGTTGCGTATGGTAGGACGTTCACCCGCCTTTATGCGCTGTCTGCATCATATAGAAATGGCAGGGCGGACGGATGCCAGTATCCTGCTGTCCGGTGAGAGTGGAGTAGGTAAGGAGCTGGCCGCCAACGCTCTGCATCAGTTCTCGGCGCGGGCGAGTGGTCCTTTCATCACCGTCGATTGTGCTTCCTTGCCGGAGACCCTTTTTGAAAGCGAGATACTGGGCCACGAGCGGGGAGCCTTCACCGGTTGTCTCGGGCGCAAATGCGGGCTGTATGAAATGGCCCATGGCGGCACTCTGTTTCTGGATGAGGTCGGTGAACTACCGCTTGCCATGCAGGCCAAGCTGCTGCGCGTACTG
>DAIBTC010000332.1 GCA_027415345.1 Nitrospirota bacterium
ACCGCCACGGTTGCCCATGCTGTCGCGGTGCTCCATGTGGCCGTCGAGCATGTAGGTGAACGTGATGAAGCCACGGTGCGGATGGTCCGGAAAACCCGCGATGTATTCGTCCGGGTTGTCGCTGCCGAAGTGGTCCAGCATCAGGAAGGGATCCAGGTTGCGCAGCGCCGGCGTGCCGATGCTGCGGTGCACGGTCACCCCGGCGCCTTCGGTGACCTCGAAAGCAGGGACGAGCTGGCGTATGGGTCGTGGCGTCATGGTGGCTCCTGGTTGCTTGACGCATGATGGCCTCAGACGCCGATGACAAACCATCGGGCCTGCGGAGTCCCGGGCGCCTCGGCTCAGGCATCGCGATAGATGAAATCCCGTTTGAACGGATAGTTCGGCTGCGTGCCGTCGACAGCCTTGCCTGCCAGCACCTGCCACAGTTCCATCCAGCCGTGATCGAACGCATAGGCCGAGCCCGCCATGTAGATGCGCCAGATACGGTATTTCTGTTCGCCGATCAGGCGACGG
>DAIBTC010000333.1 GCA_027415345.1 Nitrospirota bacterium
GCCCTTCCCGGGAGCGGCTTCTTCTTCGCGGCGGCCGCGGTTTCGGTGATGATCTTCGAGGTGGCCCTGCTCATCCGTCGGGTCATCTACCGGCCCGCGACGGCAGCCCTGGGGACGGTAGGACCCCCCCGGGCCCCGGCCGAGGCGACGCAGCAGCCGGCCTGATCGACGGCCAGGGGGAACGGATGCAACGCCGGGACGCCGGTGCAGCGGCCCGCCAGGGTCTTCACGTGCGTGTCCGAACGTCGGAGGAGTCACAGGTCCCGCCACCACGTCCCTCGCCGGTCCATCGGCGAGCTGCGGAGCACCTCCGGAACGCCGACCCGGTCCTCGCCCGCTGTCTTCCGCCCGACGGCCAGAGCTGGAGGCTCCCCCCGTCTCCCGGAGCCTTTCCGTGCCTCGCCCGGGCGATCGTCGGCCAGCAGATCTCGGGCGGTGCCGCGCGCTCGATCGTCCTGCGCCTTCGCGAGCGCTCGGGAGCCGGGCGATTCCCAAGCGCCGACTGGTTCGGCTCG
>DAIBTC010000334.1 GCA_027415345.1 Nitrospirota bacterium
TCCACGGAATCCCAAGTTCCTGTGCGCACAAGGAAACGTTATGTCTCCAATCCCGCTGACGGCAGGAAACTACCATCGGGGGCGTGACATTGAACATAACGCCCGCGCATTCCCCTTCTTAGGCGAAAGCCAAGAGGGGTCAAGCGGGCGGCGGCCTCTTGGCCGCCTTTCGGGGTTTTTCTTTCGTGCCTTGGGTTTCGACGTAGCGTTTCACCGTCTCCAGTGAGGCTCCACCAACATTCCCGACATAATATGCGCGATGCCAAAAGTATGGCTTCCCATAGAATTTTGCTAGATGATTGGCAAATCGGTTGCGCATGCGGCGTGCGGTGGCGGATTTGAGATTATTGATCAAGATGGAGATATGGAACGCCGGATGGATGCCCACCAGAAGATGGACATGATCGGCTTCTCCGCCGAATTCGATCCGTGCACAGCGCCAATCCGCGAGAATCGCCGTAAAGGCGTCCCGCAAGGCGTCTAACCATTCCGGTGTCAAGGTGTGACGCCGATAT
>DAIBTC010000335.1 GCA_027415345.1 Nitrospirota bacterium
TCCCTTCTCGGGGATCTTCCCATGCTCGAGTCGGCCGAACGCGCCCTCACGCTTTTTGCGGGAACATTCAACAGCCGGCCCGAAGGTTTCGATTCCCTCCTGTCCGCCTTGTCCTACAGGCTTGCCGGGGCCCCGACAGTGATCCTCCAGGGAAGGGAGGCCGCCCGGTGGCAAAGTCGGGCTCTCTCCTCTCACATCCCCGTCTGGACAATCATTTCTGCAGAAGGAAGGGAAATCGCAGGCAAGAGTCCGGCCGGACAGGGATCGACCCGGGCCTGGATCTGCGGGACCTTCGGATGCCTCCCTCCTGTCGACGACGGCCCGGAGACCCTTCTGGAAAGACTCTCCGGGGTCGGGGAAGGGGGAGGCCCTCATGCTTGAGTCGGTCACCCTCGAAACGGGCCCCGATCCGCGATGGGCTGTCATCTGGCTCCACGGGCTCGGAGCCGACGGCCACGATTTTGCGGGAATTGTCCCCGAGATTCCCCTGCCGCCGGTTCCCCTTCGCTTCGTC
>DAIBTC010000336.1 GCA_027415345.1 Nitrospirota bacterium
AAAAATCCCCTCCTTGCCTGTCCCGGGAGATTCCGGGACGGGTTTCTGTTCTGGTTTGTGTTGACCTGCAACGCTAACTTTTCTTCATGTAAAAACGGCAATACCCCATGGGACTGACGGGACCCGCCACGACCGTGCATTCTCCCGCCATCATGTTTCCCATTCCCATCGAACCGTCCATGCTCCCCATGCCCTGTTTCATCCCTTCCATCATGGACCCCATTCCCCTGGGCGGAATGAAGTGCCGGCAGTTCATGCACATCTTTCCGTCCTCCGGATAATTCTGGTAACGGGCCGTTTTCTTGTCGATCTTTTGGGCCAATGGGGCAGCCCAAGCTTGGTTTTGTCCCCCTTTCGCCGTCACAGGATACGCAAGAGCCGCGACGACTATCCGGAACATCTTCTTCAAAGCCTGCCGGCGGTCCATCATTTTTTCCTCCTTGGGCAAGTCTGTCAGGGCTCCGGGTGAATCTTCGTGATCACGGCCGATCCCTGGGTGTCCTGAACCACATC
>DAIBTC010000337.1 GCA_027415345.1 Nitrospirota bacterium
GTCCTCCGGTACCTGCCAGGGCCGTTCCCGCGAGACTGGCAAGGAGGGCCCCACAAAATGCGACCGTCCCGACAAGAAATTTTTTTCTTTTCCGGTATCTACTCACCACCCCCCCTGGGCTTAAAAAAATCCCGGGGGATCTTTTCCGTCTCCCCCCCACTGGACACGGGTCGAGACTTCCTCTATGATAGGGGCACACAAGATTCTGCGCCCCCATCGATCGAGGATCCGGACCCATGAATGACCCCGAGACAACAAGAGAGCCCTTGATCCCTCAGGAAGACGCCTCCTCCCCTTTTCTGAAGATTCCCGGGGTCTCCCGTCTCGTGACCCTCTGGAGATCCAACTCCCAGTCCCTTCTCTCCGAGATCCATCGGCTTCAAGCTCTCCTCGACGGGATGACACAAAAAGTCTCCCTGCTGATTACACAGCTTAGAGAGAAGGAGGCTCTTCTCGCCGAAAAAGAGTCCCGCATCAAAGAGCTCGAGCGGCAGATCAAGAAAAACTCCCA
>DAIBTC010000338.1 GCA_027415345.1 Nitrospirota bacterium
AATATCACCCGAGAAGAACTCTTTTCTTCTCAAACAGGGGGTCGTCATCCTGAGAGATATTAACCTTTTCAGGAAAGACCTGATCTCCTCAGCATTGCCCTTAATAGACCAGTTATACCAGTTAAGTTCGCTGTCCTGGCAGTAGGCATTGTTATTTCCCTTCTGTGTTCTTAAAATTTCGTCTCCTCCTAATATCATCGGTGCCCCCTGTGATACCATGAGCGTGGTAAGAAGGTTCTTGATTCTTTTGATCCTTTTCCGTGTGATCTCCGGATCGCCCGTTTCGCCTTCGACACCGAAATTTTCACTGTAATTCTCGTTTGTCCCGTCTGAGTTGTTTTCATGGTTCATTTCATTATGCTTGTTCATATAAGACACAAGATCTAGAATAGTGAAACCATCATGCGAAGTAACATAATTGATGCTGGCGTGCGGCTTCCTATCGGAAGTCTCATAAAGATCCGGCGATCCTGAAAGTCGCGTTGCAAATTCCCCTGTCAGGCCATCATC
>DAIBTC010000339.1 GCA_027415345.1 Nitrospirota bacterium
CATCTAAGCGGGAAACCCACCTCAAGATAAGATATCCCGCCATGTAAGTGGCCAGAAGACCCCTAGAAGACTACTAGGTTGATAGGCTGGGGATGTAAGGCCCGCAAGGGTTTGAGTGTACCAGTACTAATCGGTCGAGAGACTTGAATGGCTCTTCGTCCTTGCTCTAGAAAGTTTGACCCTTCTTCTTGACGAACGCCGGAACGCCTCGTAAAAAACAACGAGGGGTCCCGCAGTTCGCCTGCCGGTTTTCCGGTGGCCATGCCGGAGGGGATCCACCCGTTCCCATCCCGAACACGGCCGTTAAGCCCTCCAGGGCCGATGATACTGCAACCGCGAGGTTGTGGGAAAGTAGGACGCTGCCGGAATCTTTTTGGGGAAGCCTTCCCGGCTTCCCCTTTTTTTGTCCCTTCCCCCTCCTCCCCCCTTCCTTCCAGGGAGCCAAAAGGCGGAAGATGCTCTGATAAAAAACCAATCTTCCCCAGTCTGCCCGGAAATCTCCCACAAGCT
>DAIBTC010000033.1 GCA_027415345.1 Nitrospirota bacterium
TGAGAAAGACCAGACCACGATCCGGCTCACGAAACGGGAAAGTGACCGGACTGCCAGGCTCTCGAAAAAGGCCTTCGCGACCGCCTCCCGCCTCGACCGCGACCAGGCCGCCTATCGGGTGGCCCAGGCCAGCCTGAAGGCCGACACCTCCCAAAGCCAGGTCTTAAAGGCGACGGTCCGGAAGGACAAGGCCAAAATTGCCATCGACCTCCTGAATCTCCGCTTTTCCAAGATACGCGCTCCCGTGGACGGACTTGTCACCGGCAAGACCGTGGAAAGGGGGGAATATCTCTCCCCGGGACAGGTCGTAGGGTATGTGGTCCCCTTCCGGATGTGGGTGGTGGCCAACTACAAGGAGACCGACCTCCACGGGATTCATCCCGGGGATCCGGTCCGGATAACGGTGGACGCGATCCCCGGAAAAACCTTCTGGGGACATGTGGACAGCATCCAGCAGTCGACCGGGGCCGTCCTCTCTCTTCTTCCTCCGGAAAACGCGACCGGCAACTACACCAAGGTCGTCCAGAGGGTCCCGGTCAAGATTCTTTTTGATCCCGGAAGCGACCCCGAACACCGGCTGCGTCTCGGCATGTCGGTAATTCCGGTCATTCTTCCCAAAAGGCCAGGTTAGCGGCCATGGAACCGCCGGTCCAGAGCGAGAGCGCTAAAAGCCATGCTCCTGTTGCCCATCCCGGCATGGTTGTTGCCGCGGCGGTCGGTGCGACCGTCCTTGAAACCCTGGACTCGACGGTCGTCAATGTGGGCCTTCCCGACATGATGGGAGGACTCGACACCACTCTAGACGGGATTGCCTGGGTCATTACCGCCTATACGGTCGGGAATGTCCTCATGATCCCCATGACCCGGTTCGTTTCGGACTGGATGGGACGCCGCCGCTACTTCACGATCTCCATCATTCTTTTTACCCTGTTTTCCGTTCTGTGCGGCCTTTCGAGGGACCTTCTCCCCCTGGTCTTCTTCCGGCTTCTCCAGGGAATGGCCGGGGCCGCCTTTTTCGCCACCAGCCAGACCCTCATCATCGACGCCTTTCCTCCGGAAAGAATTGCCATCGCCAATGCCATCTTCGGGGTCGGAATCAGCATGGGACCCGCCCTGGGTCCGGTGGTGGGAGGCTACCTCGTCTACCACGAGTCCTGGCCCTGGATCTTCTTTATCAATCTCCCGATCGGGCTTCTCCTGACCTATCTGGCCTTCCGCTATGTTCCCGATTCCCGCCATACGATCGAGAACGACAGGCTGGACATTCCGGGAATCATCCTTCTCCTCCTCGCCATTCCCGCGATCCAGTTCGCCCTGGAAAACGGCCAGCGCTACGACTGGTTTTCTTCGCCCTCCATCCGCTTCTCGGCCATCGCCGGAGCCCTGTTTCTCCTCCTCTTCGTGCTCCGGGAACTCACGGCGGACAAACCCATGCTCGACCTCCGCGTGCTCAGGAACCGGTCTCTCTGGGCGGGCTCGCTGGGATACGCCCTTTTGGGATCGGTCTACTTCGGGACCCTTTTCACCATTCCGCTGATGGGGGAGAACCTCTTTTCCTGGAACCCCCTGGAGACGGGATTTGTCCTTCTCCAGAGCATCGTCTCCTTTTCCATCGCCTCCATGGTGGCAGGCGCCATCATGGGTCGCGTCCCCATCTGGGCCATCATGGTTCCGGGAGTCGCCATCATCGAAGTGGCCCTCTGGGGATATGGCCACCTGGGCCCCCAGTCGAGCCCCGCCTCCTTTCTCTGGCCAAACATATTCCGGGGGATTGGTCTTGCCTTTCTCTTTCCCCCCCTCATGACCATGGCCCTCTCCACCCTGCCCCGCCGCATGCTGTCGACGGGGGCAGCCGTCTCGAGCATGATCGGACAGCTCGGAGGCTCGATCGGAATCGCCCTTCTTGCGACCCTGCTCCAGCGTTCCCAGCAGGTCCACCAGGCCTATCTCACCACAGCCAATCTCACCGGCAACCGGATCCAGACGGTGGCGGCCCAGGGGGCGATCCTCTCCCATCTTGCAGGGCTTGGCCTCTCTCCAGCCGCAGCCGACAGGCTCTCCGCCGCCCTGATCGAAAATCAGATTGCCAAACAGGCGCTCTTCCTGAGCTTCGGGGATGTCTATGCGGTCGTGGGTGTCGTGGCCCTGATTCTTCTTATCCCGATCGCCCTCTTTGAACGGGGGAAAAGCCCGGAGCCTTCCTGAGCCCCGTCCTCCAATCCGGGGCGATCTCCAGGATGACGAGGACCTCCCTCCCCTGTTAAACTCTTTTAGTGAGAAACCCTCACCCCCAGAAAAGCGAGGACCCTTCGTGAACCCCTATGTCGTTTCCATGTCGGTCCTGATCTATCTCGCCCTGACCGGCTACCTGACGGCCCTCTTCATCCGGAGCCCCTACGGGGCACCCACGGGCCGATTCCTGGGAGGCTTCTTCTCGGGCCCACAAACATCGGATTTCATCCGGATCCGGCGAGGTCACATCTTTGCGGCCCTTTTCGGATTTACCTGCGACATCACCGGGACGGCCATCATGGAATACGAGCGGATCCAGGGACGGATCCGCTTTCATCCGGTTCCTCCGGCCCTCGACTGGTTCCATCTGATCACCGCCCAGGGGGCCCTCTGGCTCTTCGTCCTTCTCATGGTCTTGGGATTTCTCCGCAAAAAGGGCCATTCCCTGGGACGATTCCATGCAAGGCTTGTCCCCTTTTTTCTGGTGGTCTGGCTGTCGAGTTCCATCTCAGGATGGTTCTACCGGGTCTTCTGACCCCAAAACGGGAGACATATGGCACTTCTTTCGTTTACTGACGGAACACGGGTCGATGACCCTCAGGAAATCCGGAAAACCCTCTCCGGAATCGGCGTCAGTCTTGAACGCTGGCCCATCCCCGACAACCCCGACCTGAAGGCTCTTCTCGCGCTGGACCGTCCCGTTCCGGAGGAATCTGAGCGCCTTCTAGGCTTTTTCGAGCCCCGGTTCGAGACCCTGAAGGCGACCCTGGGATACCAGTCACGGGACTTGATCAGTCTCTCTCCCGACCTTCCGGGTCTCGACGGGCTTCTTGGGCGGTTCAAAGACTGCCACACCCATGACGATGATGAGATCCGGTACGTGGTGGAGGGGGCCGGCATCTTCGGCTTCGTCCTTCCGGACAAAGACCAGGTTGAACTTCTGGTCCTTCCCGGAGACTACATCAATGTTCCCCGCGGGGCCGAGCACTGGTTCCGACTGACCACGGACCGGCATATCAAGGCGATCCGCTATTTCACCTCCCGGGAGGGATGGGTTCCGGTCTATACGGGAACTCCCGTCCATCCCTTTGGCGAGATCTCCCGGGCATGAGACGGGAGGTCATCCGGGTCCTCTACGAGTTTCCTGCCGGTGTTGATCCCGAAAAACAGGGGCGGATGCTGGCCATCGGACAGACGGTCGGCTCCTTTAGCCCCCACCAGGCTCCCCGTTTCGAGCCCTGGACCGGCGTTCTCGAGGAGACCTCCCGGACTCCCGAAGGCCGGGGCCGGGCCCGCGTCGTCTATCCTTCCTCCAATGTCTCCGGAGATATCGGCTCCCTTTTGGTCATGATATTGGGGAAATATTCCCTGGCGGGGCCGGTCAAGGTCCTCTCCCTCGATCTTCCGGAAGACTACGGAACCCGGGGCCGCTTCGGGATGGAGGGAATCCGGCGCCTGACGGGGGTCCGGGACCGTCCCCTGTTCATGGCCATCTTCAAGCCGGCCCTGGGGTTGGCCCCGGAGGACTTCGCCCGCCTTCTCCGGGAGGTGGGGATGGCCGGTCTCGACCTGATCAAGGACGACGAGATCCTCCCGGACACCCCTTCCTCCACCGCCCTTTCCCGCATCCGGGCGTGCCGCCCCGTTCTCGATGAGATCCGGCGGACCACCGGGAGGGAGATGCTCTATGCCGTGACCCTCTCCGGCCGGGCCGACCGGATGATCGACCAGGCCTTGCGCCTCAGGGAAGCCGGGGCCAACGCCTATCTCGTCTCTCCGATCGCCTGCGGCTTCTCGGTCATGGAGACCCTGGCCTCCCATCCCGACACCCGCCTCCCCGTCTTTGCCCACCCTGCCATGGCCGGGGCCCTGGGGGGATCTCCCGACTACGGCTTCGATTACCGGGTCCTCCTTGGAACGCTGATGATCCATGGGGGCGCCGACGCCGTCCTCTATCCCACGGCCGCCGGAAGTCTTCCCATCGCGCCAGACGTTGAGCGGGGCCTCCGGGAGATTCTCCAGGGCTCAGGCCTCGCCCCCGTGCCTTCCGCCGGGGTCCACCCCGGAGCCCTTCCCAAATTCCTCTCGCCGCAAGACAACCGGATGATCCTAAATGCCGGGACCGGGATCATGGACCATCCGAAGGGACCCGCCGAAGGTGTCAGGGCCTTTCATGAAGCTCTGGAGCGTCTCAGGGCTGGGACCCCCCTCACCCTCGACAGTGTTCCCGAAGGCCCCCTCAGGCAGGCCCTGGTGAAATGGGGAACATGAAGACGGTCCTTTTCTCCGACTTCGACGGAACGATCACCGAACAGGAGACCTTTTCCCTTCTCATGAAGGAGTTTGCCCCGGAAGCCTCCCGGAGAATCGTTCCCCTTCTCCTCTCGGGGGAGATGACGCTCAGGGCGGGGGTTCCGGCGATTCTGGAAACGATTCCCTCCGGCCGTTTTCCCGAAATGCTCGAGCGGATGCGGACCATGGCCCTGAGGCCGGGATTCCCCGAGTTTCTGGACTTCCTGCAGCAGTTTTCCGTCCCGCTCGTGGTCCTCTCGGGAAGCCTCGAAGAGTTGGTCATGGCGCGGCTCTCCCCCTACAGGGCAATGATATCCCGGATGGTGGCGGCCCGGGCCGACCTTTCCGGCCCTTTTTTAAGGATTGTCTCCGATTCGGCCGGGGGCGACGAGCTGGTCTACAAGGCGGGAGTCATGAAGGAATACGGAGAGGCGAGAAAGATTGCCGTCGGGGATTCGGTGACCGACCTCACGATGGCCCGGGAAGCCGACCTGGTCTTTGCGAGAAGCCTCCTGGCAAGGAGGCTGAAGGAGGAAGGCCGCTCCTTCATTCCCTTCGAATCTTTCTTCGAAATATCGAACTATCTCGAAACAAGATGGAATAAGGAGTGCTCCGGTGAATGAACCCTCCCCCCGCCTGCGGCTCCGGTCCCTTGCGCGAACTCTCTACCGGAAGGGGTGGATGGAAGGCACGGCAGGCAACCTCTCCGTAAGGATCGACGAGGAGCTTTACATCACCGCCAGCGGCTGTCCCAAGGGATCCCTCTCCGACCGGGACATCCTATGCATTCCCCTTTCGGAGTCGGGATCCGTTGTGGCGGGGGACCGCCGCCCGTCCGCAGAGACCTCGATCCACCGGGTCCTCTACAGACTTTTTCCCGAGACCGGAGCGGTTCTCCATGTCCATACGGTCGAGGCGGCCCTGGTTTCGGACCTTTCCGGCCCGGAGCTCGATCTTCCGCCCCTCGAAGTCCTGAAAGGATTGGGAATTGCCGATCCTTCCACCCGGCCTGCGCTCCCGGTCTTCGAGAACGACCTTCTCGTGACCGATATCGCCGAAAAAATCGGAACCCGTCTTCCCGACCCCCGATATCCGCTCCCGGCCCTTCTCATCCGGCACCACGGGACCACTGTGTGGGGACGGACACTTGAAGATGCCCTCCGGCATCTGGAGCTTGTCGAATTCTGCCTCCGTGTCCTTGTTATGAAAAAATCCCTTGATATAAAATAAAAAAGATTGTATCAATAAGGTTTGGCCTTATCATGGCCAAACCATGACTGGATTGGGATTTTCAGGCTTCCCTTAAACGAGGTATCCGCCACACGAAGGCTTGGACCGGAGAAGGGATGGATCAGCCGTCAACGGAAAACAACAGGATGGATTCTTTCCAGGTTGATCCCCCCTTCCGGGATATCGTCGAGACGGCGGATTTCGGGGTGGGAGTCATCGACCGGGAGGGTACCTACATCTTTGCCAATCGGAAATGGGCGGAGATGACCGGGTATTCCCTCGAGGAAATCCAGCGCTGCTCTGTTGCCGAAATCACCTTCCTCGAGGACCTCTCCGAAAGCCGCGAAAAGGCCCGTGCGCTTTTCGCCGGAACCATTCCCGCCTACATCCTGGAAAAAAGAATCCGCCGAAAGGATGGATCCTGGTTCTGGGGACGGATCGTCGCCACCCCGATCCGGGGAGAGGGGGGAGAGGTCCGGGCCATCAACGGTCTCATTGCCGACATCACCACCCTTAGGAATGCCCTGGAGCGGATAAGGCTCGACGCGGCCCTGCAAAAGCTCATCGCCCGGCTCACAGCCCTCCCTCTCTCCCAGGACCCCTCTCCGTCCCTCCTGAATTCCTTCTCGGAGCTCCTGGTGGCCGACTCCCCCTTCCTTTGCTGTGCCCTCTACAAGGACCCTGCCCATCCCGTCATTTTTACCTCCGGAACGGCCGAAGATCCAAGTCCCGCCCCGGGGATGGCCGAGAGCCTTGTCGAGGCGACCCTCCATGAGGGGCGGCCGGTCGCCCAGGCACCCGATCCAGAAGGGTTCCCGGCCTCTCTTGCGGGAGCGGGCCTCCCCGTTATCCGCTCCGGTCACCTCTGGGGAGTTCTCCTTCTTTTCTCCCGGGATCCGGCCCTCTTTGACGAGGACAGACTCCCCCGCCTCGAAGTCATCTCCAGAACCCTCTCCATGGCCCTCGAATCGGAGAGCCTCTCCAGCATCAACACGGCCCTTCACCGGATCAGCCGGCTGATCGGAAGCCGCCCGGTCCCCAGGGTCCTGTTCGACGAAACCTGCCGGATCCTGGTCGACTGCGGGGGCCTTCAGGACGCCTCAATCATTCTTCATGATCCGGAGTCGAACACCCTCGTTCCCGAGGTCATTCGGGGCCGCATGGAAACCATTGGCCGGATCCCCCGTATGGAGTTTTCCCTCTCTCCCGGACACCCCGACAGCCAGACCGGGATGGCGAGGGCCTTCCTCTCGGGGAAGCCCGTGATCACCCAGGATTTTTCCAAAAGATTCCAAAGACCCGGCTTCGAACGTATTGCAAGATGGGCCAGACGCTTTTCCTGGCGTTCGGGGGCGAGCTTCCCCCTGGTGTCACGGATGACCGACTCTCCGGACTCACCGGTGCCCCCAAAGGGGCGGGTGATCGGCCTTCTGACCGTCACCTCCGGGGAAACCGGCTTCTTTCACGACCGTCTCGTCGGGCTTCTCGAGGAAGCCGCAAACGGTGTGGCCCTGGCCCTCGACATGCACCGGGAAGACCTCTCCCACGGCAGATCGCGCGAAAAGCTCTCCCAGATGACGGAACTTTACGCCGCCTTGAACGGCATCAACCGTCTCGTCAACCAGCGGCCTGACGAAAAGACCCTTTTTGAGGAAACCTGCCGGATCATCAATGAAATCGGAATGCTCTATCTCGTGCGGATCCTGGCTGTCGACAGGGAAAACGGCCTCCTCAAACCGGTCGCGGTCCATGCGCGAAACGAGACCATGGTCTCCTTTTTCCGGGCCCTCTCCTACCGGACCGATCCCGAAACCCAGGAAAAGCTCCGGCATCTTAGCCCCCAGGCCTGCCTTTCCAAAAATCGTCCGGTCATCCACCACAATCTGGTCAAGGAGCTCGAAACCATGGGGCAGGGCGCCCTCTCGGCCAAGGCGATGGAGTTCGGCCTCTGGTCCCAGGGCTCCTTTCCGCTCTACCGGAAAGGCCAGGCCTCCTACATCCTTTCGGGCTTTGCCGAACGGGTCGGCTTTTTCGACGGAGCGCTCGTTTCGCTCCTCGAAGAGATTTCCCGGACGGTCTCTTTCGCGCTTGACAATATCGACCGGGACCGGGAAAAACAGCAGGCGGAAGAGACCCTCCGGGAATCGGAGGAAAAATACCGCCTCCTGATGGAAGAGGCCGGGGACGGAATTGTCATTGTCGACCTTCCGACCCAGACCGTGGTCGATGCCAACCGACAGGCCTGTCTCATCTTCGGCCAGAAGAAACAGGACCTTCTCGGCCTGAAAAAGAATACCCTCCTTCCTGAATCGGCCCGCACCCACCTCCTGGGCGACCTGAGCTCCCCCTCCCTTTTTCCGGCCCCTTTCCCGGACCGGGGCGGGCACCATTCCCCGGTGCGCTACCATCTCCAGGATTCCCGGGAGTCCTACCGGGAGGTGGAGGTGGTTGAATCCCGGATCGACTGGCGCTCCCGGCCCCTTCTTCAGGTCCGGCTCCAGGACGTGACAGAGCTTCATTTTTACGAAAGCGAACTCAAAAGGCTCGCCCGCCAGGACTCCCTGACCGGTCTTTTGAACCGTCACGCCCTCTGGTCCGATCTGGAACACAGGCTTTCCAACCCCTCCGCCCGGAGGCGTTTTGCCCTTTTCTATATCGACCTCGACCACTTCAAGACCATCAACGACTCCTACGGCCATGAGACGGGCGATCTTCTCCTCAAAAGTGCGGGACGGCGGATCCGGGATGCGGTCCGGGAGAGTGACCTCGTGGCCCGGATCGGAGGCGACGAGTTTCTGGTTCTTGCCTCGGAATCGGTTTCGACCCGCCGGGTCCGGGGGATCGCCCGGCGGATCCTGGCCGCCCTCGAGTCCCCCTTCCAGATCCATGGCCACACCTTCACCATCCACGCGAGCGTGGGAATCAGCTTCTTTCCCGACCATGCCTCAAACCCGGAAGAGCTGATCAAAAAGGCCGATGCGGCCATGTACCAGTCCAAACGCTCGGGACGCAACCGGTTCACCCTTCATGAGGCCACCTCCGGCCTGGACGGACCCATCCACCCGAAGGCCTGACCTTCTCGAGCCTGCGGTCCGGGCCTTCCGGCTTGCTTGCCCAAGGCTCAATCCTCTGGTAGAATCTCACGGTCCAACCATTCCCCACCGGCGGCGTAGCCAAGCGGTAAGGCAGAGGTCTGCAAAACCTTTATGCGCCAGTTCGAATCTGGCCGCCGCCTCCAAAATCAGGTCTCCCCACAAATTCCTGAACCCCCCGGACGGGACGGGCCTTTCCGGCTTTGACCCGTTCCGTTTTTGCCAAACCTGCTGCCGGTCCCGGAGAACTCCCTCCCGATTTTTGTCTCCGTCTCTAAAAAAGTTCCTGAATGCCCATGACCCTCCCCTATTCCTTCTCCATCCCCGGCTTGGTAGGCTCCTCTGCTCCCGTGGTGTATCATGGGGGCAGAGCTTTTCGTGCCTTCTTTGGGCGCCGGACGAATCAGAGTCTTTGCATCAGGAGAATCGATGGAACCCTCTTCCCCACCTCCTCTTGGACGTCTGAAAGGCTTTCTTCTCTCCTCCCCGAAACGGACGCTTCTCCTGGCCGTCCTTCTCTCCCTGGCCACCCTGGCCCTCTATTACTGGCGGGTTCCCCTTGGAGAACGCCTGGGCCTCATCCGGCCCGAAAAGGTCCTTGTCGTCTCGGGAAACATCGAAGCCCACGAAAGCGTCCTGGGGTTCAAGACGATCCAGTCGCGCATCATCGTGCTCCCCTTCGACGAAGGGCAATCGGTCAAGGCCGGGACCCTGCTCGCCCGGGTCGAGGACTCCGACTACCGCCAGCAGGTGACGATCGCCGAAACCAATTTGGCCGTCCAGAAGCGCCAGCTCTCCTCGACCCGGCAAAACCTTGTCGCGGCCCAGAAGACCCTAGTCAGCGATCTTGCGGACCTTGAAATGAAGAAGCTTGCGTATGGGCGAAACCAGTTTCTTTTGAGCCACGACTATGTCACTACCAATGACCGGGATCTGGCCCTGACGGCCCTCAAGCAGTCCCGGGCCAATCTCGAGCGGGACCAGGCCCTCGAACGGACGGCCGAGCGCAATGTCCGGCTGGCCGAAGCCTCCGTAAAGGCGGCCCGGGCCCAGCTTCGCATGTCCCGCATCATTCTGGGCTACACGACCCTGCTCGCCCCTTACGACGGGGTCATTCTGGTCCGCCAGGCAGAGATCGGAGAGATCGCCCAGCCGGGAACCCCCGTCGTGACCCTGGCCGACCTCGACCATATCTGGCTCCGGGCCTACATCAACGAAACGGATATCGCCCGGGTCCGCCTGGGGGCCAGGGCCACCATCACCACCGACACCTATCCCGGCAAGAAATACACGGGCCATGTCTCCTCCATCGCCTCGAGCGCCGAGTTCACCCCGAAAACGGTCGAAACCCATGCCGAACGGGTCACCCTGGTCTATCGCATCAAAATCGACATCTACAACCCCACCCACGAGCTGGTCCCGGGACTTCCGGCCGATGGCGCCATCGAGGTGGCCCCCCCATGACGCCGGAACCCGGCCCCATGGTCGAGGCCAAGAATCTCGTCAAGCATTTCCCGGGGGTCTTCGCGGTGAAAGAGCTCTCCTTCTCGGTCGGCAAGGGGGAAATTTTCGGACTCGCTGGTCCCGACGGGGCCGGAAAGACCACGGTCATCCGGCTGCTCGCCGGTGTGATGCCGCCCGACAGCGGAACCGCGACGGTCGACGGCATCGACGTGGTCCGGGATCCGGAGAAGGCCCGGCAGCACCTGAGCTACATGCCCCAGCGTTTCGGACTCTACGAGGATCTGACCGTCGATGAGAACGTTCGGTTCTACGCCGATATCTTCGAGGTTCCCGTGGCCCTGCGCGACCAGAGGATCGGCCCCCTTCTGACCTCCTTCGGGATGGAGCCCTTCCGCAGGCGCCTGGCCGGCCAGCTCTCGGGAGGAATGAAACAGAAACTCGGCCTGGTCTGCGCCCTGATCCACACCCCCAAGATCCTTCTGCTGGACGAGCCGACCACGGGGGTGGACCCCGTCTCCCGCCGGGACTTCTGGAAGATTCTTTACGGCCTCAGGGGGGAGGGGGTCACGATCCTCATCTCGACCGCCTACCTCGAGGAGGCGGAGCGCTGCACGCGGCTCGCCCTCTTCCACCAGGGAACGATGGCCTATTGCGACACCCCCGCCAACCTCAAGGCCAAGATGCCGGGAAAGCTTCTCAATATCGCTTCGCCTGAGGCCCGGGAGATTCAGAAGAGGATCCAGTCCCTGGAGGGCATCGCGGGAGCCCTTCTGATGGGGGACCACGTCCATGTCGCCGTGGACGAGGATCAAAAGCGCATCCCCGAAATCACCCGGGCTCTTTCGGAGGCGGGACTGCCCTTCGACCCGGTGACCGTCACGGAGCCGACCATGGAGGATCTCTTTCTGGCCCTGCTCAAGAAAAAGGAGACCGGTTCGTGACGGAGGTCGCCCCGAAGGAGCCGGCCATCGAAGTCGAAAACCTGGTCAAGCGCTTCGGGGACTTCACCGCCGTCGACCATGTCAGCTTTCAGGTGGAGCGGGGCTCCATCATCGGCTTTCTCGGCCCGAACGGCGCCGGAAAATCGACCATCATCCGGATGCTGTGCGGACTCCTGACGCCCTCCGAAGGACGCGCCATCGTCTCCGGAATCGATGTCGCGAAGGATCCGGAGACGGTCCGGGAGCATATCGGCTACATGTCCCAGAAGTTCTCCCTCTACGGAGACCTGACGGTTATGGAGAACCTGAGATTTTTCGGAGGGATCTACCGGGTCCCCAGGACGATCCTCCCCGAACGCATCCGTTTTGCCGTCACCATGGCGGGCCTCGAGGGCCGTGAGGACTCCCTGGTCTCGACCCTGGCGGGGGGATGGAAACAGCGGCTGGCCCTGGGATGCGCTATCCTTCACCGCCCTCCCATCCTTTTTCTCGACGAGCCGACCTCCGGCGTCGACCCCGAGTCGCGGCGGCGGTTCTGGGACCTGATCCATTCCCTTTCCGAAGACGGGGTCACGATTGTCGTCTCCACCCACTACATGGATGAGGCGGAATATTGCAACACCATCGCCCTGATCAACCGGGGGAGGCTCTTGGCGCTGGAAAGCCCCACCACCCTGAAAAAACGGGACCTGGGGGGCGACCTCCTGTCGGTCGAATGCCCAGACATCGGGAAGGCAATCAGTCTCCTTGAGGGTCAACCCGGGATTCTCGACATCGCGGCCTTCGGAAACGCGGTCCATCTCCTTGTCGACCCGGCAAAGGTCTCCTGCCACGACCTTGAGGGCCGTCTCACCACCGCAGGGATCCCGGTGGAGCGGATCGGCTCGATCGAACCCTCCATCGACGACATCTTTGTCCGGATGGTGGGGGAGAACAGCCCGCAGGGAGGCGCCGGATGAGGTGGGGACGGATCCGGGCGATTGCGGTCAAGGAGACCATCCAGATCCGGCGGGACACCCGGAGCCTGATCATCGCCCTCTTCATGCCCTTCATGCAGATGATCCTTCTGGGTTACGGCGTGAGCCTCGACATCAAACACCTGCCCGTCTGCGTCTATGACCGGGAAGGGAGCCAGAACAGCCAGGCCCTTCTCAAGCATTTCCAGGCCTCGGAATATTTCTCGATCATCGCAGTCCTCAAAAACTACCGGGAGGCGAAGGCCGCGCTTGACAGCGACCGCTGCCGGATCGTGATCGCCATCCCCCACGACTTCTCCCAGAAACTCTCCGACTCGGGCGGCAGCACCGTCCAGGTTCTGGCCGACGCAAGCGACGACAACACCGCCAACATCGCCATCGGCTATGCCCAGTCGGTCGTCGACGGATTTGCCGGAAATCTTGCCGTAGCGGCCCAGGGATTCGGGGGATCTCCCGCCATGCAAAACCAGGGAGTGGATCTCGAGGAGAGGGTCTGGTACAACGAGGATCTCGACAGCCGAAATTACATCATACCCGGAGTCGTGGCCCTCATCATGGCCCTGGTGGGGGCCCTCCTGACTTCACTCACCATTTCCCGGGAATGGGAGCGGGGCACGATGGAGCTTCTGATCTCGACCCCCGTTCAGCCTTCCGAAGTCATGCTGGGCAAGCTCCTGCCCTATTTTGCCATCGGAATGCTGGATGCCGTCTTCTGTCTCGTCTTCTCGGTCTTCTGGTTCCATGTCCCCTTCCGGGGAAGCCTCTTCGCCCTCTTCTTCACGACCTCCCTCTTTCTTGTGGTCGTCCTCGGAGTAGGGTTTCTCATTTCGGCCGCCATCAAAAGCCAGGTCGGAGCCTCCCAGATCGCCGTCCTCGTGACTCTTCTCCCGACCTCGCTCCTTTCCGGCTACGCCTTTCCCATCGACCAGATGCCCCCTCTCGTGCAGGGAGTGACCTACGTGGTCTTCGCACGATATTACGTCACCATCCTGAAGTCCCTCTTCCTGAAAGGCTCCGGACTCGAAGATCTCGCACGGCCTGTGTTGGCCATGGGAATCTATGCTTTGGTGGTGGCCTTCCTGGCCGGACGGGCCTTCAAGAAAAGACTGGACTGAGACGGCGCCATGTTCGAACGGATCATCCGCATCCTTGTCAAGGAACTCCTCGAGATCAGGCGAGACCGGTGGGCCATGTTCCGCCTGATCGTGCCGCCCCTTATCCAGATGCTGATCTTCGGCTATGCGGCCACCTTCGAGGTCTATCACGTCAACACCGTCATCCTCGACCGGGACCACTCCCAGGAAAGCCGGGACCTCATCTCCCACTTCGTCGCCAGCACCCGCTTCGATGTCGTGAAAATCGCAGGAACGGAACGGGATGTCAGCCAGGCAATCGACGACGGGACGGCCACGGTGGGGATCACCATCCAGCCGCGATTTGCGGCCTTTCTCCTGAAGGGAGAGAAGGCCCCCCTCCAGGTCGTGGTCGACGGGACGAATTCCAACACCGCCCTGATTGCCCTGGGCTATGTCGAACAGATCGCGGCGACCTATTCGGCCAGTCAGGGAAAAACCTATGCCACACGGATCCCGGGCGGAATCACGGCCCGGGTGGAGGACCTCGATGTGGCCCAGCGGCCCTGGTTCAACCCCAATCTGGACGGACGATGGTTTTTCGTCCCGGGGGTGGTGGGAACGCTTTCCCTGATCCTCACCGTCTCCCTGACCGCCTCCGCCGTCGTCCGGGAGCGGGAGATCGGGACCCTCGAGCAGATCATGGTCTCCCCGATCCGCCCCTACGAATTCATTCTGGGAAAAACGATCCCCTTCTTTCTGATCGGATTTGCCGAAACCGCTCTCGTGGCCGTCTTCGGAGTCCTCTGGTTCCAAGTCCCCTTCGTGGGCAATCCCTTCATCCTGATGCTGGGAACCGCCCTCTTCCTCCTGAGCACCCTGGGTCTGGGACTCCTGATCTCCACCCTGGTCCGGACCCAACAGCAGGCCTTCGGGGCAAACTTCTTCGTCTCGAATCCCATGTTTACCCTGTCGGGGTTCAGCTTCCCGATCGCCAGCATGCCCCGGCCCATGCAGTGGGTGACCTACCTGGACCCGCTCCGCTACTATCTGGTCGTGATCCGGGCCACCTTTTTGAAGGGGGTCGGGATCGCGGTCCTCTGGCCCGACCTTCTGGCCATGGCGGTGATCGGGATCGGCCTTCTGACCCTCTCCACCCTGCGCTTCAGAAAAGCGCTCGACTGATCGGAAACCCCCAAACGGCGGGAGACGCATGATGACTTGGTGTGACCCAATCCGGTCCGAAACAGACGGGAGAGCCCCGCTCCGAAGGGGACTTCCGGCCCTTTTTCTAGCCCTTCTTCTTGTCGGGAGCCTGGTCCCTTTGTCTTGGGCCGAGACTCTTTCGACAACGGAGGAGGCCCTGACCTCCCCGATCATCTCGGGGGTTCCGATCACGATGAAGGAGGCCGTTCGACGGGCCCTCCACCTTCGTCCGCTCCGGAAGATCGACCAGGACCGGATCAAAAATCTCCGGGCCACGGAGACCCAGGCCCGTTCCACCTACCTCCCCCAGCTCCAGGCCTCCTACCAGAATACCTACGCGAACAGCTTTCTCGGCTTTTTCCTCTTTCCGAACTACCAGTTTGTCGATGCCCAGCTCACCACCGTGACCCTCACCCAGCTGATCTTCGACTTCGGCCGGACCACCTCCCAGATCTCCCAGAGAAAATGGTCCTTAAGAGCCCAGAAGGATACCTATCTCGCAACCTCCCAGTCGATCATCCGGGATGTGGAAACGGCCTACTATGGCCTGATCGCGGCGATCGAGCAGGAAGGGGTGAGCCGGCTCAATGTAATTGACGCCCGCAACCACCTCGACGCCTCCCTCATGCGGCTCAAGGCCGGCATGGGCTTAAAGGCCGACGTGACCCAGGCCAGGGTCAACCTGGCCAACGCCATCCTGGGGAGGATCCAGGCGGTGAACGCCCGGAAGAAGGCCCAGATCGTCCTGGCCACCACCATCGGGGACATGACGGAGAAACACTATGTTCCCGTCACCGATCTTCCGATTCCCGAGGGACTGCGGGCCCGCCTTCTTCCGGATCTCAGGAAGGCCTCCGAATCCAATCCCTCCCTTCTGGCGGCGCGTCATTCGGTCAATGCGGCCCAGGAAAACCTCAAGGTGGCCTGGCGCCAGAACTATCCCTCCCTGACCGGGCAGGCCCAGTACTTCCTGGCCCAGATTCCTCCCTCGGCCCTGGGATTTCCCTCTCTTCCCAGCGGACCCTATTCCTCCTTCGCCTTTGGAGGGGTCCTGAACATTCCCATCTTCGAGGGAGGCGGGAACCTGGCCCAGATCCATCAGGCCCGGGCCTTTTTAAACGAGTCGATCCACCAGAAGGAGGAGACGGAGCTTTCGGTCTCCTCGCAGATCCGCCAGTCCTACCTCGACATCGTGGAGGCCCGGCAGGAGCTGGCCGAAAGCCGGACCGAACTTTCCAACGCCCTCGAATACGACCGTCTCGAGGAGGGCTCCTACAGCGCCGGGATGGCCACGGCCCTCGATGTGATCGATGCCCAGACCGCGCTCAGGAAGGCCCGGGCCGATCTGGTCACGGCCAAGTATTCCCTGGCCCAGAAGGTGGTTCTTTACCATTACGCCGTGGGGCGGAAACTCCTCCCGGAGCTTCTCCAAAGTCGACAGGCGTCCGGTTGTCAGGATCTCCCGGATCTTTCCGTCGAGGTCCGCGCCCACCCCCGGGATCCGGGGCAGATGGCCGGTTTTGGACAGGACCTCGGAGAGGCTCTCCCCCCACTCCCACACGGTCCGGGCGGCATTTCGGTAGGCCCGGACCCGGAAGGGGTTGTCCCCCCGGACCTCCAAAAGATCGGCCACCTG
>DAIBTC010000340.1 GCA_027415345.1 Nitrospirota bacterium
CCCGGAGCGAGGCTTCTTGAGAAGGCAATTCCGACGGGACTCTTTACCCGCGGCTCTTGGGGGCGATCAGTTCGATTTCGTACCCCTCCGGAGCATCGATGAAGGCGAAGACGCTTCCCGAGGTCTCCGTGGGACCGTCGGTGATTGGGACCCCCAGACGCTTGAGCCGTGCGAGCGTCTCGTTCATGTCGGAGACCTCGAAGGCCAGATGCACGAGGTCTGGCGGAACCGAGACCGGCCCCGACTCGTGAAATTCGGTCACCTCAATCTGCGTGTCGGATCCCGGGATGGTGAGATAGACGATCTTCGATCCCCGGGGGGAGACGATCCGCCGTCCTTCGGAGAGACCCAGAACGTCCTTGTAGAAAGAGACCGTGCGTTCGATGTCGTTGACCCGCATCCGGACATGAAGCAGGGTCGTGACCGAGAGCGGGAGGTTCCTGTCCATGGTCTAATCCTCCAAGGTTGAGAGATCCCCCTCGGGAAGCCCCATCTCCCGGGCCTTGAGGA
>DAIBTC010000341.1 GCA_027415345.1 Nitrospirota bacterium
TTCGGAATGAGCCTTCGTGAGGTGATCATGGTTTTGGGGGGAGGGATTCCCAACGGCCGCAAGCTGAAGGCGATCCTTCCTGCGGGCTCGGCAAGCCGGCTTCTTCTTCCGGAGCATCTCGATATCTCTCTCGATTATCCTTCTGTTGCCTTGACGGGCTCTTTTTTGGGCTCCGCCTCGGTTATTGTGCTGGACGACTCGACCTGCATGGTGGATCTTGCCTACTGGATGTCCGCTTTCAGCCATCATGAGTCTTGTGGCCAGTGCACTCCATGTCGTGACGGAACAGAGGACTACTATGAGATTCTGGACCAGATCGTTCACGGGCAGGGGAAACCTGAGATGTTTGACCTTCTGGTCCGGATCGGGGATTACATGATGGAGTCATCCATTTGCGGTCTTGGAAAGAGCGCTCCGAGTGTGCCTCTCAGTTCTCTTGAGTATTTCAAGGAAGAATGGATGTCTCATGTAGAGAAGCATATTTGTCCTGCCGGGGTCTGCCCGATGG
>DAIBTC010000342.1 GCA_027415345.1 Nitrospirota bacterium
GGTGCTCGTGCAGGGCGAGAGCGGAACAGGAAAGGAGCTGATCGCGAGGGCAGTGCATTATTCCGGCGACAGAGCGTCAAAGCCGTTTGTGAGTGTGTCGTGTGCCGCGCTTGCCGAGACTCTTCTGGAATCTGAACTCTTCGGCCATGAGAAAGGCGCGTTCACCGGGGCAGTGGCACAGAAGAAAGGCAAATTTGAGCTTGCGGACGGAGGAACGATTTTTCTCGACGAGATCGGGGATATTTCCGCGAAGCTTCAGATGGATCTGTTGAGGGTTATCCAGGAGAGAACATTCTATCGTGTCGGCGGGACGGAGGAGCTGACGGTGGACGTACGTGTCATAGCAGCAACTCACAGGGATCTCACTGAGGCTGTGGCCGCCGGCACTTTCCGGGACGACCTTTATTACCGATTGAATGTGATCAATATACAGATTCCCCCCCTGCGCGAAAGACGCGAAGACATACCTCTGCTCGTCAGGAGTTTCATGGACCGTCTCTCCCACGAG
>DAIBTC010000343.1 GCA_027415345.1 Nitrospirota bacterium
CTCGGAGTTTATACGAGTTAAGGAGAGGTGCCGTTGGAGATGGTTGTCGAGACGGAGATCGCGATACAGGCGTCATTGGACCATGTCTGGGAGATCCTGTCGGATTTCTCTCGATACAGGGAGTGGAATCCCCTGATCGTCCGGGCCGAAGGGGCGTTGATTCGGGGAAATCGGGTCGCGATTTCGGTGCGGATGCCGGAGCGCGAGGCGATGAATTTCAGTCCCACTCTTCTTGCTCTGGAAGAGAAAAAAGAACTCCGATGGCTCGGCTCCCTGGCCGTTCCCTCTCTTTTCAGCGGGGAGCATGCGTTCGTCTTGAGCGAACGAGCGGACGGAAGCGTGCACCTCATGCACCGGGAGCGATTTCGGGGAGTTCTGGTCCTGTTCTTGTCCCGACGCTGGTTCGAACGGGTCCGGCAGGGATTCGAAGCGATGAACGAAGCCCTGAAGGCGCGAGCGGAAAAGGTCGGGGTTGAATCATTTAGGAAATGAAGAAGACCGGAA
>DAIBTC010000344.1 GCA_027415345.1 Nitrospirota bacterium
TGTACCGCGCGCCTACCCGTACGGGATCTACGACATTGGTCGCAATGTTGGGTACGTTAACGTAGGAACCGATCATGACACTGGCGCATTCGCCGTGGCGTCGATCCGTGGTTGGTGGCGAGCGGAAGGCGGGCGGATTTACGCGAAGACCAAGGCAATGTTGATCACGGCCGACGGAGGCGGCAGCAACGGGTCGCGACTGAGACTCTGGAAACTGGAGCTGCAGAAGTTCGCCGACGAGACCGGCTTGCAAATCTCGGTGTGCCACTTTCCCCCGGGCACCAGCAAATGGAACAAGATCGAGCATCGGCTGTTTTCCTTCATCTCCTCAAACTGGCGTGGTGAGCCGTTGCGTGACTATGAGACCATTGTCAACTTGATCGCCAGAACAACTACAGCGAAGGGCTTGAAAGTGATCTGCCGTCTGGACCGCAGGAAATATCCCACAGGCCGTAGAGTCAGCAACGACGAGATGAAGCGCCTGAACCTGAAGCGGAACAAGTT
>DAIBTC010000345.1 GCA_027415345.1 Nitrospirota bacterium
CGGTCCCGGGGAAGTTCGAACTGAATTTCAGGTTCCGGATCCGGAATACGGGATGACCGGACCGTCACGGGTCCGGACCCGGCTGTCCTGATGGGACAGTTACGAAAAATACGGGAGTGATGTCGGAAGGATCTGCGTCTATGGAGCAAAAGCCCACTTCGGGCCGAGGGGGAATGTCAGGGTTCACCACCCTGTCATCCCCTCTCAACCCGGAAGACGGAAGGGAAGCCTGGTCGTGAAACGGGGGATTTCCGCCGGGAGAGCCATAACCTGCGTTTTGGTCGCGGATCAGGACGAGGCGTTTCATCGGAAGGTCTATCGGCGGATCGATTCCGAACTGTCCGGATTTTCCGTCGCCTCGGCCTTCGACGGCGAGGAAGCCGTCTGGATGCTGAGAAAGTTCCAGGCCTCCAAAAGCTGCGACCGTCTGGTGGTCGTCGCCGATTTTCATCTCCTCCGCCGCACCGGCCTCGACCTCTGCCGGTTTGTACGGTCCCAGCCGT
>DAIBTC010000346.1 GCA_027415345.1 Nitrospirota bacterium
CAGGCGCCGGATGGGGCCCCGAAATCCGACCCAACGTGCGGTTCGTGTGGTGATCTGCATAAGGCCGATCGACGTGTCGTGGATGCCTCGTTCATAACGGCGCTTCCGGGCGTTGAAGCGAGACTCCTGGGCGACGATCCCTGCCACGAGGACGGGATTGATATGGTTTTGACATGAGATGCGGGTGATTGTGTGGGCGTAGGGAACGGTCGGAGAAAGAAGATGGGCGCCGAGGCACCATGCGACAGAGTGATGGATCATCCAGTTCAATGCACAACCTCCTGAAGGGGTTGCTGTTCCGCTCCCTGACGTTCTTCACCGGCCCCTGCCGTTCGGTTGCTGTTCGCCGCCTGCGTGATGCCTGAGCGAGGATCCTGGCAAAAGGGGCCCCGGAAGAACTCTCCATCGCGCCGATGCCCGACACGGACACGGCAGCCTCACCGGGGTGCATGGTCCCGGTGGGGCGAAGTACAAATACGGGCCGATGGGGAGAGCGACCAAT
>DAIBTC010000347.1 GCA_027415345.1 Nitrospirota bacterium
TGACCACCGTTCCGGTCGGGTATTTATTCGAATCGAGGACCGCATGCACTTTGAGTCCTGTTTTTGTTCGCGTATTGGCGATCAGATTCACCACCACCTCGTGGCTGGTGAGGGGGATACCCTTCCAATTCATCGAAATGTGGGAGAAAAGCTGGTGCTCGATCTTGTTCCATTTGCTCGTTCCGGGAGGAAAATGACTCACCCGGATAGGCCGACCGATCTCGTCGGCCAAGGCCTGCAACTCTTTTTTCCAGAGGCGAGAACGGGATCCGTTGCTGCCTCCGCCATCGGCCGTGACGAAGATCTCTGGACAGTCGGGGTAAAGCTCTTTTCCCCGCAGGCTCCACCAGCGGCAAAGGCTCTCCACGGCAAAGGTTGCCGTGTCGTGGTCCGTTCCCACGTTCACCCATCCTTCCTTCCGGTGGATATCATAGACTCCATAAGGCGCCACCTTTCCGGCATCCTCAGGAAAGTCGTGATCGTTCACCGGAGTGGGCGAC
>DAIBTC010000348.1 GCA_027415345.1 Nitrospirota bacterium
CGAGATCGACGAGCCGCACCGGAACATCATGACCATCGAGGACCCGGTCGAGTACGTCTTCCCCACGATCAACCAGATCCAGACCCACGAGCAGGCCGGGATCACCTTCGCGACCGGGCTTCGCTCCATCCTCCGCCAGGACCCCGACGTCATCCTCGTGGGCGAGATCCGTGACGTCGACACCGCCCGGGTCGCCGTGCAGTCCGCGCTGAGCGGCCACTTCGTCCTCTCCTCGATCCACGCGACCGACTGCGCCGCGGCGCTCCACCGCTTCTTGGACATGGGGATCGAGTCGTTCCTCATCGCGTCGTCCGTCGTCGCGATCGTCGCGCAGCGCCTCGTCCGGCGGACCTGCCCAAGCTGCAAGGTGCCCTACCAGCCGGCAGCCGAGGAGCTCTCCTTCTACGAGGAGAGCGGCGGCCAGCCCAAGACGACCTTCTGGCGCGGCGAGGGGTGCAACTTCTGCGGGGGCACGGGCTACCGGGACCGGATCGGCGTCT
>DAIBTC010000034.1 GCA_027415345.1 Nitrospirota bacterium
TTCGGCTTCTGCAAAGGAAGGCTCTCGAATCCCCCCCTCAGAAGATGGTATGATAGGAACAGAATCCACCGCAGGAGGAGTGTCCATGAGCAATCCTGATTTGTCCGTCGTTCCGACGGCGGAGGAGATTTCGTCGCAGCTTGAGCTCCTGACGTGCGAACATTGCATGAAAGGCGATCTTCTTCCCTTCGAATTCTCCTTCGCCTTCCAGCCGATCGTCGACATCGCCTCCCGAAAGGTTCATTCTTACGAGGCCCTGGTACGGGGGCCCAAGGGAGAGGGATCCCAATCCATACTCTCCCAGGTCACCCGGAAGAACCGCTTCCGCTTCGACCAGCTTTGCAGGGCCAAGGCCATATCGCTGGCTACCGCCCTCGACATCCCGACCTATCTGAACATCAACTTTCTGGTCAATGCCGTCTACAATCCGGACCAGTGCATCCGGGTGACCCTCGAATGCGCCCGGAAGAACAACTTCCCCATTGACCGGATCATACTCGAAACGACGGAGGAGGAAAAAATCGAGGATCCGAAATTTCTTCAGTCGGTCCTCGACGGATACCGGAAATATGGGCTTTTCATCGCCATCGACGACTTCGGGGAGGGCTACTCAAGCCTCAACCTTGTGGCCCAGATCGTCCCGGACTATCTGAAGATCGACCGACAGCTCATCACAGGCATCGACACCGACACGGTGCGCAGGCGGATCGTCGAGACCATGGTCCATCTCTGCCATTCCCTTTCGATCAGGATCATCGCCGAGGGCGTCGAAACCCTGGGTGAGGCCCGGACACTTCGGGAGATGGGCATCACCCTCTTCCAGGGGTACTTTTTCGCCCGTCCGGCCTTCGAGTCCCTCCCCCCCGTCGCCAACATGGATTTTTGATCCGGAGGTCCATCCTTTCGGAACCCCCTTATCCTTTCATTGCCGGGAGACTCCCTTGCCCCTTTCCGAGAAGGATCTGAACGAAGAACAGGCCCCGGCCGTCCTGGCACCCGAAGGCCCCGCTCTCGTGCTGGCAGGAGCCGGATCGGGGAAGACCCGGGTTCTCACCTACCGGGCCGCCCATCTCCTGGCCCGGGGAGTCCCCCCTCCCCGCCTCCTCCTCCTGACCTTCACCAAAAAAGCCTCCCAGGTCATGCAGGCGCGGCTGGGGGAGCTTATGGGACAGTTCCTGATCGTCCCATGGTCCGGCACCTTCCATCATGTGGGGTACCGCCTGATCCGGGAGTTCGGTTCCCGGATCGGCGTCGACGGATCCCGCACACTCCTTGACCGGGAGGACCAGAGGGATCTCGTCAAGGAGATCCGGGACGAGGTCTGCGGATCTCTGGCTGGGACAGAGGGAATTCCTCCGGCCGCGACTCTCCAGAATCTCCTCTCCCTCTCCGCCAATCTCCTCCTTCCGGTGGATGAGCTGGTCAGACGGCGCTCCCCCTGGCTCCTGCCCGCCCTCGACCGGATCGAAGCCATCTCGGCCCGCTACAGGACGGCCAAGGAGCAGTACCGGGTTCTGGACTTCGACGACCTTCTCGTCCTCTGGCAGAGGCTCCTTGAGGAGAGCCCGAAAACGGCGGAGCTTCTGAGGGACCGCTTCCGCCATGTGCTCGTGGACGAATACCAGGACACCAATCCCCTCCAGTCCCGGATCCTCGACTGCCTGGCACAAGAGCACAAAAACCTGTTCGTTGTGGGCGACGACAGCCAGAGCATATACTCCTTCCGGGGAGCGGAGATCGACAACATCCTCACCTTCCAGGACCGGTATCCCGGGGCGCGCCTCTTCCGGCTCGAAAAGAACTACCGCTCCACTCCGAACATCCTGAATCTTGCGAACCGGATCATCCTCCACAACCAACGCCAGATTCCCAAGACACTTTATTCACCCCGGCCCTCCGCCGACCATCCGGTCCTGGTGCGCATGTTTTCCGACGCCGACCAGTCGCGATTTGTGGTCCGGACCATTGAAGAGAAACTGGACCGGGGGGCAGAGCCGGGAGAAATCGCCGTCCTCTACCGGGCCCATTATCTCTCCCTCCCCCTCCAGATCGCCCTCTCCCGAAAGCGGATCCCCTTCCATCTCACCAGCGGCCTCAAGTTTTACGAACAGGCCCACATCAAGGATATCCTGGCCTTTCTCCGGGTCCTCGAAAACGCCCGGGACCAGGCGGCCTGGAAACGCCTTCTCCGGATGGTCCCCAAGGTGGGGAGGAAGACCGCAGAAAAGGTCCTCTCCCATCTCGCAGTGGAGGGGCGCCCCCTTCAGGCCCTTTTCGATCCGGCCTTCCTCAAGGCCTTTTCTGGCGGGGTCCGGGGAGGCCTTGCCACAATGGGGGAACGCCTGGCGGCCCTGGCCCGGATGAAGGAAGAGGACCCGGGAAATGTGGCGGGCCTCATCGGAAAGATCCTTGAAACCGGCTATCAGGAGCTCATCTACGAAATCTTCGAGGACCCCGAGTCCCGGGTTTCGGACATTCTGGCTCTCGCCTCCCAGATCCCTCCGGAGGGAGACCTCTCCCTCTTTCTGGCCGAACTGGCCCTGCTCGATGCCGGATCCGAAGACAATGCAGGCGACGAGAAGGCAAACCGGATCATCCTCTCAACCATCCATCAGGCCAAGGGCCTCGAGTGGGACACAGTCTTTCTCCTTTCGCTCAACGAAGGGGTCTTCCCCTCCAACAAGTCGAAGGAGATCGAGGAGCAGCTCGAGGAGGAGCGGCGGCTCTTCTATGTGGCGGTGACCCGGGCCCGCCAGGACCTCTTTCTCCTGGTCCCCTCGATGACAGGATACGGAGGCGGTGGCCCGATGCCCCCCTCCCGGTTTCTCGCGGAAATCGGGGAGGAACATGTCACAGAGAAGATTTACAATGCCTGGGACGATTGACCCTCTTTTCGGGACTTCTGCCTCCAGGGAAGGCTTGGGCTCCGGATGCCTTAAGGCCCCGGGAATCGGGATTCCTCCGGGAGAGCCCTGATCCAGAGGCCAACTCCGAAAGCCCCCATTGATCCTTCCCGAAGGATTCCGCCTGTGAGGGATGCCGCCAAAGGCTGTATTGCCGTCAGGAGTTACCTGGAAGAGCCGGGAAAGCCCTTACGGGCCCCCTCACGAACTCCTCTTCCGGGTCCCGGGCATCCTTGGGACCCGAAGGAAGAGAAGAGTCTCCGGCAAATGACGGTTTTCGGGTGCGGACAGTCTCTTGCTCGACCGGCAGCTTTTGGGGAAGATAGAACAGGATCAGGACAGGCTCCCTGAATCCTGGGCCTTTCTATCATGATATTCGATGTTGTCACCCGACCACCCCGACGATGCCGATTGGTCCTAAAGGAGCCTGTCGGCCCAAATACAAGAGGACCCTGATGACCGGAAACGGGGACGACCAGTTCGTCCATCTCCACCTCCACACCCAGTACAGCCTTCTCGACGGGGCCAACAAGATCGACCCGCTGATGGAGAAGTGCCAAAGGCTTGGCATGCCGGCGGTGGCCATGACCGACCACGGCAACCTCTTCGGGGCCATCGAATTCTTCAATGCGGCGAAGAAGCATGGCATCAAGCCCATATTGGGATGCGAAATCTATGTCACCCCCCGTTCCCGCTTCGACCGGGAGGATCTCTTCATGCCCGCCGGGGGTCCCCACGGGGGCAAGAAGATCAACAACGCCTCCTTCCATCTGATCCTGCTTGCCGAAAACCGAACGGGATACGAGAACCTCCTCAAGATCGTCTCTCTGTCCCACCTCGAAGGCTTCTACTACCGGCCCCGGGCCGACTACGAGCTGCTTTACCGCCATCGGGAGGGTCTCATCGCCCTCTCCGGGTGCCTCAAGGGCCAGGTCTCCTATTTTCTCACGCGGGGGGAACGGGACCGGGCCCTGGCCACGGCCGACGTCTTCCGCAACATCTTCGGACGTGACCGGTATTTCTTCGAGATGCAGGCCAACGGCCTCGAGGAGCAGCGGATCGCGAACCGGGAGCTCCTGTCGCTTGCCCGGGAGATGCAGATCCCGATTGTCGCCACCAATGACTGCCACTACCTCGACCGGGAAGATGCCCTCCCCCACGACATCCTCCTCTGCCTCCAGACCGGCAAGACACTCGACGACCCGAACCGCCTGAAGTTCGGAGCGGAGGAGTTCTATCTCAAGGAGCCCCGGGAGGTCATCGAGGCCTTCCGGGAAATCCCCGAGGCGATTTCGAACACCCTCCGCATTGCCGAAAGGGTCGACCTCTCCCTCGACCTCAAGAGCACCTACATGCCCGAATACATTCCCGACCTGGGGGAGGCGGCCCTTCCGGTCGACGAGCTCTTTTCCCAAAAAAGCCGGGAGGGCCTCGAACGGCGTTTTGAGGAGACAGGACTTCCTCCGGACCGCCAGGAGGTCTACCGGGCCCGTCTCGAGCGGGAGATCGGGGTCATCCGCGCCATGGGCTATGCCGGCTATTTCCTGATCGTCTGGGACTTCATCAGGACCGCCCGGGAACGGGGGATCGCCGTGGGGCCGGGCCGGGGGTCGGCGGCCGGATCGCTGGTCGCCTGGTCGCTCCGGATCACCAATATCGATCCCATCGTCTTCGGCCTTCTTTTCGAACGCTTTTTAAATCCCGAACGAGTGAGCCTTCCCGACATCGACGTGGATTTTTGCATGAACCGCCGGGGCGAGGTGATCGACTATGTGACGAAGAAATATGGCGCGGACAAGGTCTCCATGATCGCCACCTTCGGAACGATGGGGGCCAAGGCCTCCATCCGGGACGTCGGGAGGGTCCTCGGAATGACCTATGCCGAGGTGGACAGGGTGGCCAAGATGATCCCCACCGCGCTCGAGATGACCCTGGAAAGGGCGCTCAAGGAGAACAAGGACTTTGCGGAGCTTCGAGAAAAGGATCCCGCCATCGACAGGCTGGTCTCCCTTTCCATGAAGCTCGAGGGGATCACCCGCCATGCCTCGATCCATGCCGCCGGGATCGTCATCTCCCAGGACTCCCTCTCGAACCATGTCCCTCTTATGCGGGGAGCCGGAGGGGAGACGGTCACCCAGTTCACCAAGGACGACGTGGAGAAGGTCGGGCTGGTGAAGTTCGACTTCCTGGGGCTCACGACCCTGACCCTGATCGAAGATGCCGTCCGGCGCATCCGGGCCCACACGCCGGCCTTCGACATCGACCGGATCCCTTTAGACGACCCGGAGACCTACCGTTTCCTTTGTACGGGAAAGACCCTGGGAATCTTCCAGCTCGAATCGCGGGGAATGACTGATCTCCTGGTGAAGCTTGCCCCCGAGCAGTTCGAGGACATCATCGCCCTTTTGGCCCTCTATCGCCCGGGCCCCATCAACTCCGGGATGGTGGATGACTTCATCAAGCGAAAGAAGAATCCGAAGGAGATCGTCTACGAGCATCCCGACATTGAACCTCTCCTCCGGGAGACCTACGGGGTCATCGTCTACCAGGAGCAGGTGATGCAGATCGCCAATGTCCTGGCGGGATTCTCCCTGGGAGATGCCGATCTCCTCCGGCGGGCGATGGGTAAGAAAAAGCCCGAGGAAATGGCCAAAATGAAGGACCTCTTCGTCACCGGAGCGGTCGCGCGGGCGATTCCCCGGGAGAAGGCCGAACACATCTTCGACCTCATGGCCTACTTCGCCGGGTACGGATTCAACAAGAGCCACAGCGCCGCCTACGCCCTCATCTCCTATCAGACCGCCTTTCTCAAGGCCCACTACCCCGTCGAGTTCTGGGCCGCCCTCCTGACCAACGCCCTAGACGACACCGACAAGATCGGCACCTTCCTGGCAGGTGCCCGGGAGCTCGACATCCGGGTTCTCTCCCCCGACATCAACGAAAGCCTCTTCGACTTTACTGTTCTTCCTGAGCGGACCATCCGGTTCGGACTGGGAGCCGTGAAAAATGTCGGGAAACAGGCGGTGGAGGCGATTCTCGACATACGGCAGGAGGCGGGGCCCTACCAAAGCTTCCCCGATTTCATGAAGCGGATTGACGGTCGGAAAGTCAACCGGCGGGTCGTCGAGGCCCTCATCAAGGCGGGGGCCTTCGACAGTCTGAGGGTCGGCCGGGCCGAGGCGATCGCCAACATCGACCCCCTGCTCTCCTGGGTAGCCGGCCAGAAGAAGCCCAAGAAATCAACCATGGCCAAGCTCTTCCGGGAGTTCGACTCCAAGACCGAAGACCCGGCTCCCTGGACGCCGTCCCCCGAATGGGATGAAAAGACCCTGCTCCGCGAGGAGAGGGAGGCGCTCGGTTTCTACCTCTCGCGTCATCCCCTCACCGCCTATGCCGGACTTCTGCTCGAACTCGACTGTCCCACGCTCTCGGATCTCGACCTGATGACCGAGGGAACGACCGTCTCGGTCTTCGGCATCCTCTCTCAGGTCAAGGAAATCAAGACCAAGAAAGGGGACCGGATGGCCCAGCTCCAGCTCATGGACTTCGAGAAGACGGTCGAGATTGTCCTTTTTCCGGACATCTTCCAGAAAAACGAAACGGCTCTCGTGATCCAGTCTCCGCTCCATGTGACCGGCTCTCTTGAGCGCAACGACTTCGGCACCAAGATCCGGGCCACACGAGTGGCCACCCTCGACCAGATCTCCGAGGTTCTCTACCGCATGGTCGCGATCCGCCTCCGGAGCGACGGACTCAAGAGAGAGGATCTCGACGACCTCCGATCGATCCTCCAGGAATTTCCCGGGCCCGTTCCCTCCCTTCTCGAACTCGAGGAGGTCTCAACCCCGCGGGGGATCCACCTGATCCCCACCCGGATCAACGTCTCTCCCAAGGAGGCGCTCCTCTCGCGTCTCAAAGGGCGTTTTGGCCCCTATTCCATCACGCTTCACAAGGAGATCGATCCCGCCCTGGCAAAATACCTGGTGACACAAAAGAGGAAGAACGGATCCCGGGCCGGCTGAGCAAAAACCAGGAGCCAGGGCCTATCTTCCGGCAAAGGTCCGGCCTCCGTCTCTCCGGGAAGCAGGATGCGCCAGGAAGCCTTACTCCGCTTCGTACCCCTCCTCCCGGATGGCGGCCACCAGGATATCCCTCGGAACGTCCCCGGAAACGACCGCCTCTCCTTTTTCCAGTGACACCTGAACCTCCAGAACCTCAGGGATCTCCCGAAGGGCCTTCGTCACCGCCATCACGCAATGGTTGCAGGTCATTCCCGAGACCTTGAGAGTTGTTGTCATCGTGGCTCCTTTTTGCTGAGGTCATTGAGAATGGGATGGGCCGGCTTCCGTCACCGGAGGCTCAAAGCGGCCGAGTCTTAGGCTGTTTCCGACGACAAAGACGCTCGAGAGCCCCATGGCCCCTCCGGCCAGCATGGGATCGAGACCGATCCCGAAAAACGGCCGGAGGAGCCCTGCGGCCAAGGGAATCAGCAGAATATTGTACAGAAAGGCCCATACAAGATTCATCCGGATCGTCCCCATCGTGGCCCTCGAAATCTCGAGCGCCAGGAGAACCTTCCCGAGCCCTGACCCTGAAAGGGTGATATCGGCCGTTTCGATGGCCACGTCCGTGCCGGAACCCAGGGCCATTCCGACACTTGCCGCCGCGAGCGCAGGTCCGTCGTTGATCCCGTCTCCCACGAAGGCGACCCGCCGCCCTTTTTCGACGAGCCCCGCCACCAGACCTCCCTTTTCCTCGGGCGAGACCCGGGAGAAGATTTCTCCGATCCCGAGCTCCTCCCCCACGGCCCGGGCGACATCCGCCCCGTCCCCGGTCACCATCCCCACCCGGATCGATTTCTCCTTCAGGGCCGAAACGATCTGCCGGGCCTCCGGGCGAACGGGGTCGGCCACTCCGAAAAGGCCGACGACCTTTCCGTCACAGGCCACAAGGAGGGGGGTGAGCGCCTGGGATTCAAGGGAGGCGGCCTCCCGGGAAAAATCCCCCGGATCCAGTCCCCGCTCCGAAAGAAGGGCAGGGCTTCCCACCAGAATCTCGTGGTCCAGGACCCGCCCCGAAAGGCCCCGGCCGGCTATCGCCCGGGCGTTTTCGGGGACAACAAGCTCCACCCCCCTTTCCTTTGCAAAGGAGACGAGGGAACGCCCCAGGGGATGGGTGGTGGCGGTCTCGAGCGAGGCGGCAAGCGAAAGAAGGGGGGCGAGGGTGGCCGGGTCTTCCGGCCGCCACCGGACCACACGGGGATGTCCCAAGGTGAGAGTCCCCGTCTTGTCGAAGAGAACCGTGTCGATCCCCGCAAGGGTTTCCAGAGCCTCGCCCTTCCGGAAGAGGACCCCCAGGGTCGCCGCCCGGCCGGTTCCTACCATGACGGCGGCGGGGGTCGCCAGCCCCATGGCGCAGGGGCAGGCCACCACCAGAACCGAGACCGCCGAGAGGAGCGCTGTTGTCAGGGAAGAGGGGGAATGGCCCCAAAAAAGCCAGAAGACGAAGGTTGCGGCGGCCACGGTCAGGACGGCCGGAGTGAAGACCTCCACCACCCGGTCGGCCAGCCGCTGGACGGGGAGTCGGGTTCCCTGGGCCCGCATGACCGCCTGGACGATCCGGGAGAGCCGCGTCTCGGAGCCCACGGCCTCCGCCACGATCACAAGCAGTCCATCGGTATCGACCGTCCCGCACACCACCCTGTCCCCGGCCTTTTTGAACTCGGGGACAGGCTCTCCGGTCATCATCGACGAATCAATGAGGGCCTCTCCGCTTTCGATAACCCCGTCCACGGGGATCCGGTCTCCCGGCCGCACCCGCACCCGGTCCCCCACCGAGAGCTCCCGGAGAAAGACCTTCCGGTCCGTCCCCTCTTCGATCCGGGTGACCTGATCGGGGGCTAGCGAAAGGAGGGCCTCAACCGAACGGCCCGTCCGTCCCTTCGCCAGCGCCTCAAGATAGCGTCCCAGGAGGATGACGGTGACGACCACGGCCGCCGAATCGAAATAGACATGGCGAGCGGGCGAGGGAAAAAGGAAGGGGGCAAAGGTGACCAGGGTGCTGTAGAGGAATGCGGCTCCGGTCCCGGTGATCACGAGGCTGTTCATGTCGGGGGACAGGTGTCGGTAGGCGGAGAGACCCGGCTTCAGGAATCGGGCTCCCGGCCCGAAAAAGACCCCGGCCGAGAGGAGAAATTCCAGAAAATGGAGGGTGAAGGGCTCGGGACCGGGAAGGAGCTGCTGGAGGGCGGTTTTAACCGGCGGAACCATCGACAGGAGGAGGACCGGAGCCGACAGGAGGAGCGAAAGGGCCAGAGAGCGCCGAAGGGCACGGACCGGCTCAATCTCCCGGGAGAGGGCTCCTTCCCCCTCGATCGGGACTCCGGGATGGCCCGCCCGGGTGAGAAGAGCCTGGATTCCCTGGAAGGTGAGTTCGCCTGGGAGCCATGAGACCCTGACCCTGTTCTGGGCGGGGAGAACCAGAACCGAGAGAACGGCCGGATTCGCCTTGAGGACCTTGTCGATCCTGTCCTCGGAGGCCCGGTCGGTCAGACTCTCCACATAGAAGTCGGCCTGTTCGGGAAGGGGGGTGTAGCCCGCCTTCTCGACGGCCGTTGTCAGGTCCACCGGCAAGGTCCGGGCGGGATCGAAGGAGACCTGGGCCCTGTTGGTGGCAAGGTTGACGGTGACCTCCGCCACACCCGGCACCTTCGACAGGGCCTTCTCGACCCGGCGTGTGCATGCGGCACAGGTCATCCCCAGGACCGGGAACTGGACAAGGCAGAGGTCTTTTTCCCCGGAAGAGGAGTTTTTTGGGCCAGGAGGAGCTTCCGGAAGGATCGTGGTATCCATACATTTCATTTTCCGCCACCCGGCCGGGAGAGACAAGGGGGGACCGGAGCCCAGGGGGCCTCAGCCCCGGACAAGCCGGCAGTAAAATCGTTTCCCGACCCGGAGGATCTGACCGTCCGGAGAGGCTTCGGCAAAGGGGTCGGTGACGGTCGCTCCGTCGAGGTCCACCGCCTTCTGGAGGATCAGCTGCTTGGCGTGGGATTCGGAGCGGGCCGCGCCCGATTGGACCATGAGGGTGGAGAGCCGGAGCGGAAAGGGGCCGGAAATCGCCACCACCGGAATCTCCTCGGGCATTTCCCGGCGCGAAAACTGACGGACGAAGCGTTCCTGGGCCTTCCGGGCCTCCTCCCCCCCATGAAAGCGTTCGGTGATCTCGTAGGCGATCCTCGCCTTGGCGTCACGGGGATGGGCCGCCGCAATCTCCCCTTCGGCAAGGGTGGTCAGAAGGAGGGCGTAGGCGGGCATGGCGGAGTCGGGAATGGACATGAGCTTTCCGTACATGTCGAAGGGGTCGTCCTGGATTCCTACGGCATTTTTGAGACTCTTGCTCATCTTCTTCTCCCCGTCAAGCCCGACCAGGAGGGGAAGGGAGAGAACCACCTGGGGCTCCTGTCCGTAGGAGCGCTGAAGATCGCGGCCCACGAGGAGATTGAAGAGCTGGTCGGTTCCGCCGAGCTCCACATCGGCCTTGAGGGCGACCGAGTCGTACCCCTGGATCAGGGGATAGAGGAGTTCGTGGAGATGGATGGGAAGAGACTGCTCCATGCGTTTTCTGAAGTCGTCTCGGTCAAGGAAGTGGGCGACGGTCTGGCGGGCGGCCAGCCGGATCAGGCCATCCGACCCCATCTTCTTCATCCATTGGCTGTTGAAGAGCACCTCGGTCCGTTCAGGGTCAAGGATCCGGAAGACCTGCTGCCGGTAGGTGGCGGCATTTGCTGAAATTTCCTCATCAGTCAAAGGCTTCCGGATCTCGGAGCGGCCCGTGGGATCCCCGATCATCCCCGTGAAGTCCCCGATCAAAAAGAGCACATGGTGTCCCAGATCCTGGAACTCCCGGAGCTTCATGAGGAGGACCGCATGGCCCAGGTGGAGGTCGGGAGCCGTGGGATCAAATCCCGCCTTGACCCGCAGAGGCAGGCCCGTTGTCTCGGATTTCTCAAGCTTTTTAAGAAGGTCCTCCGGAGAGACAAGATCGACGACACCGCGGGAGAGACGGTCGAGAGACTCCCTGGGGGAGAGGTTCATGGATCCATCCTTTTTCTTTTTTGCGTCATGCATTGTCCCTCTGGCCCCTCCTGCCGGCTTCAGGACTCCCGTTTCGCCAAAAGATTGGGAAGGGCCATGGAGAGATCGGCCCAGAAATCCTCGCAAATGACAGGAAGGAGTGTCGGATCGACCATTTCGGACAGGGCCCCCCCCACGGACAGGAAGGGTGTCACCTCCCGAATGGACGGAAGGGGTGCGCCGGACGATGAGAGCCGGGGCCCGGGCGTTGCCATCTCGAGCGATTCCGGGCGAAGAAAGGGAAAGAGGGACTCCCGGTTCCACCGGTCAACCCACCACTTCATCTCCTCTTCCGGATCCTTCTGGCCCCGGAAGGGGATCATGAGACGGGCTCGCCCCGGGGTCTTTCCTCCGCCCTCCTCGCGCAGAAGGATGGAGAGTCGGCCGGGAGAGTCCCGAAGAAGAACACAGGAAGGCCAGAGGGGCGAGAGTTTCTCCGGAAGGCAGACGCAGGATCCGCCTACCAGAGGGGGGTCAGGAGAGCCCGTCAGGGCCAGAACCCGGTCAAAGGTCTGGTCCAGTCCCGGAGTGGTCAAACCCCGGCCCCGTTTCGGCTTTTCCAGGACGAGGGAGTCGCCCTCCACAGGATGGGTCGCGATCCCCGCCATCTCGGGGGAGATCCCCCCGCCCGAGAGGACAACCCCCCGGGATTCGGTCAGATGGGCCAGGAGACGAAGGGATTCGGCGGCCTCGGGTTTTTTTGTCGAAAGTCCCGCAAAAGGGGCCAGGTCTTCGAGCAGGGATCTCCAGGGGGGCAGAAGCTTTGCGGCCTCTTTCCTCACGGGACGGGACAGGGACTCCTTCTGGCGTTCCGGCTCCATGAACCAGTCGAGGATTCTCTGTCCAAGGGCCCCCCGGACCGACGTCTTTCTGTAACTTAACTCGATCCGGCCGTCCAGCTCAGGGGATAGAATGGTTTGCAGGATCTCGCGCCCGGGAAAAAACCGTTCTTCCTCTTCTGGGGAGGGGGAAAGCGGGGTCAGGCGGCATCCCACAAGCCTGTGGGGGATTCCGAGATAGAGGAGGAAGGGGAGGGACGGATCGGAAGAGGCGTGCCCAAGGCCCATCGGAGTGGAGCTTTCCGCCTCGACAAGTGAGGAGATTCCCTCCTTCCCTCCCAGATATAGCGCAGGTCCTCCCGGCCCGGAGAAAAGGGCCAGGGTGGGGTCGTACCCGCGGACCGCCGCGAGGCGGGCGGCCAGAAAGGCGACAGGACCCCGTCCGACAATCAGGACCCTTTGGGAGGCCATGTCCTAGCCGACAAGTTCGACGGTGGAGAAAAAATACGGGATTTCAAAGCGGGCGGTTTCAGGCGAATCCGATCCATGGACCGCATTGAACTCGATCGACTCTCCGTAGAGGGCCCGAAGCGTGCCTTTTTCGGCTTTGGCCGGATCGGTGGCCCCCATGAGCTGGCGATGTCCCAGGATGGCATCTTCCCTTTCGAGAACCACCAGAACCACAGGACCGCTGACCATGAAGGTGACCAGGCTCGCAAAAAACGGCCGCTCCCTGTGGACGGCATAGAATCCTTCGGCCTCGGCCTTCGAAAGGGCGCGCATCTTGATGGCGCGGATCCGGAATCCTTCCTTTTCATAACGGGCCAGGATCGCCCCCGCAAACTTCTTCCGGACCGCATCCGGCTTGATAATGGCCAGCGTCTGTTCCAGCATTCACAAAACTCCTTCATCTAAAGGCGGCGATCTAGACCCTTCGCCGAGACCATGGATGGATACTTTCCGGGATAAAAACCTGACAATCCGTATGCAAAACGCTTTATTGTAGCAGGTAGGCCCTTCTCCTTCAATGGATTTTCCTGACGGCCGGAGAGTGACGCCACGGCCAATTCTACGGTGAGGAGAGGGATTTTATCGGAGGAACCGGTCCGGACGAAGGCTCCCTTGATCAGGGGAAAGGATCTTTAGGGGAAAAAAGGGAGTAAAAGCCCGGCACCCGTTCTTGTGCCGTAGTTCCGGAAGCTTTTGGGAGCGCAGGTCCGGCAAGAGAAAGCTCCGCACCCGGGCGACCATTCATAGCCTCTTCTCCCGGATTTCCTGGAATCTGGCAGGAGGGAGGCCTCCCCCTCTGAAAGGTGTCCGGTCCGGGTCCAAAACGCTCCTGAAACATTTCCCGGACAAGACCGAAAGCTTGGGGGTCCAACGGAAAAGGGCGGGGGAAAGATCCCAGAGGATTCCTTCAAGCCCCCTGATCTTCGGGACGGGACTTCTCTTTCCCTCCCCGGTCCCCTCCGGACCCTCCCACCTCAATTATTCAGACTTGAAGTGAATCTTCGCGTGGGTTCCGTCACAGAAGGGCTTGTTCTGGGAGCCCCCGCACCGGCAGAGATGGTAGGTGGCAACACCCGACTGGCTGACGACCTTTCCATTCGCATCCACGATAGACAACTCACCGGTAATTTCATAGGGACCGTTCTTGAGACAGGTCACTTTGGTCTTTTCCATGACAGGCTCCTTGTGAAGGGGTTGTCCGAATTGTTGGGAAACTTTTTAAAAGATACCACATCAATCTGAACTTTCTTATGACGACGGTCATAGAATCATGAAAGGAAAGATATCACACTCTCTTCACCACGTATTCGGATATTCCTGAAAAGGGCCTTTCACTGTCATGAGTGGCTGGAAAGGATCCCCAATGGACCCATAAGGCAGGTCCCGGTTTCTCGGGAGATTCGGTGATTTCGCAAGGCCTAGCTCCCCGTCTTTGGCCTTGCGTATTGCCCGGACTCTTCCGAATTTCTTTTTATAATCAGGGCCCCATTGGCCCGACTTCTTTTTGAGAACGGGCATTCTTTCGAGCCGGGCCTTGCCTTTCACGACTCATCCGGGGATTAACCTTCCATTCCTCCCTTTATCGGGATTTCCGGAATTTTTCGGCCCAGCCCCTCTTTCCTTCCCTTCTGTCCCCTTCATGGACAGGAGATCCCGATAGGACTATCGTGAATTGAGGGGTCAATTACCCAGGGGCCCTGTTGTCCCCTTGATCCAAGGAACGACCGGAGGCCTCTCCTGTGAATCCAGCGTTGACGACTTTCAAGAAATTCGGCCGGGCCGTCATCGCCGGAGAGCGGGCGGGCTTCATCTCTCCCTCCGGATTTATCGCCATGCATCTCTTTCAGGGGGCCGCCTGGATCCTGCTGGCCCTTCTGGCCCTAAAAAAGGGAGCCGCCGGTTCTCCCCTTTTCTTTGCCGTGATCCACGCCTTCGGTCTGGGATTTCTGAGCCTGGCCGCCATGTCCGTTCTCGTCCATGTCCTTCCTGCAGCCGCCGGTCTGGCAATCGGGAACAATCTCCGGGACCGGGGGGCGATCGGAGGGGTCATTCTTGGGGCACTCCTTTTTGTGGGAGGATGGATTGTACCGAACCTCAAGCTCTCTTTGGCGGGGGGAGGGGTGATCTTTCTCTCGGAAGGCTATTTTCTGGGACGGGTGATCCAGGAGATCGCCGGAAAACGGGGGCACGGAGGCCTTCAGGGAATCGGTCTTGGCCTCATGATCGGAGGGGCCCTCACCTTTTTCCTGGCGGGAAGCCTTCTGGGAATCCTGATGCTTCTCACACTCCTTTCCCCCGTCTTCACCCTCTCCCTAGTCAAGGCTCCTCCCGCCCATGCCCTCATGATGATCGGAGGATGGCTCACCCTTCTTGTCATGGCCGTCTTCCTCCGGACCTCGGGGCCCCTTCTGGGACGCTCCCTCATGGGGGACCTTCCGGTCAGGGGGTGGCTTCTGGCAGCCTCCGGGATTATTCTGGCCCTCCCGGGGCTTTTGATCCCCCTTCCCATTCTCCTTCCCCCGGGATTTGCCCTGGGAGCCGCCGGGGTCATCCTCTACGGGATTCCGTTGAAGAGGGCCCTGGGGATGGCCAGGCCCGTCAACCGGATCCCGCTCTGGTTTTTCCGCTCATCGGTCACCTGGCTTTTGACCGGAGGTCTTCTCCTTTTTTTCTCCATGGGATCCCGCCACCCTCCCCTGGCCGTAACTCTCCTGATCTTTCTTGTCGGAGGGGTAAGCCAGTTCTTCCTGGCCCACCTCTATCATCTCGGCCCCCGGCTTCTCTCGATCCTCCGGAATGGACCGGGCGATCTGACGCCTCCGGTGGCCCTTCTCAACCGGAAGAGATCCATCGCGACATTCCTTCTCTACCAGGCCGGGATCACCCTTTCTGTCCTGTCCTTTTTCCGGGAGGGGGATCTTTCTTCGGGAATGCGGCTTGCCGGAGCCACCACAGGCTTTCTCGCCTGGATCTTTCTCTCCCGTGAAATCCTCTCAGGCTGGAAAACAGCCGGACGGTTTCCGGAGACCCAGGAGCGGATTCTCTTTCCCATAGGCTGTAAAAAAGAGTGAGCTATCGGCTCCTTTTCGGCCAGAAAGGAGTTATTGGGGCAAGATGGTGGATCGTCCCAAAAGATCCCTAGGGAGGAGGTCTAATCCCTGGAGCCTCCGGAAAGGCCCTCGTCTATCGCTTCAGAGATTGAAATCTGGCTTTTTCCTGACAATCCGGCCCCCAAAATGGGTCTCATTTTCCCTAAGAACCGCGAT
>DAIBTC010000035.1 GCA_027415345.1 Nitrospirota bacterium
TGCTCCCACCATATCAGACCCGAATGGCGCCCTGATGCTGGAGTATTCGTCTTTTTTCCCCAGTCCCTAATGGAGGAGGACAATCGTCTGTAATTAAATGAGTGTACGGTCCGGCCCCTCATTTTTCCACGGACTTGAAAATAATCCAATCGGAACCGAAGGATTCAGAAAGAGGCTCGAAGGGACCATCCAAACGGTCATCTGCCCAAAGGGAGGACAAATGAAGCGAATATCGGGGCTAAATAGGACGAACCTGGGTGTCATGCGGCAAAAATTCTCTCGTCTCTCGAAATCCGACCTTGTTTCCCTTTCGGAAACAGCCTACCGGAGCCTCTCCGTCCGAAGCAGAGAGGATATGGAAAATCTCCTCCGGGAAGTGGCCGAACTTGTCCCGACGACGGGGATCGTGGCCGGCATTCCCTCCGCCGATCCCCGAATGCTTCCGGCTCTTGAGACCGGCTGGATCGTCAACGGGGGATTTCCCCTCTCCTGGCTTTCCATGTACCTGGAACGGGGGTTCCACCTTGTCGACCCCGTGTTCCGGAAGCATTTTGGGGAGTACGGAACCCAGATCTGGACACAGACCTATCGGGAGGTTACCCGGAAGGAGGAGAAGGAGTTTATCGACTGCGCCCGGAATTTCGGTCTGGAGGAGGGCGTGACGATGGGATACCGCCCGCCCTTTCGGTCGGCCGGGAGCTGCTTCTCCTTTTCCGGGTGCGAGATTCCCCGGCACAAGCGGCACATGGTCCTGCTCGAGTGCCTCCTTCCCCATCTTCATTCGGCGATCTCGAAACTCTTTTCGCCTCCTTCTTTCTCCGGAGTTCCCCTGACGGCGCGGGAGAAAGAGGTGTTGAGCTGGAAAAAAGAGGGGCTGACCTCGTGGGAAATCTCTCAGGCTCTGAAAATCAGCGAACGTACTGTCTGGTTCCACCTCCGGAACACCATGTGCAAGCTGGGGGCCAGAAACAGCGCCCAGGCGGTGGCGACTGCCCTCTCGCTGGGGTTGATCGACTGAGGTCGGGACGTCGGGGAAGGAGGCCCCGGTGCGACCTGTCAATTCTGACAGCTTGTTTTGTGGCCCTCTCCCCTCTAAGATTTCTAAAGATGAAAAGGGAAAATACGAGGATCCTTGAAGCTCAGGCTGTTCCAGATCGATGCGTTCTCGGATCGTCTTTAGAGGGAAACCCCGCCGCGGTCGTTCCTCTCGAATCATGGCTGCCCGACGCCCTTCTCCAGTCCATCGTCTCCGAGAACAACCTCTCCGAAACCGCCTTCTTCGTCCCTTCGGGACCGGAATTTCAACTCCAATGGTTCACCCCGGCCTGCGAGGTCGACCTGTGCGGCCATGCCACTCTCGCTTCGGCCCACGTTCTCTTTCGTCACCTCGGTTATCCCGGGAATTCACTCGTTTTCGATACCCGGAGTGGCGATCTCGTCGTCAAAGAGAAAAACGGACTCCTTGTCATGGACTTTCCCGCACGTCCACCGAAACCCTGTCCGCCTCCTGACAAATTGATTATGGGGTTGGGAAACGTCCCGGTGGAGGTCCTGACCGGACAGACTTGCATCGCCGTCTTCGAAGGCGCTGAGGATCTACGCTCTCTCAACCCCGACCACGCGATTCTGGGTTCCCTGGACTGGCCGGGGATCGCGGTCACAGCTCCGGGAGGAACGTCTGAAAAGGGGATCGATTTCGTCAGCCGCTACTTCGCTCCGAAGGTCGGCGTTTCCGAGGATCCGGTCACAGGCTCCTCCCATTGTGCGCTGGCCCCTACTGGGCGGAGCTGCTGGGAAAAAACGTGATGACAGCCCGGCAGCTGTCGAAGCGGGGCGGGAGCGTTTTCTGCGAAGTCAGGGGAGAACGGGTTCTTCTCTCGGGAAGAGCGGTGACATATCTGGCGGGAGAGATCGACATTCCCTTGTTGTAATATGTGATTCACAGGAAGGCGGTAGGATATTCCGACTTCTTTCGCTTCAGACTACTCTTTGACGGAGAACCAATTCGGTGAATCCTGTCGTTCAGATCGACAGAACAGGTTGCGGAATCGCCAGCGTGGCTGCGATCACCGGCCTTTCATACCGGGAAGTGCGGGAAACGGCAAAGTCTCTGGGCATTTTTCCCCACGACAGGGCGTTGTGGACTGAAACGTCGCATGTTCGGGCTCTTCTGAACCGTTTCGGCGCAAAGGCGCCTTTGGGGGAAACTCCCTTTTCCTCCTGGGAGCGGCTTCCCGACCTCGCTCTGCTGGCGATCAAATGGCATCTCGAAAAGGGGGTCCCTTCCTGGCACTGGGTCGTCTTCGCCCGCGACTCCGGAAGAGCCGTCGTGCTCGATCCGAAGAGGGGCCTTCGCAGCAATGTCCGCACGGACTTCGGGCGAATGAGGCCCAAATGGTATATCCCGGTGATTTCCGGGCACTCCCCCGGCAGGGAGAAATCCTCCGTCCGACCGGATTTCCCCCTGGCTGAAAAGGAGAATCTCCCTGATGGACCGTTGAAGGATCTTCCCGGTCCCACGGCATTGTCCGGGGAGGAAGCGGAGGATTTAAAAAAGCTGGAGGAAAGCCTGTGGCTTCCGGACACCCGCTTCTCCCAGGAGCGGATGGAGAATATTTTGGCAGAGGGTTTTTTCGAATTCGGAAGCTCGGGGCGCATCTACGACAGGCAGGTCACGATCCGGACCCCTCCGCGGGAGATCGGGGCAAAGCTTCCCCTACCGAACTTTTCCGCAAGGCTGTTGTTGTCCTCGGTCGCCCTGGTGACCTACCAGAGCATTCTCCGCGATCCTGACGGAACCGTTCGTCATACGCTCCGCAGTTCCGTGTGGACCCGAACCGACCGGGGATGGAGGCTGGTCTTTCATCAGGGAACCCCGATTCAAAGCTCCTGATGGGAGTCGGAGTTCACTGGAACAGCTTTTATCTCTCGCTCGTGCGAAAGAACCATCCGACGGCCATCCGCCTGTGCAAAAGACCGGCTTTGTCGAACAAGGAGAATGCATCAAGAATGCGGACGGAGCACCGGTGGAGTATCTGGTGATGGATCTCTGACGAAAGAGGCTTATGCAATGAGAGGACAGGAGCCTTGAAGCGCGGATTGCTGGTGATCGACGGCCACTATCAGAAAGTCCTCGAATTCTGACCGCGAAAAGACAGGGAGATCTTCTCCTATACCGCTTCGGATCCGAAAGACGGAAACAGGCCCTGCAACATCCACAGAACAGGAAGGAGACCTCTTGGTCAACCTCAGCATTCTATACCCCTTCAAGGAAGGTAGTCGTTTCGACCTGGACTATTACGATATCTGGGCCAACGGATATCTCGAAATTTTCAAAAAAGTGGACCCTCTCCTGAAGGCCGGATCGATCATCGTGGCCGACAACATGTTTACAGCCTTCGAAGAGGTCTGTCCGTTCATGGAGTGTCTGGACGAAAGGAGCGACATCGTCAACACGACACTCAATTTTGAATCCGGTGTCGAGTTCGGGGTCATTCTTGGCCCCGAGGGGGTGGAGTGAAACCCGCAATCAAACTGGTAGGGTCGGTCATGCTTATTTTCGCGGTCCCCTTTTTTCTTCTCCTGGCGAGGCTCCCTTCGCATGCGGACAGCCTGCTGGATGTCTCCGAACCTCCGCTATCTTCGGCGCTTTCGATGAATCCGGGCCTTGGGCCGCAAGAGTCTGTACAATTCCTCCGGCCCGGAGAACGGTGAACCATGATATCGGTCGGACTCCTGCCCCAACCCGAAGAGCTCGCTCAGGAAAAATCACAGGCCTTCGAAAAACAGGCCGAGAACGCCATCCGCACCATGCGGCGCTTCCTTCGGAACCCTCCATCCATCCCGGAACTGGCCGAAGAGGCGCGGATCACGCCATGGCACTTCATCCGCCAGTTTCGCCGGGCGGTGGGGATCCCCCCGGGAGAGTACTTGGCCGCCCTCCGTATCGAATTCGCCAAGACTCTTCTCCTGAAAACCCCGGAAAAAGTCACGAACATCTGCTTCGATCTGGGCTTCAGCAGTCTGGGCAGCTTCACCAGCCGCTTCTCGTCCCTTGTTTGCGTCTCCCCCGTCGCCTTCAGGAGACTGGTGGACGGCTTTACGCCGAAAGATCTCGAAATCCGGATCGATCGCCAGGAAAAGTGGCGCAAATACCCGGGTCTTCGAGGAACGGTCCGGGCTCCATCGTCTTTCTCCGGCCCCGTCTTTGTAGGACTCTTCCCCAAATCGATCCCGGAGCGGTGGCCTGTGGCGGGCACCCTTCTGATGGGTCCGGGTGCCTTCCATATTCCCGGGGGCGCTCCCGAAGGGTTTCTCATGGCCGCCGGCATCTCCTCCTTCCACGACCCGAGCTCCTACCTGATTCCCGGCGACGATCTCCTGGTCGGAGTTCTGCCCCTCGCCGACATGTCCGATCCGGATCGCATCGAGCTCTCCCTTCGCTCTCCGGGTCCGCTCGACCCGCCGCTTCTCGTGGCCCTTCTGGCCTGTCTCGGAAGACCGGATCCTGTTCCATCGATGTGAGCAAGATAAGAGAAGCGGGATCTCATCCGGACTTGTAAACTGGAATCAATTCCGTAGGAGGTCAATGATCCGCTCACTGCCAACAAACTGGAGGATCTCATGAACAATCCGATCAACTGGTTTGAGGTTTGCGTCCAGGACATGGATCGGGCCAAGTCGTTCTATGAATCCGTCTTCGAAGCGCGCCTCACAAAGCTGGAAAGTCCGCTGCCGGGAATGGAGTTATGGAGATTCCCATGGGTGGAGGGCAGTTGTGGAGCCACCGGGGCACTCGTCAAAATGGAAGGGCTTCCTTCCGGTGCAAACAGTACCGTGGTGTATTTTGCTTGCGAGGATTGCGCTGTTCAGGCCAAAAGGGCGGCCTCTCACGGGGGAAGAATTTTCAAGGAAAAGTTTTCCATCGGGCAATACGGATTCATCGCGTTGGTGTTCGATACGGAAGGAAACATGATCGGATTGCATTCGATGGAATGATGGTGAGGGTCCGGACAGAACCCTCGACCATCATACGATGTCCCGATCAGGATCAAAGCTTGGCGCGATTCTTGTCCATACACACTGAGGGAAAATCTCCATGCTTGCCCCTGCGACTCCCGGAAGAGCCAACGATTTTATGCTTATTTTTCACTGCTCGTCTTCGTCATGTGAGACTCTTCAAATCCCTGTTCGGCATCAAAGGAACGAAGATCCTGGAAGGAGAAATCGGGAATGACTATGGCCCGCCGTACCGTTGATCTTACTAAGTTTCCAGATTTGATTGTCATTTACCTTGGAATGCGCGTCAACAGGATCTCCGGCATCAAAACAGTGATCGGTATCGGACCAAAGATATCGCGGTCTGTTGCGGCGCGCCCGGAAGGCCTTCTATTGCATGAACCCCTTCTCTTTTCGCTCTTTCCGCTTCACATCGGCATGCGGCAGTATTGGAAGGACTTTGAATCACTGGAAGATTGGGCCCATTCGGACCCTCATCGTGCCTGGTGGAATCAATTCCTTCGAGATACGGGAGGGACCGGCATCTGGCATGAGACATACTTCATGCGGGGAGGGATGGAAGCCCTTTACGGGAACATGGTGGAAGAAACGGGATTCCTTCGTTTTGCACCTGTCGCGGCGGCCAAAGGGCCGATGTTTTCAGCACGGGGCCGATTGGGTCATCTGAGAGATCCGGCGAAACCAGAACTCACATCAGGGGAATAACCGGCTTCAAAAAATGATCCCTCGAATTACAAGGAAAAAAAGATGGCTCTTCACCAAATCATGACGGAAATCGAGATCTCGGCCACCCCGAAGCAGGTCTGGTCGGTCCTTTTAGATTTTCCGGACTATCCACTCTGGAATCCGTTCATCAGGGAAATATCCGGCACCTCCATGAAAGGAGGAGTCCTCCGTGTCACGATGACGCTTCCGGGGAGAAAGGCTATGACCTTCCGTCCGACGGTGCTGGTGGCCGAGGAGGGAAGGGAGTTCCGCTGGCGCGGGCGCCTAGTCGTTCCGGGACTCTTCGATGGGGAGCACTATTTCCGGATCGACCCCCTGGGTCCGGAGCGGACAGCGTTGACCCATGGAGAAGATTTTTCCGGCCTTCTTGCGGGAACGCTTCTGGCCCGGATCCGGGAACCGGTCCGGGAGGCCTTTGCGTCCATGAACCGGGCCTTGAAAGAACGGATCGAGAAAGCTCCCGAATAGGGCTTTCCAGCATCAACCACTTGGGGCCGAAGCGGAATTCGGTTCGAGACCTGCTTTCGCGTAGGATCGTAGGCGAGGTGGTGGTACTGAACCTGCTTCGGTTTCGCAAAGTCGCCGATTATTCGGCCAGCCCCGAATTGGCGCCTTCTGCCCCAACAAGCGGAGCCGAAGCCTATGAGCGCAATATCGCTCACACGCTTCCCTGTCTGAGGGAAAGCGGCGTCGATCTGATCTTCCTTGGCGAGGGGGATCTTATCTGATCGGTCCAGAGGATGAAGGGTGGGATTGCGTCATGCTGGTACGCCAACGCAACGTCTCCTCATTCCTGGCATTTGCCTCGAACACTTCATGTCTGACGGGCTTCGGGCACCGTCTTGCGAGAAATGGAAATCCTGAACGATTTTTTCCATATTTTTGAAAGGAGATCGAGTGGCCTTTACTCTGAACGAGATCGTCCCCTGGGGGCGCTCCTATGAGGAATACCGGGATATGTTCGCCCTTTCGGAGGAAAATCTCTCGGAAAGAATTCTGGGATGTGCCGATGGACCGGCAAGCTTCAATGACGGACTGACCAAGCGGGGCGGCGCGGTTGTGTCAGTCGATCCAATTTACCGGTTTTCCCGCGAGGAGATTCGGGAAAGGATCGACCAGGTTTTCGACACCGTTCTCGATGAAACCCGAAAGAACGCCCATGAGTTTCTGTGGACCTCCATCCCTTCCGTGGAGAGTCTGGGGGATACGCGCCGGGAGGCCATGAACGCATTTCTAGAGGATTATACTCGGGGCCTCGAAGAGGGGCGGTATCTCGACACCTCCCTACCGGAACTTCCCTTCAACACCGGCGAATTCGGACTCGCCCTTTGCTCTCATTACCTCTTTCTTTACAGCCCCCACCTTTCCTTCGATTTTCATCTCCAGTCGATCCGGGAGCTTTGCCGAGTGGCCCGGGAGGTAAGAGTATTTCCACTTCTCGAGTTAGGAGCCGTTCCATCCCGCCATCTGGAACCAGTTAGGGAAAATCTGGAACAAGAAGGCTTCAATATTTCGATTGAAACGGTTCCTTATGAATTCCAGCGGGGAGGAAACCGCATGATCCGAATCCTCGGGAAATAGGAGAGAGTCTAAAAAACGCCGGGGAGGAAAAAGGCATGTCGACGCCGGAGTTCACAATTCACACAGTCACCTCGGGACCGGAGACTTTTCTGACCAACGTCTTTCTGGTCGAAACGGCAGAGTCGCTGGTCGCCGTGGACACGATGATGACCGTGAGCGACGCCCGGGCGCTTCGCCGACGTGCCGACGTGCTCGGCAAGCCCATTAAGGCGGTTTTCATCACCCACGGCCACCCCGACCACTACAACGGGACGGGCGATCTTCTGGAAGGCTTCGGAAAGATCCCTGTAATCGCCACCGCCGGGGTCGATGCGGTCGCCTCCGAACAGTCGGCCGAGGGAATCTGACCGGAAGGAAAAACCGGCTCTTCCTTCCGGAACCAGGAAATCCGTTCTGCAAAGATGTGGACACACGCCTCTGGATCGCCGAGGATCCGCTGCAGATCTTCGGTATCGATCTTGGCCAGCGCATGACGGTGATCGCTCTCCCGGACGGAGGCCTGTTCATTCTCCCTGGGAGATGACGGACGACAGAAAGCAGCTCCTTTTGGAGCTGGGGGAAGTCTGATACACTGTCGCCCCGGCAAGATTTCACGACCTTCATCTCGATCGGTCGCTCGAGGCGTTCCCCTTGGCGGAGCTCCATGCGATCCGGTCCATTTTCGGACGCCACTCGTCCCGGCCCGGAACCTTTCTGCTCTCGGATCGGGCCGTATCCCCCTGGGGGGATGCGATCGAACAGCACGAATTTTCGGCGGGGCCCTTTCACAGCGAGACGGTGTTCTTTCACTGGGAGAGCCGCTCCCTTCTCCTGGCCGATCTCTGTTCGTCTGGAGGGCAAGAGTCTGATGACGCGACTTGTGGGACGGCTGCTCGGAGTCGCCCATCGATTTTCCCCCACCCGGGAATCCGGCTGTGGACTCTGGGACGAAGACGCTTGTGTCGCGCCTCAGTGGAAAGGGTGCTGGAGTGGCCCTTTACGAGGATCGTTCCGGCCCATGGGGCGATGGTCCCGGAGAACGGGAGGACGGGAGGACGGGAGGACGGTCTTCGAGGCCGCTTTCCGCTGGGTGTGGGAAAAGAAGTGATCCACGAAAATTCCAGGAGACAAAAATGGGCCCCTTTTTCTATTCATTCAACGTCTTGTCGGCGGAAGAAATCGAAACAGGAATTCTCGTCAGGACACTCTCCGCGGGAAAGGTTCATCTCAGGCACCTGGACTTTGAGCCTGGAACCCTGATTCCCGATCACCATCACCCGGAGGAAGTCCTTACGATGATCCTTGAGGGAACGATGGAGATGAGGGTGGGCGATGAAACTCGAGCAGTGAGGGCGGGAGACGTCTTCCGGGTTCCTCCGAAGACCAGCCACAGTGGGCGTGTTTTTTCGGAGAGGGTCGTTGCCGTCTCATGGTCCCCAATACAATAAAACGGCTGGATCCGACGTTTACAATGGAGAAGGTCAGAATGAGTCGGCACCATTGGGGGATCACCCCATCGCTTCATGGACGCTTTGTGAGCCTTCGCCCCACAGACATGACCGATATCCATGGACTGGTACTGGCCCACGATGACCCCGACACGTTGAAGTTCTTCCCGTATGGTCTCGAATCCGAACCTCCCTCCATGGAATCCCTGGGATCTGCCCTGCGGTCCGGCGGACGACAGGTAATGACCCAGCTTGAGACGTCCAGCGGCCGGATAATTGGGACGACCTCAATGTACAACATGGACGAAACCCATCGGCGGATCACCGTAGGGTACACCTGGATCTCCGCCACTGCCCGGGGAAAAGTGTTCAACCTAGAGTCAAAGCTGCTCTTGCTCAATCACATCTTCGGCGCCCTCGGAGCCACCCGCGTCGAATTTTACGCCGATGATCTCAATCTCCGCTCCCGCAGAGCCCTCCTTTCGCTGGGCGCGACCGAAGAGGGGCATCTTCGCAAGCACGCCCGCCGTCGGGACGGATCGTGGAGAACGACGGTCGTCTATTCGGTGACGGACGACGACTGGCCATTGGTGCGCGTCAATATCGAAAACAGGATTTCACAACGCCTTCATGAAGGGGAGTGGGGTTCGCCCCTGGGGTATTAAATCTGACGGGACGGATCGGGGAGGGAACCCTGCACACTCATTCTCTTCCGACCTTAGCAGTAAGGAAGATCCCATAATGAGATTATGCGGAGAATTATAGGATTCCACAAATAAGGATCAAATTTCCTACGTATAAGCTATGAATGATCGATCCATTCCTGGCCGAATGAACAAGCTCGTCCCCTTGACCCATGCTGTCCTTCGCAAAAAAGTCGAAGATTAAAAGGACGGGATTTCCCTTGACTTCAAGGTTATCGATCGCTAACCTTGAAGCATGCGATCGGTAAACTCCTCCTTTTCACCGGTATCTCCCGACGAGCCTCCCTCGAAGCAGGCCATTCTCCGGGAGGCCTTGCGCCTGTTTGTCCGTGACGGGCTATGCGAAACGAGCCTCCGGGATATTGCAAATGCCACGGGATACAGCAATACGGTGCTGTACAAGTTTTTCGAAAGCAAGGACGCCCTTGCGATCCACCTCTTCGAGCGCTGCTATGGCGAATTGGTCCGGGGGGTCGCTCAGGCCCTCTCTCCGGGCCATTCGTTCCAGGAGGACCTGGAGGCTTTGGTGGAGTTTTATGTCCGTTTCCTTGACAAAAGTCTCGATTCCGTCCTTTACGTCCACGAAAATCTGCGTCTCTATTGGCCCCATGTCGACGAGAAAACGCGAGCTCTTCCTCTGGTCGGACTGTTGGCCGACTGGATCGGCAAAGGAAAATCCGAAGGGGTGGTCGACCCGGAGGGAACCACCGGGCTTTTGGTGACGCTGACCATCGGTTTTCTGGGGCAGTTTGCCCGGATGCTGTATTTCCGGGAGTGCGATCCGCCGGCGATCCAATGGCAGGACGAGATCAAAGATCTTCTGCTCCGGGCTCTCGTTCAAAAAGGAATAGAGAAAAGAGATGGCCAATAAGAGTACATCCGTCCGACTTCTTGAACGTGTGTCCATCGGGAACGATCGCCAATGGGTTCTCGTGAGGGGTGGGAGACGCGACCTTCCGGTTCTTTTGATTCTCCAGGCTGGACCAGGATTTCCCATCATTCACGAGGTGGACGCCCTGCAAAAGCGCTTGCGATGGGAAGACGCCTACCGGGTCGTCTACTGGGACATGCGGGGATGCGGAAAATCCTCCCATCCGGACGTCTCTTTCGGAGACGCGCCTCTGGAGAGGCTCGTGCTCGATATCCGGGAGGTGATCGATTTTCTCCTCGAACGACTGGAAGTCTCGGAGCTTTCACTGCTCAGATTTTCTCTCGGAGCCAGCCTGTCCGTTCTTGCGGCACGGCGTTCTCCGAAGGGAGTCCATGCACTCATAGGAGTCGGGTCGGACATCTGTCTTGCGGAAAGCGAGCCGATGGCCCAGGACTTTCTGTGGCAGGAGGCGATACGGCGAAATCACAAGAAAGCCCTCGGAGTCCTCGGAAAACTTGGAGATCCTCCGTATGCGAGGAGCGCGCCCTTTATGGAACGGGCGAAGTGGATGACGGCGTTCGGAGCCATCCACCGCACCGAGCGATACGGGTCGCTCTTACTCAAGAATCTCTGGCGTCTTTTTTCCTCGCCGGACTACTCCGTTAAAGAGGCGTTCCGGGCGCTCGGAGGACTCTCCGCCGTGCAGGACGCCCTTCTTCCCGCGATGAAGGATCTGGATCTTTTTCAACAGGCCCCCAAACTCGATGTCCCCATCATTCTCGTTCAAGGTCGACACGACAAGGTCGCACCGGGTCTCCTGACCCGGCGCTACTTCGATCTCCTTGATGCGCCGGAAGGCAAGATGTTGTTGTGGTTCGAGTCTTCCGCCCACATGCCGCACTACGAAGAGCCGGGGCGATTCGCGGCCTTGATGAAAGAGATGGGGGTCAGCATGACCGGCCAGGCCGGGCAAGACCAAAAAAATTTTGGCCGGAAGGTTATCGATCGCTAACTCATGGAATTCATGCGAGTTCAGGAGGAGTGCCGATGGAAGTAGTTGTCGAGACGGAGATCGCGATACGGGCGCCATTGGACCATGTCTGGGAGATATTGTCGGATTTCTCTCGATATGGGGAGTGGAATCCCCTGATTGTCCGGGCCGAAGGGCCGTTGATTCGGGGAAATCGGATCGCGATTTCGGTGCGGATGCCGGAGCGCGAGCCGATGAATTTCCATCCCACTCTTCTAGCGCTGGAAGAGAAAAAAGAAATCCGGTGGCTCGGCTCCCTGGCCGTCCCAGGTCTTTTCAGCGGGGAGCATGCGTTTGTCTTGACCGAACGGGCGGACGGAAGCATGCACCTCGTGCACCGGGAGCGATTTCGGGGATTTCTGGTCCTGCTCTTGTCCCGGCGCTGGTTCGAACGGGTCCGTCACGGATTCGAAGCGATGAACGAAGCCCTGAAGGCGCGGGCGGAAAAGGACGGGGTTGAATCTTTTCGGAAATGGTGAAGACCGGAAGCGGAGGAGGAAAACATGTCGGTTCGCATTTACCCGTTAAGGACGGGTTCCGTTCGGGTCAAGTCGGCCCAGTGTGTTCGGAAGCCGGGAGGGCCGCTCCGTGTCCTCGTCGATCCCCAATGGACAGATCCGCTCCCCATATATGCCTGGCTGATCGATCATCCGGAAGGACCGATCGTGGTGGATACGGGAGAAACGAGCCGCGCGATGGACGACGGGTATTTTCCTTCCTGGCATCCCTACTATCGCTGGGCGGTCGAGATGGATGTCGGGGAGGGGGACGAGATCGGTCACCGGCTTTCCCTGTTGGGGATCGCGCCCTCCGAAGTCCGGACGGTGGTTCTGACCCATTTTCATACCGACCACGCGGGAGGCTTGCATCATTTTCCGAAAAGCCGGATTTGGGTTTCTTCCGGAGAACTTGCCATCGCCCGGGGATTTCTCGGACGGATCCGGGGTTATCTTCCGAATCGATGGCCTTCCGGCCTCGATTTCCGGAAAATCCCTTTCGGCCGGGACGCCTTTGGCCCTTTTCAGGCCGCATATCCGTTGACGCGTTCCGGAGACGTGACGATCGTTCCCACGCCGGGCCATACCCCCGGACATGTGTCGGTTCTCGTCACGATCGAGGGGGTCGGCTATTTTCTCGCCGGCGATGCGAGCTATTCCGAGAGGACCCTGCTGGAAAAGAGGCCGGATGGCGTCACGACAGATCCATGGAAAGCGGTCGATACTCTTGAAAGGATTCTTCTCTTTTCCCGTCAGCGCCCGCTCGTCTATCTTCCGGCTCACGATCCGGAATCGGTCTCTCGACTCGAGACCGGAAGGACTCTTTCCCTCCCGACAGGAGCAGGGGCAAGTTCATGATTCCTCACTATCGAGGGCCGGATGCCAATTTGGCCGGACTGTCACCGACCAAGTGTCGGAGGGTTTGGGGTGCATCGCTCCTGAATCTTCCATGCTCGGGAGACAATGTCCTGCTTATTCCTCCCGGAGAAGAACCCGGAGAGATCGGACAAGATCCGGAAGGTCCCGCTCCAGCGCTCCGAAGAATTGCCGGTCCGCGGTTTCGACGGCCGGAAGGGAACGGTCGAGGCGCTCGATGCCCACTTCCGTCAGCACAGGACTCCGGACGCGTTCGTCGGGGGACCGTCTGCGTTCGATCAGCCCCTTTTTCTCGAGGGACCTCAGAACCTGGGAGACGGTATTGACGTCCAGTTTCATGTGGCGGGCCACGTCGGCCTGGCTGATCGGGGATCCGTTCCGCCCGAGCCAGGCGATCGACGCCAGCGCGACGAACTGGGGATGGGTCAGGTCGAAGGGGGCAAGGGTTTGCTCGATCATGCGGCGCCATCGGGAACTGACCTGCCATAGCAGCAATCCCGGACTGTCTTCGGCCTTTTCGAACCGGCTTTTCGTCCAGTCAAACCCGCTCATCGTAAACCTCCATCGCCCGGGCGATCCTCGAGAAGTCGGAGGAGGTGATCTCCAGGAATCCGAAGCGAAAGACCGCCCCCCAGTGTGCAGGGTCCCGGACGAACGTAAGAAGGGGAAGAAGGGGCCGGACCGGGGCCTCGACGGCGCCCCGAACGTAAGCGGCATCCCGCCGGAAGGGAACGAATCCCCGGCCCATGTCGAACGGATAGACCGCGCTTCCCGTGATCCGTCCAATGGCCACGAAGCGCTGGCAGGGCGCGCTCTCCCCGAACCGCTCCCGGGGAGAGTAATAGACCAGGCCGTCTCCCGGGACCATCCGGAGAAGGGGGGTCGCCTTGCCGTGACAGAGTTGCGCAAAGCCGCCGACAACTCCCTTCAGCGCATGGTCCCGGCTCGCAACCCCGATCCAGAAGCGCCGGGAGCCCTCCGGCGTCTTCACGGAGAGCCCCCTTCGGCCATCCGGGCCAGGGTTTTCATGGCCTTCGGAAGATCCCTCCTGAAGGAAGGCCCCATGAGAAATGCATACAGGAATCCCATCGGGCCATGGAAGCAGACCCGATGGACAATCTCGATCCGCCCGTTCTCAAGGGGGCGCCAACGGTGCTCGAACCTCAGCCGGCCCAACGGAAGCCGCGATTCGTCGGAGAAGCCCCGTTCGGGGTCGGCCCAAAGGAGAACGAACGGCACTTCGGGGCCGCCCTTCGGCTTGAGGCGGCCGGCGGTTCCTTCCTCGAAGGGGCCTTCCAGACGGGCCCACTCGATCCCATGGTCCCACCGGGGCCAGTTTCCGACATCGGACCAGATCCTCCAGAGCGCTTCCGGCGTGGCGCAGGTATCCACGCGCCATTCGATCGGTTTCATCGGACCTCCTTTAATACGTTTACATATAATATATATACGTATAATAATGACAAGTCAATCTTCACTTCGAATATGCGGCAGAGATCAGGTGGGTCCCATCGTTCAGAGGGAAGGAGTGCGCCTCCCGGACAACATGAGGCCGTCGCGGAGGTTCAGGCCCATGAGGACCATCTGGACGATCCCGACGGCCAGCTCGAGCGACTGGACCGCGAAAAAGGCGGCGTCGAACCGGCCGGCCGCCGCCATCCCGTTCAGGACCAGGGCGGCGGGGAGCATCACGAGGAGTCCGTTGGCGGCGATAACGCGCATGCGTCTCGTCTTTTTCGCGATCAGGGGCTCTCTCCGGCCCTTCCCGAGCATCATGCCGGTGAGCCCCGTCAGGATCAGGAGGGGTACGAGAAGAAACAGGCCAAAGACGGTCGCCCTCTTGACGAAGGCGACGGCCGGATGGGCAAGGAACAGTTCCGACACGGCGGTCGAGATCCAGAAGGACGCGATGCAGAGCATGGCCAGAGCGCCGGATGCGGCATGAAGGACAGACTTCATTATGACTCTCCTTCTTCGGGAAGCGGGGCTTCGAGACGACGATGGAATTCTTTCAGAAGGTCGAGCGCCCCCTCAAGCTCCGGGCCGGGGAGGCCCTCCGCGAGCTGCCGTGCCCAGAACGTTTCGCGACGCATGGCCTCGGAGTAAATCCGTTGGCCCTTCTCTGACGGCCAGTACAGGCTCGAGCGTTCGTGGCGCGGGTTCGGGAGCTTTTCGAGGAGGGCTTCCTTCGTCATCCGGTTGAGCTGTTTCTGGACGCCCTGCCGGGTGATCCCCATCGCCTCCGCGATCTGGGGAGCGGACAGGGGCTTCCCCGCAAGAGAAACTGCGCCTAGCACCTGCCACTGGGCGCTGGCGATTCCGAGCGTCCGGACCAGGGCGTCTCCCTTTTCCAGAAGACGTCCGTTGATCCGGAAAACCGTCAGCATGATCTCGGTCACCGCCCGCGACTCGTCGGGAAGATCCATGGCTTCCCGGACCGGCGGGCCCTTTGGTTCGTCGAAGCGCGTCATGAGTCCCTCCGAAAGATCTCTCCTGAATAATGACAGCCAGTTTACTAATATGGAAACAAGTTGTCAAATGTCGACAGGCTTCCTGGATGACGGAGGAACCCTAATCTCTTTTAGTATTGTATATAGACAAGTCTGTATAGTAATATTGTCTTCATGAAGACTCCAGAGCGATCCAGGGAAAAGTCGGAATCCCGCGTCCGCGGGAAATTGGTCGAGACGGCCGCGGACCTTTTCTATCGGCACGGGATCGAGAATGTCGGAATCAACGAGGTGATCGAACGCTCCGGCGTGGCCCGGATGTCCCTGTACTACCACTTCAAATCGAAGGACGATCTCATTC
>DAIBTC010000036.1 GCA_027415345.1 Nitrospirota bacterium
CACGCTTCTCGAGTCACGGAGCCGGCTCCAGGGGACGAGGATCATTCCGGAGCATCCTGACCGGGAGGTCGATGTTCTCATTATCGGAGGGGGAGGAGCGGGAATTACCGCGGCCCTGTATGCGGCAGAGCAGGGGGTCAGCGTTCTTCTCGCGACAAAGCTTCGGGTCGGCGATTCCAACACGGTTATGGCTGAAGGGGGAATCCAGTCGGCCCTGGGAGAGGGAGACAGTCCTGTCGAACATTTCAGGGACACATTTCGGGGGGGGCATGGGGAGAATGACCCGACACTGCTTTCTGTTCTTGTGTCTGAAGGGCCCCGGATGGTGGAATGGCTTGTTTCCCGGGGAATCCTTTTCGACCGGGATCCCCAGGGCAACCTCTCTCTCCGCAAGGGCGGTGGGACCTCCCGTCCCCGGCTGATTTCGGCCAAGGACTATACGGGACTCGAGCTGATCCGGGTGCTGAAGGAAGATGTCGTCAATTCTCCCGTGGAGATCCTCGAGTTTTCTCCTGCGGTTGAACTCTTGCAGGGTCCTGGAGGCGCCTGTGCCGGTGCGGTTCTCTGGGATCTCGACAGCCGGAAGAACATTTTCGTGAAGGCCCGCACGGTCATTCTCGCCACCGGGGGAACAGGCCGGCTGCACCTTGGAGGCTTTGCCACCTCCAACCATTTCGGCGCCACGGGTGACGGTTTGTGCATGGCCTATCGCATGGGGGCAAAACTTGTCCATATCGACAGCTTCCAGTACCATCCCACCGGGGTCATCTTTCCCTCCGAAATGGCCGGGATGCTGATCACCGAAGCTGTCCGCGGAGCGGGTGCCCGCATGTACAACGTTCTGGGCCGCCGTTTCGTCAACGAACTCGAAACCCGGGACGTGGTCGCATCGGCCATCATCCGGGAGTGTTCGGAGGGGAGGGGAGTCCCCACGCCTTCCGGAGCTTTCGGGGTCTACCTCGACCTGGCCTCGATCGACCGGGATGCGGGGGAGGGGACAGTCACCAAACGCTTTCCGAATATCGTCAAGCTGATGACCCGCCATCATGTGGACCCCACGAAGGTTCCCATCCTCGTCTACCCGACCCTCCATTACCAGAACGGTGGGATCAGGACCGACGAGAATGCCCACACCTCCATTCCGAATCTCCTAGTGGCAGGGGAGGCTTCGGGAGGCCTTCATGGAACCAACCGGCTCATGGGAAATTCCCTTCTCGAGCTTTTTGTCTTCGGGCGAAGGGCAGGGCTTGAGGGCTCGAAAGAAGCCAGGGAAAGGGCCCCTTTTTCCTGGAAAGAGGTTTCCCTGGCCCATGTCGAGAACTTCGAACAGGCCCTGGCCCGGGAATTCGAGGGGGCGGAGCGTCCGATAGCACCGTCTCTTTTTCCCGATTATCGCCGCAAGGATTCCTGAGACGCCGTCCGGTAACATCACAAATCCTATCGAGAGGAGAAGGTCTTGAATATTCATGAATACCAGGCCAAGGAGCTCTTCAGAAGCTATGGCGTGTCCGTCCCGTCCGGGGTTGTCGTGGATTCGGCCGAAGAGGCCCGAACCCTGATCGAGAGCAAGACGGGGATCTTTGGCGGAACAGCCCAGGTCTTTGCTGTCAAGGCCCAGATCCATGCGGGCGGCCGGGGCAAGGCAGGAGGCGTCAAGATCGCAAAGAACACGTCGGACATTCCCGGCCTTGTGGCCGCTCTTCTGGGCAAGACGCTGGTGACCCATCAGACGGGTCCCGAGGGGCGCCTGGTGCGAAAGGTCTGGATCGAGGAGGGGGCCGCCATTTCCAGGGAATTCTACCTGAGCCTGGTCCTGGACCGGTCGAGCCGGAGGATTTCGATCCTTGCCAGCACGGAAGGCGGCATGGAGATCGAAGAGGTCTCCGCCTCACATCCAGAGAAGATCCTGACTCTTTCTGTTGATCCGGAGATCGGATGCAAGGGATTTGTCGGCCGGCGGGTGGCCACGTTTCTTGGGTTGCCTGTCAACCTCTACAATTCTTTCTCTGTCCTTCTCGCCAATCTGTACCGATTTTTCACGGAGACCGACTGCATGATGGTCGAAATCAATCCCCTGATACTGACAGGCGAGGGACGGCTTCTGGCCCTCGACGCGAAGGTCTCCTTTGACGACAATGCCCTCTATCGTCAGGACAAGGTGCTGGCCCTCAGGGATCTGTTCGAGGAGAACGAGCTCGAGATCGAGGCCTCGAAACACAGACTCAACTACGTCAAGCTTGATGGGTCGATCGCCTGCATGGTCAACGGGGCCGGACTGGCAATGGCCACGATGGATGTCATTGCCCTGGCAGGGGGAACGCCGGCCAACTTCCTTGACGTGGGAGGAGGTGCCAGCAAGGAGACCGTCGAACAGGCCTTCAGAATCCTTCTCGGAGATCCGGCTGTCAAGGGAATTTTTGTCAACATCTTTGGCGGGATTGTCCGGTGCGAACGGATCGCGGGAGGCATCATCGCGGCAGCGAAGGATGTCAAACTCCACGTCCCTCTGGTGGTCCGGCTCCAGGGGACCAATGCCAAGGAAGGGCGTGAAATGTTGAGGGATTCGGGACTGAATCTGCAGGTCGCCGAGGAGCTATTCGAGGGAGCGGAAAAAATCGTTCTGGCCGTGAAAGGAGCAAAATGAGCATTCTTGTCGACCGGTCGACCCGGGTCATCGTGCAGGGCATTACCGGTAAGGAGGGCAGTTACCATGCCATGGCCTGCCGGGAATACGGGACCCTGGTTCTGGGCGGGGTCACTCCCGGAAAGGGAGGAACCGTCCACGAAGGCTTCCCCGTGTGGGATTCAGTCCGGGATGCCGTGGAGGCCGTCCATCCGGACGTCTCCCTGATTTTTGTTCCTCCGGCCTTTGCCGCAGATGCCATCCTTGAGGCGGCGGATGCTGGCATCGAACTTATTGTCTGCATCACGGAAGGGATCCCGGTTCAGGACATGATGCGCGTCCGCCGCATTCTCGATATCAGAAATGAAGAGGGCGAAACCATCCGGCTCATAGGTCCCAACTGTCCTGGCATCATCACGCCGGACGGGGCCAAGATCGGGATCATGCCCGGCTATATTCACAAGCGTGGCCGCGTTGGCGTTGTGTCGCGAAGCGGCACTCTCACCTACGAGGCGGTGTGGCAGCTGACCCAGCTTGGTCTCGGGGAATCCACCTGCGTGGGAATCGGAGGGGATCCCATCCGGGGGCTCAACTTCCGGGAAGTCCTGGCCCTTTTCGAAAAGGATCCGGAAACGGAAGCGGTTGTCATGATCGGCGAAATCGGAGGGGAAGACGAGGAGAAGGCTGCGGCCTTTGCCCGCGCCCATATGACCAAGCCGATTATCGGATTCATCGCCGGATTGACGGCTCCTCCCGGGCGCCGGATGGGCCACGCCGGTGCCATTGTCTCGGGGGGCAAGGGATCGGCCCGGGACAAGATGAAGGCCCTCGAATCCTATGGGGTCATTGTGGTCGACAATCCGTCCGTGATCGGACAAACCGTGGCCGAGACGCTCAAATCAGGCTCTTATCGCCGGGTTCCGGCCTGTCACGGTTAACTGGACTCAACACAATCTGAAAGGAAAACGATATGGCCTCTGAAATCAAGGTCGGGGATGTGGCTCCGGATTTTACTCTTGAGGATCAGGACAAGAAGCCTGTGACCCTCTCCTCCTTCCGGGGGAAGAAAAATGTTGTTCTGGCGTTCTATCCCCTTGACTGGAGCCCTGTCTGTACCAATGAAAATACCTGCTTTTCCAATGATCTTCCCCGTTTCGAGGATGCAAATGCAGTCGTCCTGGGAATCAGCACCGACAGCACTTTCTGCCACAAGGCCTGGAGGGAGGCCCTGAAGCTCAAGCAGACGCTTCTGTCCGACATCAAGAGGACGGTCTGCAAGGATTACGGGCTTTATATTGAAGAGGCCAACATCAACAAACGGGCAACGGTGATTGTCGACAAAAAGGGAATTGTCCGGTATGTGAAGGTTCAGGAGATCCTGACGGCCCGTGACGATCAGGAAATTCTGGGTGAGCTCAAGAAGCTGGCCTGATTTCTGTCGGGTCACAAGAGAGAAAGGCCTTCCCTAGGGAAGGCCTTTTCTGATTTCAGGAAGTCCTGAGGCTATTCTCCGGAAGAGGTGTAATGATTCGAGGGTGAGACTCCCCCCGGGAGGGGGACCACCAGCCTGACCTCGTCGAAGGTGGCTGTCTGGGGATAGGAGTAGGAGAGGTGAAGGATAAGCTTCCGGGGGGTCGGAGGGGGACCCGGAAGAATGAAGAGAAGCGGAACGGTTTTTTTGGAGATGGCCGGAACGACCCAGTCCTGATGCGACATATAATGGTCTGTCCAGTCGGATTTCCACGAGGCCGGATAGAGATTTTTGAAGGGCTTGCTGGCATTCTTGAGGATGAAGCGATAACTTTTCTTCCCCCTCAGGCGGAAGTGCTGATCATTGGCCGTCAGGTCAAGGATGTTTTCCCGAAGATGGATCCGAAGTGTCCTCGCCCCTTTGTCCTCGATCTCGATCGGGAGAAGGATATAGGTGATGCCGTTCTTTTCTTCCATTACCGGAGCCGAAGGCCGGAAGCTCAGGGGAGAATGGGTGCGGATCGTGCAGGCGGAAAGAAGGAACAGGCACAGGAAAGCGAGGCCCGCCCATCTCGCCTTCTGGAGGAAAAGTTTTTTCATCAAAGGTCTTTCAGAGGATTGTCGATCATCACCCGCACCCGCATCCTCCTCCGCAGCAGCCTCCCCCTCCCGAGGGCTGGGTCGCGGGAGCTGCAAACTCGGATCCGGGAGCTCCGGCCACGGTGCTGGCAAAGGAAGAGGGAATCTTTCTAAGGTCGAGACTCTTGCATTTCGTGCATTCCGTTTCCCCCGGCCCGGTCCTGATCGACTGAAGCTTGGAAAATACGTTGCCACAGGTATTGCAGGAATATTCGTAGATCGGCATTGACTCCTCCTGTCATGGGTTCTTGTCTGGTCTCATTTTCTCATACCCCCTCCTCTTCTTCAAGCACGGATCCCTTGGTCACCCTCCCGATCTTGCGTCAAGGCCCATGAAAGGACGGAAAGAAAATTGGTGGGTAAATATTGACAGTTTTAATCCTCTCTCTATAATGAGGGGTGAAGAGTGGGGAAAGGTGGGGGGAAGTGGATGGGATTTTTCCGCGGACGATTTCTTCACAGTCTTGATGCCAAGGGACGGGTCGCGATCCCCCAGCGTTTTCGGGAAGCGATGGGAGGGAGCGAAGAAGACCTTCGCCTTGTCATGAGCGTCGATCCCGAAGGATGTCTGGTGGTCTATCCCGAACCCGCCTGGATCGAGCTTGAGCGCAAGTGGGAAGAGCTTCCCCAGATGAACGATGATCTCCGGACCTATCTCCGGTTCATGGTTGGCTGGGCTTCGGAAGGAGTCCTCGATCGTCAGGGCCGTATTCTCGTTCCTCCCCCTCTCAGGGATTATGCGGCCCTCGACCACGAGGTCTGGTTTGTCGGACTTCTCCACAAGTTCGAAATATGGAACGGAGAGCGCTTGGGATTGGCCACCGGTCCGGAAAAGGTCCGGTCAGTGACCCAAAAACTTTCGGGGCTTTTTTGAAGGAGTCTCCCGAAGGATCGGGCCATCGTCCTGTCATGCTTTCAGAAACCATGCATTGGCTCGATGTTCGCAAGGATCTCTGGTATGTCGACGCCAACTTGGGGGGAGGAGGCCATTCCCGGGCGATTCTTGAGCGGGGAGGGCTGGTTTTGGCCATCGACCGGGACAGGAGTGCCGTGGACCGCTTTCTGGAAGAGTCGGGTGGGGCCTTCGCCGGCCGCTTCAAGGTGATCCACGGAAACAATGCGGATATCGCCGAGCACGTGCAAAGGGCCCGGGTCAGCGTATCCGGGATCCTGTTCGACCTGGGCTGGTCGACGATTCAGGGAGAAGAGGCCGAGCGGGGGCTGTCCTTTTCGGAGGAAGGTCCCCTGGACATGCGGCTGGATCCGACTTCTGGGGAGACGGCCGGAGAGCTTCTGGAGCGGGCTTCCGAAGAGGAGCTGGCCGATATTCTCTCAGAGGGAGACGAACCCCTGGCCTTTCCCGTGGCCCGGGCTCTTGTTCAGGCCAGAAAATCCGGAAGGCTTCCGAAAACGACAGTGGAGCTCGCCGGCTTCGTCTCCGGAGTTTATTACCGCAAGGGATTCCGGAGGAGCCGAAGGCATCCGGCCACCCGGGTCTTCATGGCCCTCCGGATCCGGGTCAACAGGGAATATGAAAATCTCGAGCATTCCCTGGCCGGTTCCCGACAGGTTTTGGAAGAAAGAGGGGGGAGGCTTCTGGTCCTCTCCTTTCATTCAGGGGAGGACCGGATCGTAAAACGCACCTTCAGGAAATGGGTCGCTGATGATGCGGCCGGCCTTCTTTTCCGAAAGTCCCTGCAGCCGGGGGAGGAGGAAATCCTTAAAAACCCGCGAGCCCGCAGTGCCAGGATGAGGGGGGTCTCCTTTGCCGGAGGCTAGTGAAGGAACGGCCTTCTGGAAAAGGAGGTCCCTGGCGTTCATGTTTTTTGTCGGGGGCTTACTGGCTCTCCTTTTTGCGATGTCCGTGAGCATCGAATCGGTTCGCATCAAGCGGCGCGTGACTCTGCTCAATGAGGATATTGCAAAGAGCGAATCCCGGGAAAAAGAGCTCGAAGAAGAAATGATCTCCCTGACGAGGGAGGCCCGGCTCCGGGGATATGCCCATGCGAACCACCTGGAAAGGGCCTTGCCGGCGGAGGTGCTTTATCTTCCCTAAACCCGGTCAACAATCATTCCCGGGCGACTGATCTTGCGTCGTCCTTGGGGCCTACCCTATGAAGAGACGGACAACCGTAGCAGTCATCCTTGTCATGGCAGGATTTGCCGTCATCCTCGGACGTCTCTTCATTCTCCAGGTCCTGGACGCTCCCCTCTATGACACTCTTTCCCGGAGCGAGCGGGAACGCCTGGCTCTTGTGGAAGGGGCCAGGGGGACGATCCTGTCGGCCGACGGTCGACCGCTGGCCGACAACCGTTCCGTCCCGAGCCTTGCTGCTGACCCTCTCCAGATCAGGCATTACGAAAACCCCTCCCTTCTTGCCTTCCAGCTGTCACCCATTCTCGGAATCCCCCGGGAAGTCATCCGGAAAAAAATTTCGGCAAGAAAACGTTTCGTTTGGATCAAGCATGGAATTTCCGACGAGGAACGCCGCCGCATCGGAAGAAGGATCAGGGGGTTGTATATCCTGTCGGAAAAGAGGCGGACCTATCCCTATGGATCCATTTTTCGGTCGGTCGTTGGCCATGTCCGATCCGACGGAACGGCCGTTTCCGGGCTGGAAATGGGGTACGACCGGTTTTTGAGGGGGAAAAAAGGAAAGATCGTCCGGGAGGTCTCTGCAAGGGGCCGTTCCTACTTCCAGACGGAATCCTCCTCTCCGGATGCCCTTTCAGGCAACACGATCGAAACGACCCTGGTCGCAAGTCTCCAGGAATACGCCCAGGATGCCCTTGACGAAGAGGTCCGCTCGGTCAATGCCCAGGGGGGGATCGTCGTGGTCATGGACCCTCGGACGGGGGCCGTCCTAGCTCTGGCCGCCCAAGCCACGGGTCGCTGGGCGGGCCCTTCTCCGGGCGTCTCTCTCGTCTACGAACCCGGTTCCATTTTCAAGCTGGTCACCGCAAGCGCGGCGCTCAACGATCACCGGGTCTCCCTTGATGACGCCTTTTTTTGCTATAACGGCGCCATGCCGATCCCCGGAGGGATCCTTCATGATGCGGAGCCCTATAAGACCCTGACTTTAGCCGGAATTCTTTCCCATTCGAGCAACATCGGAATCTCTCAGGTGGCTCTGCGGCTGGGTCCTGAAAAATTCGAACACTACATTCGTGCCTTCGGATTCGGGGAGAGGACGGGGATCGATTTTCCGGGGGAATCCCGGGGGTTTTTCCGGGGAACCCGTTTCTGGTCGAAGCGCTCCCTTTACACCCTGGCCATGGGTCAGGAAATCGGTGTGACTCCCATCCAGCTTGCAACTGCCGTAAGTGCCATTGCCAACGGGGGAACCCTGATGCGTCCCTTCATGGTTTCCCGTGTTGTGAGCCCTTCAGGGAAGGTCCTGTATGAACACAAGCCCCGGAATGTCCGGCGCGTCATCTCCCCGGAGACCTCCCGCACGCTCCTCTCGCTTCTGACCGGGGTGGTCGCACCCGACGGCACTGGGGCGAATGCCGCCATCACGGGATTTGACGTGGCCGGGAAAACCGGGACGGCCGAGGTCTATGATCCGGAAAAACATGCCTATTCCCGGACGCAGACCGTGGACTCCTTTGTGGGCATTCTTCCGGTCGACAATCCCAGGCTGGTGGTTCTGGTCGTCGTGATCCAGCCCAAGGGGATCTCCTGGGGAGGAACCGTCGCGGCTCCGCTGTTCCGCAAGGTGGCGGAGATGGCCCTTGTTCATTTCAGAATTCCCGCCAGCGGCCGGGGAGAGGGCAAAACAGTGGCCCGAGCCGATCTTCCTCTGGGACACTGAAGGTCTGCAAAACGGAGAAACTGTGCTCTGCGTCATGGGAAGAGGGACGATCTTTGATTAGAATGACTCGGGGAACTTTGGGACAAATCGACAGGGGGCCAAAACATGACCAGTGAAGGTGGAGTGGAAAGGGGAAGGGAGTGGATGGGTCGATGTCTTCCTCCTCCCGTATTGGGCCATCTGCCGGAATCCTTATCCGGCCTCACTGACGATTCGAGAGCGGTGGGACCGGGGAGTCTTTTCATCCTGAGGTGCGGCTCCACTTACAATGACCTTCATCTTCGCGAGGCGGTCGACAGGGGAGCCACCCTCCTCCTTGTTCCGGACAGGCACCTTCCCTCCGTGGCCCATAGGCTCGGCGAATGGAGGTCCGACATCCCGGTCTGTGCCACCCCCCATATCCAGGAGGCCGCGGGAGTCATCGGCTCGGCCTGGTGGGACCACCCGAGCCGAACAATGTCCGTCGTTGGGGTGACCGGAACCAATGGAAAAACCACGTCGAGTTTTCTGACACGGGGAATCCTCGAGGCTTCCGGAAAGAGGACGGGCCTGATCGGAACCGTCTGGTTCGATCTGGGGGACGGATTGGTCGAGGCCCCCCAGACGACCCCTGGGGCTCTTTTCCTTCAGGAATCCTTTGCCCGGGCCAGGACAAACGGACTGGAAGCGATCTCGATGGAGGTCTCCTCCCATGCTCTCGACCAGGAGAGAGTGGCCGGAACCTGTTTTGCCGCCGTCCACTTTACGAACCTGACCCGGGATCACCTCGACTACCACAAGACATTCGAGGACTATTTCCTGGCAAAGTCACGTCTCATCTACTGGACCAATCCCGACGGAAGTCGGCCCGGGGTTGTTGTCAACGGCGACGATCCCTACGGCAAGAGGCTCCTGTCCTCCCTCCGGGGGAGCGGGAGGAAGGTTCTGTCTTATGGCCACGACCGCTCCTTTGAGATCCATCCGGAAGAGGTTCGTATAAGCCTTGATGGAATCGAGGGGACAATAAAGGTTCCGGGGGGAAAGATTCGCATCGCCTCCTCCCTTCCGGGTGACTTCAACCTTCAGAACATCATGGGCGCCATCGGATGTGCCCTTCATCTGGAGATTCCGGCGTCTATGATCGAGGCGGGAATCCGGACCCTGGCCGGTGTTCCTGGCCGCTTCGAACGGGTCAATCCGGGCGGAGAATTTGCCGTGATTGTGGACTATGCCCATACCGACGATGCCTTGCGGAATATCCTGTCGGCTCTTCGCCCCCTGACCTCAGGACGGATCATTACCGTGTTCGGATGCGGGGGAGACCGGGATCGCGGAAAGCGTCCCCGGATGGGAAAGGTGGCCGGGCTGCTCTCCGATCTCGTGATCCTGACCTCGGACAATCCCCGGACGGAAGATCCCGGGGCGATCATGGACGAGGTGGAGCCGGGCATTCGCGAAACGGGGAAGAGCTTTGTCCGGGAGGCAGATCGCAAGCGGGCCATCGGACTCGCGATTTCCGCCGCGCGTCCGGGGGATGCGGTGTTGATCGCCGGGAAGGGACACGAACCCTATCAGATTCTGGGAAAGACGAAAACCTCCTTCGACGACCGGCTTGTCGCCAGGGAATGTCTGATGGGGGAGTCCTCAGGAGCCTTTTCATGACAGCCCCTCTCGTTTCTCCGGGAAAAACGGCCGAAATGCTTGACGGAGAGTGGATCAACCGTCCCGATAGCCTGGCAGGCCTTGAGTGGATCAATGCCCGGAGCGACTCCCGGGTGATACGGGAAGGGGACGTCTTCGTGGCCCTTCCGGGGGCCCGGACGGATGGCCATGACCATCTCGAGGAGGCGCGCATGAAGGGAGCCCTCTTTGCCGTCGTCCAGCGGCCCGTTTCCGGCTCCTCCCTTCCGCAGCTTCTTGTCCCGGATACTGTTCTAGCCCTTCGCGAAATGGCTCGCCTCGCCCTTGACTCCCACAGGAGCGCCGGCCATCGTCTGGTGGCCCTGACGGGCTCTGTCGGAAAGACCACTACCCGGGAGCTCCTGCGGATGGGACTGATGCCGGAAGGTGGCGCCCATGCGAGCCTGGGAAATGAAAACAACGAGATCGGGGTCCCGCTGACCCTTCTCTCCTGGCCCCGGGATTATAGTTTTTGCGTTCTCGAGGTCGGAGTGCGAAAGCCTGGCGACATGGATTATCTCGCAGGGCTTTTGCGCTCCGACGTGGGGATCGTGACGGCCATTGCTCCGGGACATCTCGAGAATCTTGGAACGATCGAGGCTGTCTGGGCAGAAAAGTCGAAACTTCTCCGGGCGGTCCTTCCCGGGGGATGTCTTGTGGTGCCGGATCCCGTGCGACAGGAATTTGGGTCCGACCCTCTTTTCGAAGATCCCCAAAGAGAGATCCTGGTCGGCTCTCTGGAGGGTGGGTCGAAAGGACCGGGGACCGTATCGGCCTCCCTCCGGACCGGTTCGGTCATGGTCCTCCGGGTCGACCAATGGGGAGTTGAAATTCCCCTGTCACGGCCCTCCCTGGCCCTGGCCTGGTGCACGCTCCTGGCCCTTCTTGCAATCCGCGGTCTTAACCTGGATCCGGGGGCGGGAGCCTCACGTCTTTCCGGTTATGACGGTTTGCCCGGACGGATGGAGCGGAAGAACCATCCGTCCGGCGTTCTTCTCCTCCTTGATCATTACAATGCCAATCCGGCCTCGATGCGTGAGGCGATCGACTGGCTCGGTCGCGAGTGTGAAGTCCGAAAGGGGTCCCGCTGCTTCGCGGTTCTGGGAGATATGCTCGAACTGGGTCCCGGGGCGGCTTTCTACCATGAGGAGATCGGCCGCCAGATCGCCAGCATGGGTCTCGAAAGGATCTGGTATCGGGGGAAGGAACGGGAGTCCTTTGAGCGGGGCTTCAGGGAGGGGGGAGGGGAGCCGGAAAGAATCCGGGAGGCCCGGGAATTTGCGGAAGACCTGCGCCGTGGGCGGGGACCTGGCGGGAGGGATGTCCTTTTGGTCAAGGGGTCTCGGGGAATGAAACTCGAGGAGGTGGTGGCGCCTCTTCTTGAAGGGATTTAGGCCGTGCTCTATCAGCTTTTTTACCTCCACCACATGATGCCGGTCCTCAATGTCTTTCGGTACATCACCTTTCGCTCGATCTACGCCACGCTCACCTCCCTGGCCTTTGCCCTCCTGGTGGGACCTGTGCTGATAAGGGCCCTTAGGCGTCTGCAGATTGGCCAGGAGGTCAGGGATGACGGACCCCAGAGCCATCTCTCCAAACAGGGAACTCCCACCATGGGGGGGGTCCTCATTTCCGGATCATTGCTGTTTTCAGTTTTTCTCTGGGCCGACCTCACCAACCGTTTCGTCTGGATGGTCATCGCGAGCCTTCTTGCGAACGGGGCGATCGGCTTTGCGGACGACTACCTCAAGGTCGTCAGGAAGCGTTCGAAGGGGTTGTCCGCCCGCCAGAAATTCTCCCTCCAGGTCGGTGTGGCCCTTTTGCTCTCCCTGTGGTTCTTTAGCAGTGTCTCTGGCGATACCCGCATCGTGGTCCCCTTCTTAAAAACCCTGAACCCTGCCCTGGGAGCCTTTTTCATCCCCTTTCTCATCCTGGTCCTGGTCGGCACAGCCAATGCGGTCAACCTGACCGATGGCCTTGATGGTCTGGCCATCGGTCCGACGATCGTGGTGAGCCTCTCCTTCGTGGTGATCAGCTACCTCGTGGGCCATCATGTCTTTGCCGCCTACCTGAAGGTTCTCGAGGTTCCGGGAGCCGGAGAGCTCGCCGTGGTCATGGGGGCGATGGTTGGGGCGGCCCTGGGATTCCTTTGGTTCAACACCTTTCCGGCCCAGGTCTTCATGGGAGATACAGGCTCTCTCGCGATCGGGGGAGCGATCGGAATGACCGCGATCGTGACCCGCCAGGAACTCCTGCTCTTGATTGTCGGCGGGGTCTTCGTGGCTGAAGCCCTGTCGGTCATCCTGCAGGTCTCTTCCTACAAGCTCCGGAAGAAGAGGATCTTCCGGATGGCGCCCATCCATCATCATTTCGAGCTGGGCGGGGTCTCCGAACCGAAGGTCATCGTCCGGTTCTGGATCGTTTCGGTGGTTCTTGCCCTGATTGCACTGTCGACATTCAAGCTCAGGTAGGAAGAGGAAGGACCATGGAGGAGTTCATTGCCAGGGGATCGGAGGTGCTGGTTGTCGGGGGCGGACGCTCGGGTTTGTCGGCCGCCAATCTGGCCGCCGATCTTGGTGCCGAGGTGTCAGTCGTGGATGACGACTCCGGGTCGTTTTCCACGGCGGACTGGGAACGCTTCCGATCCAGGGGAGGCCACATTCTGGGAGATCGGACGATCGGCCCCTGGATCCGGGAATCTCCCTGCAGGGTGGTCATGAGCCCCGGCATCCCCCCCCTCCGCTGGTCCGGGGAGGTTGTGGCTCCTCCGCTGGCCCACGTCAGGGGGGAGCTTGAATGGGCGGCCTCCCTTTGGCCCCATCCCGTCATCGCCATCGCCGGTACGAATGGAAAGTCGACCACGACGGCGCTCGTGGGCCATCTTCTTTCGGCGGTGGGCCATGCCCCCTTCATCGGAGGAAATTTCGGCACACCCCTGTCCGAGGGGGTCCGACAGGTTCTAAAGAGTGGGGGCCACTCCCACTACGATTGTGGCGTCATCGAGGTCTCGAGCTTTCAGACGGAATCCATGCAGGCTTTTTCCCCGAGTCTCTACCTTCTCCTTAACATTACTCCCGATCACCTGGACCGGTACGGAGATTATGACCTTTACCGGGAGGCCAAGCTCCGCGCCGTCTCCCTTTTTGGAGAGAAGACGACGGTCATTTGGAACGGGGATCAGGAGGATTACCGGACTGGACGCAAGAGAGGAGGGGCGAAAGCCGCCTTCGTCACACATTCGGAGCGCCTCCCTACCTCTTTCGGAGAGGCCCCAGTCGTCCGGATCCATCCTGACCGGCTTGAGATCTCCGGGATTGGGGGAGTTCCTTCCGGGTGGCAGATTTCCACCCGGAACTTCAGGCTCTCGGGGGGAGGGAATCTTGAAAACCTTGGATTTTCCGTCTTGGCCGTGATCCTGTTCCTGCGCGGGAGGGGGCAACAGATTCCCCTTCCCCTTCTGGAACAGGGGATCGCCTCCTTCACCGGCCTGCCCCACCGGATGGAACGGATCGCCACGGTTCGGGGCGTCACCTTTGTCAACGACTCGAAGGCCACCAATGTCGGGGCCGTTGAGGCCGCCCTAGCCGGTCTCCCCGATTCGGGACATCCGACGACAGTCCTGATCCTGGGAGGGCGGGACAAGGGAGGCTCCTATCTTCCGCTCGTTCCGGGAATCAGGCGCCATGTGAAAGAGGTCGTGGTTCTTGGGGAGGCCCAGGAAAAGATTCGAAGGGAGCTTTCCCCCCATGTTCCCGTTGAAGCGGCCTCCGACTTCCAGGAGGCGGTGGCCCGGGCTTTTTCAATCGCAGACCCGGGAGGGACGGTCCTCCTCTCTCCGGCTTGTTCGAGCTACGACATGTTTCACGGCTATGAGGAACGGGGGGAGAGATTCAGGGAGGCCGTCATGCGTCTGGAAGAGCAGTTCGGGGAAAAAGGGAGGCAGGGATCATGACACGGCTCACAGCTCCGGCCCCTGACTCAGGCCTCTCCCGGCCCCTTTCCGGACGCGGCCCATTCCCGTCGGGCGCAATGGACGGAGCCCTGGCCATTCTGGTCTTTCTCCTGATGATGTTGGGAGTGGCTCTGGTCATGTCTGCCCGCCTCTCTCTCAACTCCCCCTATCAGCTTTTCACGAGGCAGATCCTGTCCACGGCCATTGCTCTGGTCGTCATGTTCGCCGTCTCCCGGATCGACTACCATGTGTGGGTGAAACGAAGGATTCCGTTATGGGTGGGGGGTCTCACCGGCCTTCTTCTCCTGATGATCCCCCACGTGGGGGTGGTCCTCAACGGAGCCAGACGATGGGTTCATCTGGGATTCATGACACTCCAGCCCTCAGAGCTTGCGCGGGTGGTCCTTGTCATCCTCATGGCCTCCCTTCTCGCGAAGGAAAGGAGCGAGCAGAAGGTTCTGGACAATCGTCCCTTTGCCCTCCGTCTTCCCAAGGCTCTGGGTTTTGCCCTTCTCATGCTCCCCTACCTGGCCATCATTCTCCATGAACCGGATTTTGGTTCGGATCTCTTCATCGTCATCGTCATCGGGGCCATGCTCTTTCTGGCGGGCGTCTCCTTCCGCCAGCTGGCCCTCCTCATGCTTCTCCTTGCCGTGTCGGCCACGCTCTTTCTCATCCATCATTCCTATGCCCTTGCGCGGTTCCACAACTTTTCCCAGACCCACCGACCTGCCTCTCTTCTCGGAACCCAGCTAGGACAAAGTCTCGTGGCCATAGGCTCAGGCGGGCTCTGGGGCCAGGGCCTGGGACATGACTGGATCGGGGGAGGGGTCCTGCCGGAGCCGGGGACGGACTTCATCTTTGCCCTCGTGGGAGAGGAGCTGGGATTTTTCTGGTCTGTGGCGGTGGTGGCGGTCTATGGCGGAATTTTCTATCTCGGCATGCGGGCGGCGGCCCGCTCCCCCGATTTTCTGGGCCGGATCCTGGTCCAGGGGCTGACCTTGTCGGTCGTTCTTGAGGCCCTCATGAATCTTGGGGTTGTGACCGGCGTTTTTCCGACGAAGGGGATTCCCCTTCCCTTCATGAGCTTCGGCGGATCCTCCCTTCTGGCCAATGCCTGGGGAATCGGGATCATCCTGTCTGTCTCGCGTTACCAGGACAAGTCCGGCGTGGAAGTCCAGAAGATGGAAGAGGAGGCCTAGCTCCTTGGGAAGACTTTACGGACCGGAGTCCCGTCTTCTTGTGACAGGGGGAGGAACGGGAGGCCATGTCATCCCGGCCATC